>CANHRV010000041.1 GCA_947463395.1 Opitutia bacterium | reverse complement strand
TAATTAACAAAGACCTAGCTCGAGGCCTAAAAAAAGTGGATCGCGACCTCGCGTTCATGATGGGCTGTTTTGTCGAAGTTCTTGAAGAGTTAGGTCACAAAGATTTAGCGGGCACGCTTCCATGGATGGGAAAGCGTAAATTACGTGGCGTGCAGATATTTTCTTATCGAGGTGTCCAAGCTTACTCGATTGCTTTTCAGTTGTTAAACATGGTCGAGGAAAATGCCTCGGCTCAGTCTAAACGTTTACGTGAAGATAAATATGGTCTGGCTTCAGATCCCGGTTCGTGGGGTCGTGCACTCAATCGTTTACGTGATGCTGGATTAACTGACAAGCAAGTCGCTAAGCGTTTAAATCGCATTCATATTGAGCCCGTTTTAACGGCACACCCTACGGAAGCGAAACGTGCAACGGTTCTCGAGATTCACCGAGAAATTTACAAACTACTGGTTCGTCGAGAAAACAGCATGTGGACGGAGGCGGAGCAGCGTGCAATCCGTGATGAAATCAAAGTGGCTCTGGAAAGACTGTGGCGCACGGGTGAATTTTACCAACAAAAGCCCGATGTGCAGTCGGAACTGCGCAATATCAACTATTTCCTCTCTAAAGTTTTTCCTGATGCGGTGGTCAGCATGGATTTGCGTCTCCGTCAGTCTTGGGAAGAGGCAGGATTTTCTCCTGAACATGTCGCACATCCCGATGCGTTACCGCATATTTCGTTAGGAACTTGGGTTGGTGGTGATCGTGATGGCCACCCTTTGGTTACGGCTGAAGTAACGCTGCATGCCTTGCAGTTATTCCGTTCGACGGCTCTTTCGATTATTGGTGAACGTCTCGAGACGCTCGGACAACGTTTGTCCCTTGGAGATCATTTACAGGAGCCTCCCGCTGTGTTTAGTAAGCAAGTAACGAAGCATGCTGCTGCTCTCGGTGAGGCGGGTGAGCAAGCCTTAGCGCGAAACCTTGGTGAAACCTGGCGACAGTATATCAATTTAATCCGCCTCCGTCTTCCTCCTGTTACCGGCGAGATTCCAGCATACGCTCACAAAACCCCTGAAGGTGTTTTAGCTGACTTACTTTTCTTGCGAGAAACTCTGGCCGAAGTGGGTGCGGGGCAGATTGCCCGTTATGAGCTGGATCCGCTGATTCGTTTCTTGCGTTGTTTTGGGTTCCATATGGCGACCTTGGATATTCGTCAAAACAGTGCCTTCCATGATCGAGCCATCGCACAGTTGATGTCGGCGGCTGGTTTAGATGATACTGACTATCCCCAATGGGATGAATCTCGACGACTCGGTTTCTTGGATTCCGAGCTTCGTTCGACCCGTCCTTTTGTTAGTACTCAAGAAGAAGTAGGCAACGAAGCCGATGCGGTGATTCGTTGTTACCGAGGTTTGGCTGAACATATTAAGGATTATGGGTCGGCAGGTTTAGGTTCTTTGATTGTGAGTATGACGCGCTCGGTTTCCGATTTACTTTCAGTCTATTTATTGGCGCGAGAAGGAGGTTTGATGGCAGGCGGAGTCGAAAACACCTATTGTTTACTGCCCGTCGTACCTCTTTTTGAAACCATTGGCGATTTAGAGCGAAGCACACAAATCTTAGATGATTTTCTATCTCACCCCGTAACCCGCCGTACGATTGAGATGCGTCGGGATCTTGGCTTAACGGATGGTTTAACGCAGCAAGTGATGATCGGATATTCCGATTCTAACAAAGACGGAGGTATTCTTGCATCGCTGTGGAATCTCTACCGTGCTCAACAAAATCTCACCAAAGTGGGGGAGAAGCATGGAGTTCGCATTGTTTTCTTCCATGGCCGAGGCGGTACAATTTCACGTGGTGCGGGCCCAACGCACCGCTTTATTGATGCGCTTCCACAGGGTAGCATCAACGGTGAGATTCGTGTTACGGAGCAGGGTGAAAGTATTACTCAGAAATATGCTAATCATATTACGGCCGTAAATAATTTAGAGCTCCTGACTGCAGGTGTTACTCAGCATACCTTGCTTGATGAAGTGGAAAAGAAAAACAGCCCTGCACTCGGTAAGGTCATGGATCGATTGGCTGAATTTTCGCGAGAAGAGTATCAGTCATTGATCAAGACTCCTCGCTTTATTGAATTCTTCCGCTTGGTTACTCCGATTGATGTGATTGAATCGAGTCGTATTGGTTCTCGGCCTTCTCGTCGAACCGGAGCTGCTTCCCTTGAGGATTTACGGGCGATTCCGTGGGTCTTCTCTTGGAGTCAGGCTCGTTTCTACCTTTCCGGTTGGTACGGTGTTGGTACGGCACTCGCTCGCCTCCGCGAGGAGGACCCCAAGGGTTATGAACTTCTTAAGGAGCAGTACGATGAATGGCCTCCCTTGCGTTACATGCTGAAGAATGCTTCCACGAGCGTTATGGCAGCGAATCGCAGTATGATGCGACTTTATGGTTCGATGGTCACCGATCGCAAATTGCGAAATACTTTCTTAAAACGTATCTTGGCTGAACATTCTCTGACGCGTAAAATGCTCAATGAGCTTTCGGATTCAAAGCTCACCGAGGGTCGTCCGCGTTTGCGAAAAGTTATTAACCTGCGTGAATCGGCGATTGATTTGCTCCACGAGCAACAAGTCGCTCTCCTAAAAGATTGGCGCAAGAAGTTACTCGAAGGAGATAAAAAAGATGCGGATGTTCTTCTTCCGCAAATGCTCCTGTCGCTCAACGCGATTGCCGCTGGATTGCAGGCGACGGGTTGAACTCAGAAATGTTTCCAGAAATCGGTGAGGAACTTGGTCGCTAAGTTAGCGAGGAAGACGATATTCCAAAAAATCAATTGCAGGCCAAGAGAGGGGCCGAATGACATGCTTAAGACCTGTCCAGCGGCACTGGCCACGAGGAGTACCACGGTGCCAGTGCAGAGTGAAATCACCAAGGTTTCGATGGCAGGAGGGACGAAGGTGGAAAGGCTGGTTTCTGCCATGCAAATGGTCGCAAAAGTGAGGGCAATGGATACGATGCCGGTGAGTCCAATACTGACGAGGCTACCGTCTTTGCCAAAGAAGTGTTTGGCTGCCAAACGGCCGAGCAGGGGTACGTAGATGACCACCATCGCCACCGCTAGCCAAAAACCTAATTCTTTTCCACCACCGTAATTTTGACCGAGAATCGATTCCGCGTAATGTTTCGCGCTACCTTCAAAAGATAGGGAGGAGACAGGATTGGAAATCATGTGGTTGGTATAAGAAATCTTTTGGGTAATGTCGACGGCGAAGGTTTATTTAACGTGTCCACTCCTCGCGTGCTGAGGCCCATAAATCGAAGTTCAAGGGCTTCTTGCCGGTCGGAATTAGGCGATAGTAGCCACCCGATGCTTTGATGATGGCGAGACCCGCTGCGACATCCCAAAGGTTGGTGGCTGACTCATAATAAGTGTCGGCTACGCCTTCGCCCACGTAGGCTAGAGCCAGAGCAGCTGATCCAATCATGCGAATCTTTTTGTAGCGCGAAACTTCACGCAGAAAAATTTCCATCGCTGGACCTGTTTTATCTGCTGCCGCCGGGAAGCCAGTCATGATGCAGGCATCCGCTGTCTTCGTTGCCCAAGCAGGTTTTATTTTTTTACCGTTAATAAAAGTGCCTTCTCCAGGGATACCGAGACAGGTTTTTTTAGCTGTAAATTGATAGATAACTCCCAAGACAGGATTTTTCCCCTGCATTAGACCGAGGGAAACGCAGGTGCAGGGTTGATGCCGAAGGTAGTTATAGGTTCCGTCTAACGGATCGACCACCCAGTAGAGCTCTTGGCTTTCGAAAAGAGCAGAGTCGCCCCCGAGTTCTTCTCCGATAACCGGAAGCCCCGTTGATTTGAGTCGTTCGCGAACGAGGTTCTCCGAATCCACGTCTGCTTGCATTTTAACATCATCATCCGTTTCGGCGTTAATGGTTCGTGAGGCACCCTGTTCTAAAAGATCCCCTGCCGCATGGGAGGTGCTCAGGGCGATTTCTTTGAGAGAGTCGAGGGAAGGAGGAGCCACGACATTACCTAAACCAAGCCAACCGATTTGGGCAATCCAATGATTAATAGTGTCCCATCCCAAACAAAGAGCCCGATTCGGCTGAATCGGGCTCTTGAGTAGAGGTGGTTAGCTGATTACGGAAGCTCCGTCACACCCATCAGGTAGCGATCGCATTCGCGAGCGGCACCGCGGCCTTCATTGAAGGCCCAGACCACGAGACTTTGTCCACGACGACAGTCGCCTGCAGCGAAGACGCCGGGCAAGCTGGTCGTATACTTTTCGTGTTCCGCTTTAATGTTTGTACGAGCATCGCGCTCGACATTCAAGGCGTCCAGAAGAGGTTGCTCGGGTCCAAGGAAGCCCATTGCCAGTAAGACGAGTTGAGCTGGCATAACATTTTCCGTACCAGGAACGTTTTGAGGAACGAACTGACCTTTCTCGTTTTTCTTCCATTCCACTTGAACGGTGTGAACCGCTTTCACATTACCTTGTTCGTCGTTTTCAAACTTCGTAGCGGTGGTTACGTAAACGCGGGGATCGGCACCGAATTTAGCAGCCGCTTCTTCTTGTCCGTAATCGACTTTGTAAGTCTTGGGCCATTCGGGCCAAGGATTGTCTTTTTGACGGGTCAAAGCGGGCTTAGGCATGATTTCTACCTGAGTCACCGACTTGCATCCGTGACGAAGCGAAGTGCCAACGCAATCTGTTCCCGTATCACCACCACCGATAATCACCACGTCTTTACCTTTGGCGCTGATGTAATTGGGGGCTTTAGCGTCATCAAGAATGGTCTTGGTATTGGCGGAAAGGAAATCCATCGCGAAATGGATGCCTTTGCCTTCGCGACCGGGAATAGGCAGATCGCGAGGTTTCGTTGCACCAGTGCAAATAACGATTGCATCAAAATCCTTACGGAGTTTTTCCGCCGTAATATCGACGCCCACATTGACACCGCATTTGAAGGTTACGCCTTCATCTTCCAAGAGGCGGATACGACGAAGTACGACTTCTTTCTTATCCAGCTTCATATTGGGAATACCGTACATTAAGAGTCCACCAGGACGATCAGCGCGTTCGAAAACAGTAACGTTGTGTCCAGCGTGATTTAACTGTGCCGCGGCACTGAGTCCGGCAGGGCCCGAACCGATTACAGCCACTTTTTTGCCGGTGCGTTTGGCAGGAGGGCGAGGAATTACCCAACCATTTTCCCATCCTTTATCGATAATCGAGACTTCGATATTCTTGATGGTTACAGGGGGGTTGTTGATGCCCAAGACGCAGGAGCCTTCGCAAGGAGCTGGGCAAACGCGACCCGTGAACTCGGGGAAGTTGTTCGTTTTGTGCAAACGATCCAAGGCTTCGCGCCAGAGACCACGATAAACTAAGTCATTCCATTCAGGAATGAGGTTGTTAATCGGGCAGCCACTGGCCATGCCGCTGATTAACTTTCCGGTATGGCAGAAGGGGACGCCGCAATCCATGCAACGTGCTCCCTGCTTGCGCAGTTTTTCATCGGAATGGTGGTGATGAATTTCCTTCCAATCGCCAATACGAGTAATCGCATCGCGATCGGGAGGTAACTCGCGTTGATATTCAACAAATCCAGTTGGTTTTCCCATATTTAAAAACGTTTTGTTTTATGAAGAGCTGATGAATTAACCTCCGCCAACGCGAGCAACGTCGCGGGCATTGATTTCGAAGGCTTCGTTAAGTGCCGCGTCGCCACTGAGACCTTTGGCTTCAGCAGCAGCGATGGCTTGCAGGACGCGCTTGTAGTCCTTGGGCATCACCTTGACGAATTTCGGCAAGAGAGAATTCCAGTCGGCTAAGACGCGAGCGGCTTTTTGGGATCCCGTTAGTTGAGCATGACGTTGAATGAGTTCTTTTAAGGACTCGACGTCTTGAGATTCCACTTTTTCCAAGC
Organism: Opitutia bacterium; assembly: GCA_947463395.1. GTDB lineage: Bacteria > Verrucomicrobiota > Verrucomicrobiia > Opitutales > UBA953 > UBA953. Next base: position 2,031 of record CANHRV010000041.1, on the reverse strand, counting down.
CAACCATCTGAGTGTTGCAGTGTTTAGCAAAGTCACCTTTTTCATCGAGGACATAGGCCACACCGCCACTCATGCCAGCGGCAAAATTACGGCCAGTTTCACCGAGAACGACGATGCGTCCACCTGTCATGTATTCGCAGCCGTGGTCACCCACGCCTTCGACGACAGCGGTAACGCCTGAATTGCGAACAGCAAAGCGTTCACCAGCAACACCGCGGATGAAGACTTCGCCCGAGGTCGCTCCGTAAAGAGCCACGTTGCCAGCGATAATATTTTCTTCAGCAGCGAAGGTCGCCTTTTCATCGGGTTTGATGATAATCTTACCACCAGAGAGGCCTTTACCAACGTAGTCATTAGCGTCGCCCTCGAGGGTGATGGTCACGCCTGGAGGTACGAAAGCTCCCAAGCTTTGACCAGCACTTCCCTTGAAGTTGAGTTGGATTGTGCCCTCGGGCAGTCCTTGCCAGTGCTTCTTGGTGATTTCATTGCCCAAGATAGTACCAACCACGCGGTGAGTGTTCTTGATGGGCAAGGTGAGAGAAACCTTTTGACCTTTTTCGATGGCGTCTTTGCACTTTGGAAGAATTTCGGTGAGGTCGAGAGATTTCTCGAGTCCGTGGTCTTGTACTTCCGTGCAATAACGTCCGACTTCAGGTCCCACTTTGGGTGAATAGAGTAACTTCGAGAGGTCGATACCTTTCGCTTTCCAGTGAGCGACCGCGTGACGAGGCTCGAGGATGTCGGTGCGACCCACCATGTCAGTGAGTTTACGGAATCCAAGTTGAGCCATGAGTTCGCGAACTTCTTGAGCGATAAAGCGCATGAAGTTTACGGCATGCTCAGGATCACCCGTGAAGTTCTTGCGCAACTCGGGGTCTTGAGTGGCAACACCGACGGGGCAAGTATTCAGGTGGCAAACGCGCATCATGATACAGCCCAGAGAGACGAGCGGAGCGGTCGCAAAACCAAATTCTTCAGCTCCCAGCAAGGCAGCGATAACGACATCACGACCAGTCTTTAATTGACCATCGGTCTCAACGACGATGCGAGAACGCAGGTTGTTGAGCAGGAGGGTTTGGTGGGTTTCGGCGAGACCGAGTTCCCAAGGTAAGCCAGCGTGTTTGATGGAGGTTTGAGGAGAAGCTCCCGTGCCACCATCGAAACCAGAAATGAGAACCACGTCGGCGTGAGCTTTGGCTACACCAGCGGCGATGGTTCCGACACCGACTTCAGAAACCAATTTCACACTAACGCGAGCAGCGCGATTGGAATTCTTCAGGTCATGAATCAATTCCGAGAGGTCTTCGATGGAATAAATGTCGTGGTGAGGGGGAGGAGAGATGAGTCCAACGCCAGGGGTGGAGTGACGAACTTTGGCAATCCAAGGGTAGACTTTACCACCAGGTAATTGTCCACCTTCACCAGGCTTAGCGCCTTGAGCCATTTTGATTTGGAGCTCACGCGCTTGGGTGAGGTAGAGGCTAGTTACACCAAATCGGCCAGAGGCGACTTGTTTGATAGCCGAGTTCTTGGAGTCGCCACGTTCATTCGTCCAAGTAAAGCGTTCGGGGTCTTCGCCACCTTCACCGGTATTCGATTTTCCACCGATACGGTTCATGGCGATAGCGAGACTTTCGTGAGCTTCTTTCGAAATCGAGCCATAGCTCATCGCACCTGATTTGAAGCGCTTGAGAATGTTTTCGATGCTTTCAACCTCTTCAATGGGGATCGATTTCTGAGGTTTGAGCTCAAGCAATCCACGCAGCGTGAAGATTTGCTGCATCTGTTGATTTACCAGATTAGAATAGGTCTTGAAGGTTTCGTAATTACCCGTGCGCACTGCCTTTTGTAAGGAGTGAATGACTTGAGGGCTGAAGAGGTGACCTTCGCCTTCATTGCGCCATTGATAATCTCCACCCACTTCAAGTGTTTGGGGGTGCTCGACGCGATCGGGGAAAGCGAGGCGGTGACGACTGATGGTTTCTTCAGCAACTGCCGCAAGGTCTGAACCCTCGATTCGTGTGGCTGTAC
>CANHRV010000040.1 GCA_947463395.1 Opitutia bacterium | reverse complement strand
TCATCGAGAGGTTCTTCAGATTCGTTTGTGTCAGACATTTTCGGTTAGGCGTTAAAAGCCACAGCCGAAGAGCCTTTGCGTTGGCCGTCATCAACCGAATGTCGATGAATGCTTTGGACTAATCCAAGAAGCAGAAAACAGCTAAGCACAAAGGACCCCCCGTAACTGAGGAAAGGTAGTGGAACACCCGTAACGGGCATTAAATCAATATTCATTCCGATATTAATTAGTACGTGAGTGCCCAACACCACGGCAGTACCCACAGCTAATAAGGAACCGAAACGATCCGCCGCTTTGGCGGCGGTGCGAAAGATTCGCCAAAATAATAAAGCAAAACTGCCAATAACCAAAGAACCGCCAACGAATCCGATTTCTTCGGCCATACCAGAAAAGAGAAAATCGTTATGTGCCGCGGCTTCGGGCAAGTAACCAAACTTAGCTTGCGTACCCATTCCGATGCCTTGACCAGCAAGGCCCCCTCGCCCGACAGCAATAACCGCTTGGCGAACATTCCAAGTCGCCCCCAGACCCCGAGGGTCGATTACCGAGGGAGCAACAAAGGACATCAAACGCTCGCGCTGATAATCTTTTAGCAGGAAAAACCAAGAGTCCGCTTCATATTTACCACGCACGGCTTTCGCTGGGTTTCGATCATCGGGATTCTCCTTTGAGTAGTTGGAAACCACCGAAGCGTAAGAAACTAAATCAACCGCCACGACTGCAAATAAAATAAGGGTGCTGACGCCTGCCACCCAGAAAAACCTGAGACTCAGGCCGGCAACATAAAGTAAGGCAAATGACAGCGGAAGGTAGATAAGAGCAGAACCTAAGTCAGGTTGCACAAAAATCAAGAAAAAGGGGACCATGGCGGCACCCATCACCCTCAAAGCCGTGAGCCATGTTGTGCGAATCGATCCAATCGGATGAAGGGCCAAAAGATGGGCGATAAAAATCAGCGTTGTCACCTTGGCAAATTCCGAGGGCTGGATGGAGAAAGGGCCAAAATCCATCCAGCGTCGCGCCCCGTAAACGCCACGAATAAAATTGCCGATATCCACTTTAGCCAAAGCACAAAGCGAAACAGGCAAAAGCAGAACAATCCCGATAATAAAAATTCGTCGAGCGTGAACTCGTAAAATACGATAATCCAAAGAAGAGAGCCCCCAGTAAGCCACCCATCCAATAAATAAAAAAATCATCTGCGATTCAGCATAATTAGACTGACGATAACTTCCTGCCGAATTTATCGCTACAACACCCAGAGAACTGAGGAAAAAGATAATCAAAACCTGCGTCCAATCCGTTCGCCATGAAAAGTTAGCGAATTTGTCCCACCAAGCAGACGCTTGAGAATTTGACTCTTTTATCATCGGGGACATGATGTAAATAAATGGCTAAAAACTCATTGTGCAAGGCAAACTCTGGAAAGGGCTTGCGACGAAAGTCGATAAAATGCAAGGCTTCTAAACTTTAAACCACACGCCAAATAGACAACTCCCCGTGGCTGTTTCAACCGACCTCAGTATCCTTGCCTCCGTCGCCTTTTCCTCGGGCGCGATTGTGGCTTATGCGGTCGCTAAGTGGCGCGAGTCGACTCTCGGAGATTTACGAGAAGCACGTTTAAAGAATGAAATCGAACTCGCTCGACGTGCTGCTTCCGTCGAGGCAGCAGAAGTTCAAGCCCAAGCCCACGATGCTAATCGCGAAGCCCACCGCTTACTCGCTGCAGCTAAGGTAGAAGCCACAGCGGTACAGGAATTAAAAATCGCCAACGAAAGGCAGCGTGAATTTCTGCAACAAGAATTACTCCGCCTCTCCGGCATCAAGCCCGAAGAAGCCAAACAAAAAGTCTTAGAATTCTTGCAAAAGAATTACGAAGCCGAGGCACGAAATTTAAGACACGAGAAACTGGATCAAACCGAACAGGAAGTCGCTGATGAAGCCCGTAGAATTCTTCTGTCGACGATGCAACGTTTGGCCACTCAAACCTCACAGGAGGCCACCGCCGTTTCAGTAGAAATTCCTTCGGAAGAAATGAAGGGTCGCCTGATTGGTCGAGATGGACGAAATATACGTAGCTTCGAGCAAGCCACCGGCACCACATTGATTATCGATGAAACTCCAGGTATCGTTGTGGTTTCTTGCTTTGATCCCGTTCGTCGCGAAATCGCCAAAATCGCCCTGCAAAACATTGTTAAAGATGGTCGAGTCACCCCTACCCTCATTGAAGATTTAACCCGATCTGCGACGGATGAAATCAATCGTCGAACCCAGCGACTAGGACGTGATGCGGTGAGAGATTTAGGACTCGCTCCAATGGATCCACGCGTCGAAGAACTTTTAGGTCGTCTTCACTTCCGTCTTTCGGCTAATCAAAACACTCTCGCTCACTCGATTGAGTGTGCACAACTTTGTGCGATGTTGGCCTCAGAAATTGGCATCGATCCTGTTCCTGCTAAACGAGCAGGTCTTTTACATGATCTAGGTAAAGCCATCGAAGCCGAAAGAGGAAACAGCCATGCTTTAGTCGGAGCTCAATTATTGCGTCGAGTTGGAGAAGACGCTCGGGTCATCAACGCCGTCGCCGCTCACCATCGTGAAGTAGAAGCGGAGAGTCTTTATGCCCCTCTCGTCATGATTGCCGATGCCATTTCTGGATCTCGTCCGGGAGCACGTACCTCAACCATTGAAAGTTATGTTCAGCGCGTGAAAGGTCTCGAAGAGTTAGCTCTAAGATTCGAAGGTGTTCGAGAAGCTTACGCATTCCAATCGGGTCGCGAATTTCGTGTCACCGTGGATCCTGGCAAGGTCGATGACTTCAAAGCCGCTGAATTGCTCCGCCAAATTAAGGAAGCGATTGAAAAAGAACTCTCTTTCCAAGGTACGGTTAAAATTACCTTAATTCGAGAACAACGATTCACCGACGAAACCCGTTAAGAACCCTCTAACCTGAGGTAAAACAGGATATTTTCCTCTTTATTAGCCCTATTTTAGGTAAAAGGGAGTTTCTTATTGTTAATTAGAGAGGGGGGATTTATTCATCAAGGTCCAAAACATCTGTTTTGGTATCAATCGGTCCCTTCTTAAGGCCTAAAGCCACTAAAAACCGATTACCCAGCCTCACTCCACAACGGAGTTGTGGCCCTCAACAAGGGGATACTTTTGTATCCTCCACATCCAAAGATAAAATGAACCCAGAAAACAATGGGCAGGAAACTAACCCCGCCCCCTCAGCTGCCTCTCCCGCAGCTCCCAGCAATCCAGCACCACGCATCACCGAATCAAAGCTTGAATCTGCTCATGCAGACCTTCCTCCACTTTCTGTGATTGGTGCTTCTTCCGAGCCATCCGTAAAACCTGGATCTCCGACACAACCAAAGCAATTTGGTCGTCGTGGCACCCCAGCCAAAAGTGGCTTCAATGGAAAATCCGAAACCAGCCGACCCTCCATCGGTGTGATTGAAAATCCATCCCTCGCTACCGAAAACATCTCGGGCGAGTTAGCGAAAAAACCTGTCGCTGAAGTTAGCCCACGACGTGAGCCAACTTCAGTGTCGAGTGAATCAATCGCCGAGACACGAGAGCCACGTGAACCACGTCGTGAACGTTTCGAGCGTCCACGTCGCGAGCCACGCGAACCACGCCCTGAGCGTCCACGCTTACAAGTAGAGCAAGTTGTGATTCCCGTCCAGGCCCCGATTGGTTTTTGGGCAAACCTGAAACGTAAACTCGCTTCACTTTTCGGCATACCCGATAAAGCCGTTTTCGTTCCACAGTCCAAAGGCGAACAACCTCGTCGCGGACCACGCCCCCCTCGACGCGATTTCCGCGGACATCGTCAATCGGGCGGTCCTGGTCGTGATCGCGGTCCTCGAGGTCGCGGTGATTTTCGACGCGATCGTGGTCATCGCCACCAAGGTCCTCGCGAAGGCTAAAGTAAACGGGGGCGCCAATGGCGCCCCTGCTTTTAGTAAAGATGTTGCAAGTTGCACGCATTCGAGGAGGTAAAAAATTATTGGGCACTGTGGAAGCCTCCGGTTCCAAAAATTCCGCCCTGCCTATTTTAGCCGCTACTTTATTAACTTCAGAACAGGTTACCATTCGCCATGTTCCTGATTTGAGCGACATCCGCTTTATGGCGGAAATTCTTCGTCACCAAGGAGCGGAAGTTTCAAACCCCGAAAAGGGAACGTGGGTTATTCGTGCGCAAAATATCCATCATCAAACGCCTTATGAATTAGTCCGCAAAATGCGGGCCTCCGTTTGTTTACTGGGAGCACTGATTGGAAGACTTCACCAAGCTGAAATCGCGATTCCTGGAGGGTGTGTTATCGGAGCTCGTCCGATTGATATACATTTGAGAGGACTCGAAGTTCTCGGCTGTCAGGTTAAAGTAGAAGGCGGTGTCGTCGCCGTTGACGCACAAAAAGCACAAGGCCGTCGAGTCAATCTCGCTGGCCCGATGGGAACAACGGTCACCGGTACAGCCAATCTGATTATGGCTGCGGTAACGACTCCAGGAACAACGGTGATTGAAAGCGCCGCCCAAGAGCCCGAAATCGTCGATCTCTGTTCTCTTCTGATTAAAATGGGAGCTCAGATTACAGGACAAGGAACCGACACCATCACCATTAACGGCGTGAAAACACTGCATGGATGTGAGCACTCCGTTATTCCCGATCGCATTGAAACAGGCACCTATTTGGTCGCTGGAGCAATGACGGGGGGAGATGTCACGGTCAAACGAGCCGAACCCAAACATCTTAAATCTTTTTTAGATAAGTTAAAGGAAGCAGGTGTTGGCATAGAAATTGGACCCGATTACATCCGTGCTTTTGGCTATCCCCAAAATGCGGTGTCTATCACCACAGCACCCTACCCTGGATTTCCGACCGATCTCCAAGCTCAATTCACCGCCTTGCAGTGTTTGGTGAATGGACAAAGCACGATTACCGAAAAAATTTATCCTTCGCGTTTCATGCACAATGCAGAACTGCAACGAATGGGTGCTAAAATTTCCCTCGAGGGAGCCACCGCAACCATCACGGGCAATCAACCCCTCTCGGGCGCACCTGTGATGGCATCCGATTTGCGGGCCTCAGCGGCGCTCATCCTTGCTGGTCTAGCCGCTCAAGGTGAGACTTGGGTACAACGTCTTTACCACCTCGATCGAGGGTACGAAAAGTTTGAAGAAAGACTACAAGCCTTAGGAGCTGATATCGAGCGCCTCCCCGCTTCGGCAATGCCCAAAGGTTTTGCCGAGGACTGAGGGTTGCCAAAGACGAGGTTCTCTACACGGTAGAGGTCATGGCGAGCGCCAAGGATCCATCCTCATCATCCGCTTCCTCTGGACAATCCAAGATGGCTGAACCCAATCGCCTGCTTGATCAATCGCTCCGTCCACCCAAGTTGGATGACTTCGTGGGTCAACCACGCACCGTCGAACGATTACGCGTGATGGTGGGTGCCGCCTTGCGCGAGAATCGCACACTCGACCATATCTTACTCCACGGACCTCCTGGGTTAGGTAAAACCACATTAGCGATGATTCTCGCACAGGAAATGGGTCGACCTATTCGAGTCACTTCAGGTCCAGTAGTTGAGAAGGCTTCTGATTTAGCTGGCTTACTGACCAGTTTACAGGAAGGAGAAATTCTTTTCATCGATGAAATTCATCGCATCCCCAAAACTGTTGAAGAATTTCTCTACTCGGCGATGGAAGATTTTCGCATCGATATTATGATTGATCAGGGGCCAAACGCACGGAGCGTGCGTCTCGATCTCCCCTCTTTTACGCTCATCGGAGCGACCACGCGAACGGGTTTACTCACTGCCCCATTAAGGAGTCGCTTCACCTTACAAACGCGTTTAGATTATTACACCCGCGAACAGTTGCTTTCTATTGTGCAACGTAATGCTAAGTTGCTCAATCTTTCGCTCGATGAAGCAGGAGCCCAAGAAGTGGCTCGAAGAGCTCGCGGAACACCTCGTATCGTCAATAATCTTTTGCGATTCACTCGCGATTATGCCCTAGAAAGAGCGAGCGGAAAAGCCGATGCGGCCATCACCGCTGCTGCTTTAGAGTTATTAGAAATCGATCAAAACGGACTGGACGATATGGATCATCGTTTCCTTCGTGCCATGGCAGAAAAACATCAAGGTGGCCCCGTTGGATTGAATAGTATCGCTGCCGCCATCGGGGAGGACGCCCACACCCTCGAAGAAGTCCATGAACCATTTCTCGTGCAAGAAGGGTACGTTTCGCGAACACCTCAAGGTCGTGTTTTAAGCGAAAAAGGCTGGCGTGCCCTCGGTTTACTACCCCCACCTCAGACAGGTTCATTACTCTGACGCTGGACAGGGGCGGATTTCATCCGCACAGTTTGCTCTCTGCTTATGGCTAAACGATGGGTTATTAAATTAGGTTCCGGTTTGCTGACTCGCAAAGACGGCAAGGTCGACCGTGCACAAATCGCACGCATCGCCGATCAAGTAGCCGCTCTGACCAAATGCGGAATTGAAGTAGTCTTGGTTTCCTCTGGAGCGGTCGCTGCCGGGATGACAGCCATGAAACTTAATAAGCGCCCTCGAGACGCCCGAGAACTGCAGGCCTGCGCTACCGTTGGACAACCTGAGTTGATGTCAGTCTACGGAAAAAATTTCGCGAAACACCACCTGCTTAGCGCACAAATGCTACTCACCTATTGGGATCTCGATAGCCGTGCTTGTACCCGCAATGCTCGAGCCACCATCGACTTATTACTTTCTCGAAAAAAGTTTATTCCCATTATCAACGAGAACGACGCGATTGCTGATGAGGAAATTAAAGTCGGCGACAATGATCGTCTCTCGGCTTATGTGGCTACACTCATTGAAGCTGATTTGTTAATCATTCTTTCTGGGATTGATGGATTGATGACCAGAGCCGATGGCTCTGGTAAACTCATTCCCATCGTCAAAAAAATCGACCAATCCATTCGCTCACTCGCTGGTGGTGCAGGTTCGGAACGTAATGTCGGTGGCATGATAACCAAATTACAAGCTGCGGAAATTGCCGCGGAAGGGGGTGTCGATACGATTATCGCTAATGGGCGACGCAAAAACGTTCTGCTGGAGCTAGCAGCCAAGAAAAAAATTGGTACCCATTTCTCTCTGCAATGAGTGATTTATTAACCAGTGTCACCGCTTTAGCCGTCGCCGCCAAAAAAGCGGCTCGTGAGGTCGCCCTCTCTAGCAGCGAGAAACGCACCCAAGCCTTGCTGGCTGCCGCTAAAGCTATCCGAGGGGATGCGGAAAAAATTCTCGCCGCCAATGCGCAAGACTTAAACGCCGCTCGAACCAAAGGATTAAGTGAAGCCATGATTGATCGATTGCGGTTAGACGCTTCACGTTTAGAGGCCATCGCTGTTGCCTGTGAAGATGTGGCTCATTTACCTGACCCTGTTGGAGAAATTACTGAGTCATGGAGTCGTCCCAACGGTCTTAAAATCGTCCGCCGTCGCGTGCCTATCGGCTTAGTGGCTATTATTTTTGAGTCGCGTCCTAACGTTACCGTTGATGCCGCAGCCTTATGCCTTAAATCTGGCAATGCCTGCATTTTACGCGGTGGCAGCGAAGCACTTCAAACCAACCTCGCCTTGGCTCACTCTTTTTCGACGGGATTAAAAGCTCTTGGACTTCCTACGGCGGCCGTCACCTTACTTCCTTTCACGGATCGGGAAGCGGTTCCTGCTCTAGGTTCTTTGCGTGGAATCGTTGATATTATCGTCCCTCGAGGCGGGCCTGGATTAATTGAAGCCGTTGTCCAATCCGCTCGCGTACCTGTCATTAAACACGATGCGGGAATCTGTCATGTTTATGTACACGCCAAAGCTGACCTAAAAATGGCCCAGGAAATCATCCTCAACGCCAAATGTCAGCGTCCCAGCGCCTGTAACGCAGCCGAAACGGTATTAGTCGATGCCGCCATTGCGC
>CANHRV010000039.1 GCA_947463395.1 Opitutia bacterium | reverse complement strand
CACTCGGAACAAACGCGCAGATATAAAGTTAAAAACTTTTCTAAAAAAATTAGGGGTAAAAATTTATCGGATTACTGGCTACTCAGTTAAAAATCCTGCTCATGCTGAAGATGGCTGGCTGACCCCCCTGACCTTCGATGACGCCTGTGACATCGGACTGCTCTTTAAACAGGACGCTATTTACTACATCATCAATGATGAACTTTTCGTCAGTTATTGCGATCAACGGCGGAAGTTAATCCCGATGGGGTCTTTTTCCTCTCGGGTTGATCAGAATAAAAATGTTAAGTCTTCAAAGCGTCGGGCTTCTTCTTAAAAAAGATCCGAAGCGCTTTTGATTTCATCCGTCGCCAAATTCGTAAACCCTTGGGGTGCCAGGTTAACCCAATGCTAGCTCCAAGAATAAGTAACGGGATTCCGGGGATAAAAGGTAAAACAAAGCCTACCAAGCCCGTGGCAAAAATAGTGCCTCCGACGAGAACACGGGCGATTTGAATAAGGCTAAGCACAAATGTAAACTAACCCGATTCCACTCGTTAGCAAATCTCGAACCAGATGAATTCAGAGAGATTATTTAAGTTAAATGCCGAAAATCACTTAACCCACAAAGAAACTAAAGGGATTTATGCGATCCGTCGCACAAGGCGCCCTTCTTAGAGTGCTTACAGGCACAGAAATAAACCGTGCCATTGGCTTCGGCTTTATAAGGAACTGGTGCAAACGCCGAACCTTTGTGAGCTCCATCACAAAATGGTTGCGACTTACTATGGCCACAAGAGCACCAATAATAAGTTTTCCCAGCTTCAACAAGAACAGGAATAGGAGCTTTTTGGGGAATGTGTGGTTGAGACATAAAAAATTAGGGAGTATTTGGCGACTGTGTCCAACCACCACCCGTAGCGGCAATCAATCTTACCGAAGCCTGACAGCGTTCGAGCTCTAAGCGCACGTAGGTGCGACGAGCCATCGCGACATCGCGCTGAGCCACGACGACTTCCATTTCATTGGCTACGCCAGCAGCAAATCGTGTTTGCGCGTTTTGGTAACGGTCCTTCGTCGCCTCCAAAACACGCTGAGCTAAATCGACCTGTACGGCGAGTTCACGTAAATCCACCAAACTATCTTCCACTTCACGGAATGCATTGAGAACAGCTTTACGCCAATTAGCCCCCGCGATTTCAATTTCCGAACGAGCCAATTCTAAATTGGCATTACGACGATCCGCATCAAAAAGAGGAATGTCGATGCTGGGCATGAGTGACCAAAATCCCGAGGATCCGCGTCCAACTCGAGAAGCAGGATCGGCCTGCCAACCCGCCTGTCCATTCAAAGTAACCCGAGGATAAAAATCGGCGCGGGCAGCTCCTTCGCGAGACATCGCTGCATCCAACTTCGAGGCCGCTGCCCTTAAATCAGGTCGTCGCAACAATAAGGCCGAAGGCACTCCCGCCCCAAACTCAGGTCGAGTTTTCTTTTCTGCCAACGAAGGAGAAGGCGGTAAAGATTCGCCAGGCTTTGCCCCAAGTAAAACACGCAAAGCGTTTTCCATGGCCGCTAATCGCTGGATTGCTTGACCTTCTTCTAACTTAGCTTGGGCAGCCGCCAATCGCGCAGCTGATAAAGGATCGGAAGCCAAAATTCCCGCATTCACCGATTTCTCGATTAATTCCATTTCCCGATAACGCGCCTTAAACTCTTCCGCCAAACACTCGGCCTCTACCCGAGCCGCTTGTAAAGAAAACCAATGCCGTGCCACTTCCGCACTCAAAGAGATTTTTGCATAATCCGCTGAATAACTCGCGGCCATCGCCTCAGCGATAGCGGCTTGAGCTTGGTCTTTATTCTGACCCCAAATATCCAGCTCCCACGAAACTTGGCCACCAACGGTTAAGATATCAAATCGTCGTGGCATACCAGGAAAATTGCGTCCTGATTCAGCTGAATTACGCGATGATTCAAAAGAGGCTTGCGCGTCTAAACGTGGCAAAAGATCTGCATTGGCAGCTAAAACGGTCGCACGCGCTGAACGCCAGCGCGCCTGAGCAACACTTAAATCAGGATTCGCTTTGTAAGCCCGCAAAATTAATTCATCCAAGGCTGGCTCATTAAAACTTTTCCACCACTGATCTTTCGCTGGTTCACCTGTGGTAGTGAACTGAGCTGGTGGAACAATGCTCTCAGGTCGAGGGGTCGCCTCATGGATACACCCCGAGAGTAAAGCGGCAAAAATAAATACTGAATTATTTACCTTGGGCATCAGCGTGGGAAGCGTCGATATAGACATCCATTTGTTGTCCAACAAAAATGGGCCGATCGGAGGGACGTTCAAAAGCGTAAATGACTTGTAAGACGCGTGTATCAACACGCTCAGTGCTTCCGCCCGTCAACGAAACCTTGGGAATAACAAAGGGTTCAATTCGAACAAACTTTAAAGGGATGGCCCGGTTCTCCGCATTAACGCGAGAGGCCTCGCCTTTGAGAAAACCGCGAGCAGGCAAACCTTCGCGCATCCTTGGTGCCAATTGTTCATCCACGTCACAGCGAATTTGTAATCGACTGATATCGCCTAAAACAATCGGGGCCTTCGCACCCGCAGCAACAAACTCACCTGCTCTGACATTGACCTGTAAAACGGTTGCCTCAATCGGTGAACGCAAGACTAAGCGATCCAACGTAACTTTGGTTTGTTCTGCTTGAGCTTTTGCCAAGATCCATTTGGCCCGCGCTTCTTTTGCAGCGACTTGATAAGAGAGTAAGTCCGCTGGGCTCACCGCTCCCGTATCCTTTAAAGAAGACCAGCGCTTGGCCTGATCTTCCGCTCTCTCTAAAGTAGCCTCCGCGGCTTCAACCGCCGCCAATTGCACTTGGTACTGCATCTTCCATTCGCGATCGTCCAGAGTGATTAAGGCATCGCCTACTTTAACCTGATCCCAGACTTTAACATACACTTGTTGGACGGTGCCCGAAGTGGGAGACCCAAGCAGAGTGTTTTCGGCCGAAGCCTCAACTAAACCTGCTGCGGAAATTAAACCATCCTTATCGCGGACTGCCGGAGTGTAAGGAGGTGGGTTCACGGGAGCTTCAGAAGACGTTCCACGAGTTAATTGAAAGGCTGCGATTGCTCCAGCGAGAGCGAGAAGAATAAGTATAATCCGTTTTTTAAACATGTATTTATCGATTAAAGGTGGGGTTGGATTTCTAAAGTACTAGGGTCGTCAACCACACGACTAATACGACCATCTTCCATTTCCGCAATGCGATCAGCAAAACGGAAGATGCGAAAATCGTGGGTAACAACGACGACACAACGATTGGGCGAACGGGATAAGTCACGAATCATCTGCATAATCTGCGCCCCCGTATCTTTATCGAGCGCGGAAGTGGGCTCATCACAAATCAGCAAAGGAGGCTCGTGGACGAGTGCTCGAGCAATGGCCACGCGTTGTTGCTGTCCGCCCGAAAGGGCATTCGGCGAACTTTCTTCTCGGCCTTTTAGTCCAACCTGCTCGAGAATGGCTACAGCTTTAGCACGAGCTAATGAATGCTTCATTCCTTGAATCAGGAGTGGCACCATCACATTTTCGATAACAGTTAAGGTGGGAATTAAATTAAATGACTGAAAAACAAACCCGAGATTCTTCTGTCGAAAAGCGGTTAAGGCTTCTTGCGATAATCCATCGAGTCGTTGTCCGAAAACTTCAATTTCTCCTGCCTGTGGCGTAAGAGTTCCAGCAATCACTGAAAGCAACGTTGTTTTGCCGCAGCCCGATGGACCAACGAGCATTATCAGTTCTCCGCGGCGGGCGGAAAAATCCGCCTGCTTCAATGCGGTAACTTTAGCTTCACCAAGACCAAAAGCCATGTCCACTTTGCGGGCTGAGACTGCAATAGGGTGATCGTTGCTCATCCTCGGAAAACGGTAGCGGCGTCGACGCGTGACACCTTAACAATGCCGATAATGGCAGAGACGATACTGATGCCCATTGTCAGTGCCAGCGTCGCCAAGAGAACTTGGGGGAACATCACAAAGGGAGGCATGCCTTTTTCAATCATCACGCGGCCGATGGCCTGAGCCATACCTGCGCCCAAACCAAATCCAATTAATCCCGCCGTTACGGCTTGTATAATAAGCATCCGCGCCAACACGCCCATACTTGCCCCCATCGCTTTGATGGCGGCAAAATATTTTAAATTTTCTAAAACGAAGGAATAAAACGTTTGTCCAGAAATCGCGATGCCAACGAAAAGTCCTAAAGCAACGGCCGTACCGAAGGAAAAAGGAATCCCCGTATTTTTCCAAAACCACCAAAAAGTGTTTTTTGCTAAACTTCGTTCGCTCCAGTTCCAAATGACCGTGTCCGTTGTCCAAGCCTTCAGCCCCGTTTCTTTTTCAATTCGATCACATAATTCGGCGGGAGTGACACCAGCAACAGGCTCGGCCAACATAAAACTCAACGTGCGTCGAGCACCCAAGGTGTAAGTTTTCGAGCGATCGTAAGTCGTGTAAACAAACGGACCACCCGTGAAAGCGCGACGCACTTTACAAATTCCAACAATCCGTGCCTCGATGTCGTTGATTTCAAAAACATCTCCTGGCTTAAGTGGCACTACGGTCATTTTCCCATCAGCCCCTTTGACCGGGCGACCCATGAGTTGAGCGCCCCATTCATCGACAATAACGGTGTTTGGCAGGCGGAGATCTTCAATTCGACCCTGCGTGATTTGTGCTGGGGCACCAGCAAAAGAGTCTGCATCAATTCCCACCAAAGTAATTAATTTGAAATTACCATCTACCATCCGTGCTTGTAAAAACGACGTGTGGAGAGGCGCAACCCACGCCACTCCATCGACCGAACGAACCCGTCCTAATTCTGTATCGCGCATCGGCTTTGCATCATTGGCTTGCTCTACCATCGGATCGCTGACCCAAACATGCGCGCGGATATTGACCACGGGCGTGTAGGTCCAACTCATGATGCCGAAAAAGACCGAAGTCTGTTGTGCCATCAACAAGGCCGAAAAGGACAAACCGCAAAGGAGCATCGCGAGTTTAGCGCGATCACCAAAAAGCATATTTAATGCGAGGCGGTACATAAATGTTCAATCAATCGAAGAATGAAGCTCTCGTTTGATTCGCGGTCAACGAGTGGCGATGATTGGACATGTCAAACGACTCGATAAATCAATCGCTGGAAATTAGAGACTAATCATCCAAAGACCTTTGAGGAAGCTAGGACCCCATGAAGCATTCACAGCCCAAGTTAAAAGAAGCAAAATGAAGGCAATGGAGAAGCCTCTCACGACCTTTGCCTTATCCTCGCTTTTCGCCGCTGCATGAAGAAGTCCAATCGCACCAAGAGCAAAAAGTGGGTGTAGTAGAGAAATTGATTTATGTGAGCCCCATAAAGCAATCAGACCAATCACGACATTGATGTCGACGAGCACGGCCACGATGCGCTGGAAAACTGGCTTAGGGCCTTTCACGATGGCCACAATCACAACGGCCAAAACCAAAGCCAATAAAAGTGAACCGTAGTGTTTGTGTGATTTAAGGAGAATTTCCATAAGCTCACTTTGCGGTGATTCATTAGGGCATCAAGCCCTACCGCACTTAATTTTATCGATCCTCAGGGAAAATCGTCAGAAAGACCCAAGCGGCCGAAGCACCCCCAAGAAGTTGGCAGGATAAATCCATGAGCGAGCGCAAAGAAAAATGAGAAAAGTAGGTAAACTCCTGAAGGAAAGCTTTGGCGACGGAAGTTTCGCTCATAAAAGCACTGAATAACCCGTAGGTGGATCCAGCAACCTGAACGGCGGGGTTAAAGGCCATATTAAGAGGACTAAATATTCCAGAGAGGCCTAATACGGTTAGGGCGATTGCTAAACCAAAGTAACTGTTTCCTGCCGTTAATCGAGAGGTGGCGACCATAAGAATCACCGTCGCCAAAAGAAAGGTGCCGATAAATTCTCCAAAACAACCCAGCCAAACTCCATCATAAGCTGATTCGCCCAAAGTACTAACAATCTCACGAGCACGATCCTCGCTATGTCCGTGAATCAACCCAGCAACGAGAGCGGCCAAAAGAGCCCCCAAAAATTGAAAACCAAAATAGCCACAAGCCCGACGACCCGTGATTCGTCCTCGAATCCAAACCGCTAAAGTCACTGCTGGATTATAGTGAGCTCCCGAAACATTGCCACCCATATAAATCAAGGCGCATAAAATCGCGGCGACGGAAATCGGTGCCTGTGCCAAAATCGCCGCCAAACAAAGGAAAAAAGTCCCGATAAATTCTACCGCTAATTTTGCACGCATGAATGAACTATCGTGAACGAGTAACTAATCTCAAGCCTCGAGTGAATGATAGCTGATAAGAAAATTAGGATAATTCATTTAGGCAATGAAGCCTAAGGAGAGAGAGTTGATTGGCATCAACACTGCGCACTTTCTCGGCGTCGCATTCTCTCACTTATGAATCACACCACCCTCCTCCTCGCTGTCACTTTCAGTTGTGGCAGTCTTCTCGCCAAACCAATGGATTCGCGCTCCCCCTCCTCTGAGGCAGAAACATCGAATGAGACTCCCCACGCGAAGTTAGTGGAAGCTCGTCGAAAGGTAAACGATCTGCCTGAAGTACAAAGTGCCCAGGCTCAAGCAAAGGCCGACCGCGCCATCGCCGTCAAAACGGCGGCCGAGCATAAACAAGCACGAGCCAAAGCCGCCGAGTCGGAATCGACCTATCGAAAACTTTTTGATGAAAACCTGAGCAAGATGGATCCAGAAGCCGCCGCGATACAACTGCAAGAACGTCAGGCCTTCCGCGAAAAAATGGTCAAGGCCCGAGCACAGAAAAAATCCGTGAATCAAAAATCAACCGGCTCAGAGATAGTGGCGAAAGCCGAGGATGACGATGACGTCGTTGAGGAATAAAGCGCCGAAATTTTCTGATTCAACCCGCCCCACTTGGCGGGTTTTTTATTTTAAAGCTTTAACAAACGCTGCCCAAATTTCCTCGACTGGCTCAAGTCCCACCGAAATTCTCAAAAGATCGGGGTCGAGTCCAGCGGCTCGAATACTCGCGCGACCCTCAGGCGAAGTCACTTCCGCGAAGTGAGCGAGCCACAAGAAAGGAGAAACAATCGTAAAGACTAAACCAAAACTAGGGCCCTTAACCACGGCGAGATTATCGTACACGCGACGCATGTCTTTCTTTAACTCGATGGTTATCAAACACCCTGCCCCAGCTTGAGGGCGTTGCAAAGCGCGGAAATTTTCCGCCGTTCTTCCCGTATCAGCGGTTCGCACCTGAGCCACCGCGGGGTGTTGAGCTAATCGCTGGGCGAGTTCTTTGGCCTGAGCGGAGAGCTGGCGACTAACTTCACCCAATCGAGAAATTTGTTTCGCTAAAACCACCGCGTCTAATGCCGGCAAAGGTTCACTTTCTTTTTTCACAACAGTAAGAAGCTCGGTTACATTCTCGCGCTGCGGATTAACCACACATAACCCTGCCATCACGTCTCCTTCACTGGCAGCATACTTGGTTAAACTACAACAAACGATATCTGCATAGGGCAAGGGATCTAAAATCGCCAGGCCAACTGAGCTTGGATCCAAAATCAATTTTGCTCCGTAGTAATCGCAGAGTTTTCGCAAGGCGGGGATATCCGCCATTTCCAATTGCGGGTTATTAGGAACCTCGGTCAACACTCCCGCGACATCGCCCTTCGCGAGAAGTCTTTCAACTTCAGCAAGGTTCGTAATATCAGCAACAAATTCGTGCCTCGTGGTTTTGGCTTTTTCCAAAAGACGCGTGGAGTCGACGTAAAGCCATCCCAATTGAATCCAAACTTTTTTACCTCGAGGCTGTTGTATGGTATTTACCGCAGCCATTGCCGCCGCGACTGCATTCATACCTGAAAGAGTGAGCACGAGATCTGCCGCGGGAACGCCAGCAAAATAGGGAGCACAGGCTTGCCTGATTTTTTCCCGAGCCTGTTCACCTTCCGTTGGATTACTTTT
>CANHRV010000038.1 GCA_947463395.1 Opitutia bacterium | reverse complement strand
GCTTTCTCGACCGAGAAAATCCCTGCTGATGTCTGGCAAGCCATCGAGAAATCATTACAGCTCGCGCCTTCTTCCTACGGATTGCAGCCTTGGAAATTTTTCATCGTTTCTGATCCTGCTGTGCGGGAGAAGTTAAAACCTGTTTCTTGGAATCAAACCCAAGTCACCGATGCTTCTCATTTAGTTGTTTTTACTCGTCGCACGGAAATGACTGAGGCCGACGTTAACGACTTCTTTAATCTCATGATTGCCGAGCGCAATGCCAGCGCCACAGCGTTGGAGCCTTATCGTCAGATGATGATTGGGGGAGTGGTAAAGGGAAAGGATGCCGTTGGCCAAAAAGATTGGGCGGCTCGCCAAGTATACATTGCCCTCGGTCAGTTAATGGCTTGTGCGGCAATGGTTGGAGTCGATACCTGTGCGCTCGAGGGTATTGACCCCGCTCAGTATGATCAGATTTTAGGTCTCAAGGGTTCAGGCTATGAAACCTTGGTAGCTTGTGCGGTCGGCTATCGTTCATCCGAAGATAAATACGCCCAATTTAAGAAAGTTCGTTTCCCAGCTTCACGCGTTTTTGGCCGAATCTAACTTCTCGTTATCCAGCGGCGAAAATCATCGTCGTCCGTTAAAACCTCAGGTTCGCCATACTCAGCGGATAAGAGGTTTTTGTAACTTTCATCAGCGAAGCGACGACAGTGTAAAAGCACCCTTGCCGTGTGTCCTGGGGCGCGAACTAATCGACCGAGGGCTTGATTGACTTTGCGCATTCCCGGACGGATGTAAGCCAGCGCAAACGCGTCTTCGACTCCATCTTCCTGAAACATTTTTCGGCGTGCTTCTTGGAGTGCATTTACTTCCGGTAAAGCAGGGCCTATAACAACGGCGGAGCGAATACGTCCTCCAAGAAGATCGACGCCTTCACCCAAAGAGCCACCAAGAATTAAACAGACGATGGCAGAGGGTTTTACTGCATCTTCGACAAATCGTGCCGTTCCGTCCGGGCCCAGTCCGCGAGGTTGTAGAGCGACCTCGGCCTCAGGGTGTAATCGTTTGATTTCAGCGACAACGGTTTCGGCGTATTTGTAAGAAGGGAAGAAGGCTGCGACTGCACCCTCGTGGGAAAGTTTGATTAACGAAATCGCCGTTTTGGCATGATGGGTGTCGCGAGTTTTTAAGCGAGTGTCGACTCTTCCGTCGATGGCCACGGTATAGGCACCGTGGCGCCAAGGAGCTTGGGCATCGATGCGGTAGAGTGAATCGGATTCCAGTCCGCAATCGTTTGCTAAAGATCCTTTAGGTCCTGGTGTGGCGGTCATCAGCAAAACGTGTGAGAAAGCCGTGAGTCTTTCTCCAACTGATTTCGCCGCCGAGAGACAATCAAGACTGAGTTGACCTGCTTTGGGTGACCAAAGAAGCCAACCAAGATCTGCTTCTTCCAGTCGATTTGACCATAGCGAAGCCTGCCAAACGGCAGCTCGAGCATCCTCTGGAAGTTTATCGGTATCGATGGGGAATGAAACGCCCAGCAGTGAGAGTTTTTCTGCTAAAGCCATCGCCTCGATTCGGTCATCGGGAGAAACGGTATTGGCTAAGGGTAATCGCCCTAGAAAATTTGCCCAATGTTGATAGGTTTGAATCCAGGGAGCTGGAGCACCTCTTTGCGAAAGGATGTCGATAAAGCGAGTCGCCGAGAGATAATCCTCACGTAAAGAAAGACACTCGGCCGCACGCTCAGGAAGATTATGTGCTTCATCGACGATGAGCATCGTATCATTTTCATTCCATCCCGGGATGGTCTCGAGTGCAGCACGGTTGCGTGGAGAGAAAACATAATTATAATCGCAAATAATGACTTCGGCTTCGGCAAGCATCGCCTTGGTAATATCCCAAGGTGGCACTCCAGCGAGGCGACCTAGATCGCGAATTTTTTGTAATTCGGCTCCTTCTGCTAAGAGAGCGGATGGGTTAATCAAAGCCCTAGCCCAATTCTTGCGAATCTCTTCGGGGTCATCGGGTAAACCATCCATTTCGTGTTCAGCCCGAGGACGTAAGACCATCGCGCGTAATTCTTGTGCGTTGGCTAGTCGTCGCAGTTCAGAGAGTACTTGGAGTTGTCCTGAACCTTTGCCAGTAACATAGATGAGACGTCCGGCTTTACCGCTACGTAATAAATCAAGAGCGTGACGAAGGGCGGCAGAGGTTTTTCCAAAGCCTGTCGGTGCGACCAGTAATCGAAGTCGAGAAACGGTGGCAGCTTCATTAAGTTCATCGCCCGCTTGTAGCCATTCTGGTCTCGGTTCGGCAAAGGGCAGTCGATTTGGCAAAGTTAAGAGACGGGCATGACTGGCCCGCCTATTCTCTGCATGAGCCGCTAGAACTTCTGCTTGTTTTAATAAATCCGCTTCCGCTGAATCAGGCAGGGGTAAGATTTGTTTAGATCCATCCGTTGGGTCGATGGATATTAATTCACCCTTTACCTCATGGATATCTGGAATGAATCGAGCGGCGTGACAGTAGACACTTAATTGCAAAAAGTGATGAGCGTAACGTTGATAGAGATAATCAGGTCGTCGTGGTAGGGAAGTGATGACGGTTTTAATCTCGCGAATGTAAAGGGTGCTATCGACTTTACGTTGTTGATCTGTTCGTCCTGAGATAACGATGGTCCAGCCCAAGGCTTTAATTTCACAGGACATCGTTTGTTCAAAAACCCAGGACTGTTTTTCTGCCTCGGTTTGTTGGCGGAGGGTTTCGTGCCATTGTCTGCCTGTTTCTGCTCGCCAAGGAGAAGCGGAGACGCCTGCTCCTGGACCAGGACGAAAGGTCGCAAATTCTTGGGCACTTAGCTCAATCCGCTTCGTTTTGATATCGATGAGCATCAAGGAAGAACAAAGTGAATTTCTCCCGCTGACCAACGTTCTAAATCAGCGGTCAACTGTCCGACCGTTTCTTCGTCGATTGTCTGAGCGTCGAGAGGTTGAGAGAGGATGGAAGCGGCGGCGGTTTGACGTGGACCGAGTCGCATAAACCAGTGCTCATACACGGGCCAACCACCATCTTTAATCATTAACCAAAGTCCTTTAAAGTAGGCACAATCAGCGCGAGGTCGTTCAGCCATGGCGCGAAATGTTTCTAAAGCAATGCGATAGCAGACAGGGGCTGACTCAGGAGGCGGTGGGTTTTTGCGAATGATGGCCGCCCAGCGACAAGCCCGTTCCAGAGTTCGATGGTTTTTGGCAATACCTGCATGGCGAGCGATCAATCGATAATCACGTGCAAAACGATTCCCTCCTTCTTTCGACTTTTCTAAAACAACTTCACATTCATCAAATAAATCAGGTGAGGTGGTTTTGGGGTTTCGGCTTTGACGAATTAAACAGCGTTCTAGTCCAACGGTTTCATCTAATAACGTGAGCAACCAATGCGATTCTCCTGAGGGGTCACGACCAAGAACGAGACAACGCAGGGGGACGGACGACATGCGTCTTACTTTTTGACTTTAGGAGTAGGTATTACCGAACCAAAACTCATGAGTAACGTGATGGCTTCTGGCACTGTTAAAGCGGTTTCCCGAATTTCGTTTTCGGGAACTTGTAAAATAAATCCAGCGGTAGGGGCGGGAGCATTTGGCACAAAAACATTCACCATTTTTTCTTGAAGTAATTCGGAGAAAACTTCGGGCTGTTCGTGGGTCACGAAAGCGATGCTCCAGCAATGTGGGCGAGGGAATTGCACAAGGACAACGCGACGAAAGGTATCTTTATTTCTTCCACTTAATGCATCAACCATCTGTCGAATGGTGTTATAAATAGCGCCCAATCCAGGCATGCGTTCCACTTTTTCAGCAAACCAACTGTGCACGATTTTTCCAAAAATCCTTTTCGAAAGCCATCCTAGGATGACGAGGATTAGCGCCATGATAAGTGCGGAGATAATGACCAGAGCTGTATGCAGGGGTTCGCTCTCAAAATTGATGACCTTATCGGGATTATTAAAAATGAGAGGGAGGACGGCTTGCAAAATACCTTGAACGGGCGCACCGATTAGTCCGACCAAAATGGTGACCACATAAAAGGTCAGACCAAGTGGCATAACTAAGAATAGACCGGTCAAAAAATTATGACCGACACGGGAAAGAAAGGTCGTTTTTTCTGGGAGGTCGGACATTCTTTTACAAAAAGCCTTTTTCCTTGGGAAGCAAGCGGGTCTATTGGTGGCTAAAGTTTGCTAATGGTTATATTCTACGTAAGATATACTAAATGAAATTAGCCCTTTTCTTGATGTTTATGTCTGCCTTTTTCCCATCATTTGCGAGTGCCGTTGAGGATGCCTATCCGCGAACGGCACCTGGGGTATTGGAAATTAAACAACTTCCCGCCGCCCGTTTGCTTTTAGCCGAATCTTCGGGACGTTATTTTTCCAGTAATAATCAGTTATTCGGAAAACTCTTTCGCTACATCAGCGCCAATCAAATTCCAATGACGGCACCCGTGGAGGCGCGAATGGAACCAGGTGTGATGGTTTTTTACATGGATCCCCAATCCCAAAAACGGGCCGATGTACAACCATCGGCAGAAGTTAAGTTTCAGGATTTACCGATTCGTTCCGTAGCCTCGATTGGTGTTCGAGGTTCTTACAGTGAAGAGAATTACATGGAGGCTTTAACAAAACTTCGAGAGTGGTTAACCAAGCAAACGGACTATGAAGTGACGGGAGAGGCTTATGGTGTTTACTGGAATAGTCCTTTTGTTCCGTTTTTCTTTAAGCAATCAGAGGTACACATTCCCGTGCAACGGAAGAAGGCGAACCCTTAAGTAAAATTTTACTTTTTCTCAGTCACTTCTGATTGCTTTTCTAAGGCGATTTGTTCGGCGAGAATTTTGCTCGGCTTACCTAGTTTTTGAACCAACTCGGGTTTCAATTTATAAAGAGCCACTCCTTCTCCTTGAATCGTGACATAAATTCCATTCATCACCGGGTAAGAGGCGCCGAGGAGGGTGCCATCGCGACGAGATCCAATTTCTCTCTGTGAAAAGCGACCGACAAAATCTTGAAATTCTTCCAATGGCATTAAAACGATGATATTTCCGCCTACTTCATCTTTTTGATTACCCGTTAGAATGCGAACGGCGGCGACGGGTGACTCGCTACTGACAAGCCCAGGGGGCTCTAGGCTCATCACCGCCGTCTTGATGGCCTTGGCTTCAAATTGTTTGGGGTTAGCCCGCCAAGTATCAGCTACCATTGTATCGCCTTTTTTAGCCAATGGACGATTGGCCGCCAAAACTGAGCTAGCCACGAGCAACCAACAAAAGAAAGCCTTTAAGCCCATGAACGTTGATGCCAAGCGAGTCCTTCACTGATTTCGCGTGCAAGGTCGGGACCACGAAAAACTAAACCAGAGTAGACTTGGACTAACGAGGCTCCTTCGTCCATAAATCGTCCCGCATCTTTGGCTTCAGTGATCCCTCCGCAGCCAATAATGGGAATCCGTCCCTGTGACGCCTTATGTAGAAATCGAACCACTTGTAGGGATTTTTCGAGTAATGGTTTTCCGCTCAATCCACCTTTCGTTTCGCAAATTTCTGTTCCTGCAGGACGAGTAATGGTGGTGTTAGTTGCGATGATACCAGAGAAGCCAACTTCGTCGACGACTTGAACGATATCTTCCAGTTGTTGGGGATTTAAGTCGGGAGCGACTTTTAATAAAAGCGGTACAGGTCCACCAGCGGTCTGGCGATTTTCCTTTTTTAAAGTCGATAAGAGTTGAATGAGAGGAGCGCGATCTTGGAGTGCCCGAAGTCCTGGTGTGTTGGGACTGCTGATATTGACGACGAGATAGTCGGCCAGAGGTGCTAAAAGTTTGAATGAGTAGAGGTAATCTTCGTGTGCTAAATCCAGAGGAGTGATTTTAGATTTTCCAATATTGATGCCTAAGGGGAAGGCTCTTTTTCCGCGACCAGGTTGGGTGAGTAAACGAGTGCGCAAGGCATCAGCTCCGGCGTTAGGAAATCCATATGAATTGACGACGGCTTTTAGTTGAGGGTAACGGAAGACGCGCGGTTTTTCATTACCAGCTTGAGCATGGCGAGTCACCGTGCCGATTTCTACATGTCCAAATCCCAAAGCCCCCGCTCCGCGCCAACCGATTCCATCTTTATCAAACCCTGCTGCTAGTCCGATATGATTGGGAAATTTTAATCCAAAGAGCTCAATTGGCTTGGCACCTTCTGGCAAAAGTCGGCGTTCCAGCAGAGCTCGTAATGGGCTGATTGAGCCCAGAATGCCCATACCACGTAGACCCACTTGGTGAGCGGTTTCGGGGTCCATTGCATAAAGTGCCTTGGATAAGACTTTTTCGTAGAGAAAGGACATACTTCCTTATTAAGGGGGATTTTTTAGAAGGAAAGCGGAGAACAAGTCTTCCCGGTGCTGAAAAAAGGGGGAGGGTACGACCGCCTCTTGACTCTCTCCTAAACTTGGTCAAACCAGCCATCATGGCTGTAACGACATCTAAACTGCTCTGGTGCACTATTCGTTATAAAAAAGAAACGGGCAACTGGTGGGTTAAAGAAAACTCTGATCCGAAACATTACGACCCTGATGGTTTAGGTATCCTTGATCCCTATCAGTTTCCGTGGGTCTTGGATATGATGGATCCATTGCGTGAATACGGATTGTCCAATGAAATTCTCGAGGCCGCTTTTGTGCCCTTCCAGGTTCATTCAATTGATAAAGACGAAACCGTTCGCTTGGCTCGTGTGGCTGAACACATTCTTGATTCTGAAGAACAACTTTTTGCTCTCCCTAATATCAAAGACGGAGATAAAGGTTCTTATGCCGATTTTTTGGAGCACATCATGCGTCTGCGGGTGAAGCTGATCAATGACACGATTAAGTTGGAACAGAAGTTGACCGTGGAAGATGTCGATGAGCAGTTGAGCGAATTACGCAATCAAGCGATGATTGAAGGTCGCGACATACATCCTTTTGAAGAAATTACAGATATTTTAGAGTTCGTCCCTGCTGGTCATGAAGTTCCTGGAGAAGACGATGATGAAGATAAACCTTCCCGCACGGTTTCCGCGGAAGAGGAGATTGCCGATTTGCCTGAAGTCGAGGACGACGAAAAATTAGACAAGGAATTTGAAGGTAAGTTGAAATGGGATGAGGATGAAGAGCGTCCCGAGGAAAGTGAAGAAGGCGAAGAAGGCGGAAACTCAGGACGTCGTCGCTAATCTCTTCCTAAGCCTTGAAAATTCCAATGACTGACCTTGGTCAGTCGTTGGAATTTTGTTGGCGACGCCAGAAAGCGGCGAAGACGAAGAAGAGTCCGCCTAGAGCGATGGCATAATCTCCATGTTGCACCCAAAAAGTTGGCGGAGAATTTTCCCTCTTTACGGACACGGGGCCGACTCTGCCAGATCCAGCAAAGTAGATGGTTGGATCTTCTCCTTGAGTCAGGGCTGTCATACGTCCGCGTGAATCAATAAATCCACTCCAGCCTGCATTGCCACAGCGCAGAATGGGTACTCCAGTAGCGGCCGCCAAAAGAACGGAGTGGGCATTGTGCTGATAGGCTCCCGCTTCGCGTCCGTACCAAGCATCGTTGGTCACCACGATCATTAATTGCGCTCCAGTCAAGGCGTGCTCACGTCCTAAAGAAGGGAAGACATCTTCATAACAGACCAAAGCACCCGCTCGGATTTTTTCTCCACGTTGGGTGGTGAGGCTGAAGTGAGCGGTGTCTTGACCAGCCACGCAGTCCTCCTGAATGGGAACGACCTTTCTTAAGGGCAGGTAATCAGCGAAAGGCACATATTCACCAAAGGGCACGAGATGTCTCTTGGCATAAATCGGAGATTGTAGTCCTTCCGATGTAATCACGGCCACTCCATTAGCATAGCCGGAGCCACGTTTATCGATGGTTCCGATAATGAGGGTTGTTTGCGTAGTCTTAGCGAGTTGGGTGAGAATTTGCAGGTAAACTTTATTCTCTAAAGAGACCGGTAGAGCGGCTTCAGGCCAAAGTACGAAATCGGGTCTTTGACCATTTTTATCGGGCTTCGAGGCCTCAATCGTATGCAAAGTAATTTGATGAAGATGATTGTTTAGGCGATGTGCGTCCCATTTGGCATTTGGATCAAAATCCGTTTGTACGATACCACTGGAAAAACTGGTCCTCGGCGGAAGGGTGAGGAGTGACTCGCTAAAACTATTGGCATAGAGTATGAAACTTATCCCCAAGGGAGCGAG
>CANHRV010000037.1 GCA_947463395.1 Opitutia bacterium | reverse complement strand
GATTTTGTATTGCTGTTCCTGTCAATCCGCTAATCTCAAAACGTTCAAACCCGACTCAATCCCCTCCTCTAATTATGGAAAACGACAGCATCTCCTCCTCATCCTCCGAATCCAAGCTTCCACTTTACGTGGGTCTTGCAGGCTTCGCTCTTGGCGCAGCCGGTCTCGTTCTCGCCATCAAAGCGAAGGGCGAAGCCAAAGCCGCTTCTGAAGGCGTCGCCGGTCTCAATGCGACCGTCGCTGAAGTCAGTGGCCAATTGAGCAGCAAGGCAAATGCCGTAGACTTGGCCACCCTCAGCAAAGATTTCGGCGACTACCGCGCCTCGGTTGATACAGCAATCAAAGCGATTGAAGATAAAGTAAACGCTTCAGCCGCTGCTAAAGGTAAAGGTTCAGCCAACGCCGTTGCTGGTCCTGGTGAGTACGTCATCCAAAAAGGTGACACTCTTGGTGGTATTGCCAAAAAAGTTGGCATCTCCCTCAAGGCACTCCAAGACCTCAATCCTAACGTTAAGGCCACCAGCCTTCGTCCTGGTCAAAAATTAAAGACTAAGTAATTCCGCTCATGACGGCGCCCGCACGCTGGTTAGTCCGGCACGAAGCGCTGCATGCGGACTGCAAAGTCTTTCGGGTTTATAAAGAACACTGTCTTCACCCTCTCGATCAACGAGAGGGTGATTTCTTTGTGATTCATTCTCACGATTGGGTGATGGCACTACCCATCACCGAAGATGGTCGCCTCGTGATGGTGCGACAGTACCGATTTGGTTTAACCAATCTCTCGACTGAACCTCCTGGGGGGATTGTTGAACCTGGGGAAAATCCCTTGCTTACCGCCGTGCGCGAAACCGAGGAAGAGACTGGTTTTAAAGGAGGAAAAGCCACTTTGTTAGGCACCTGTGCCCCTAACCCTGCTATCCAGAGAAACCAGTGTCACTTCGTGTTACTCGAAGGCGTTCGTGCCACTGGACAGCGCGCCCAAGATCAACATGAAGAACTCCAAATTCTCTCTGTGCATCCCCGAAACGCTCTCCAAGAAGCCCTCGCCAATCCTCAGGCTCATGCACTCGCTTTACTTGCTCTGCTAAAACTTCGAGAAGCGAGACCTCATCTTTTTCTATGACCACTCCTCGTCGCATCAAAATCAAAGGTCGCCCTCAACCCGATAATGTCTTGGTCGTGGGATCCGTTGCCTACGATAGCATTATCACTCCTCATGCGCAGGGTGAAAAAATTTTGGGAGGTAGCGCTTCTTACGCTTGTTTAGCGGCGAGTTATTTTACCTCGCCACACATCGTGGGTGTGGTGGGTCATGACTTTCATGAACGCGATCGCAAAAAACTCGCTCGCCGAGGAATTGATCTTTCTGGGCTACAAACAGACGAGTCGGGAAGAACCTTCGCTTGGCGCGGACGCTATCACGAAAACTTCAATCGACGAGACACGGAAGATTTACAGCTCAATGTTTTTGAGCGCTTTAATCCCGTACTCTCCGAAACTCAGAAAAAAACTCCTTATGTAATGTTGGGAAATATTCGCCCCGAGTTACAACTTTCTGTGTTAGACCAACTCGAATCTCCTCGCTTTGTCCTCGCTGACACCATCGATATTTGGATTGAAACAAAACGTGAACTATTGGCCGAGGTGATGCGTCGAGCGGACCTGCTGGTAATCAATGATACCGAGTCGGCCAAGTTAACCGGGGAAACTAATGTCATTTTGGCTGGTCGACACCTCCGCACCCACGGTTGCCGCACCGTTATCATCAAGAAAGGCGAACACGGTGCCGTTCTCTTCCACGAGGAGGGCTTATTTACCATCCCCGCCTACCCTGTCACCGAATTGCGAGACCCCACCGGAGCAGGAGACAGCTTTGCGGGAGCGCTCATCGGCTACCTAGCGGCGACAGGGACTCACGATTTCGCCACTCTTCGACAGGCCATGATCTATGGCACGGCGGTGGCTAGTTTAACCGTAGAAGACTTTTCAACCGATCGTCTGGCCAAAGCAGGTTGTTCCGAAATTAAGAATCGTCGCAAAGAGATTTTGAAAATCACCAAGGCCTAGGACCGACGGCCGAGAATTCGCCAAAGACAGAATAACAGAACGGCAGTAAAAATTGCGTCACCCACCAAGAGGGGCCAGACGGGAATGTCGCGCTTAATCACCGCCATAACCACACAGGCGATTATCATAAAGAATATCGCCCCAAAAATCCAAGGCACCAAGCGACGAAGTTTAGCTTTTGATTCTTCTTCATTCATAAGGAGGTGCGTCGATAAAATTCGGCTAAGCCCAAGAGGGTTAGATGAGGCTCATGCAATACGCGATTCTTCCAGGAGGCTGGCAAATAAATCGCCGCACCGCCCGTCACCACCACTTTAGGTGCGACGGAGCCCGACTTTACCAACTCAGCCGAAACACCATCGAGTAAAGCACCGATCATTCCCGCAAAGCCCAAAGCACAGCCCGAGCGCATCGCATCAACGGTGGATTTACCGATGGCAGGAGCACCCAAAAGTGAATCGGGATTCAAAGCAGGCAACAAGGCTGTGCGCTCATGTAAGTACTGAGTCATCACGCCTAACCCTGGGGCAATGATACCACCCGCATAACCACGCTCCGTTAAAATATCAACGGTGGTCGCTGTGCCCATTCCAACAATAATTGCTGGGGCTCCCACCATCATTTGTGCACCAATACAATCGGCGAGACGATCCTGCCCCACCTCGGCAGGTTTAGGGTAATCAAACCCTAATCCAACCAGATTATCGTAGCGCAATTGCCGAAAAGGAATGGATAAAGATTCCAACGTACTCAAACACCACGTCGTCACTGCAGGGACAACGCTAGCCAAAGCAATACCCGTAGGGCGGTGGTCAGAAACTAATTGGCGCAAGAATGAATCATTGAATTGCTTCGTCGCCACTTCGCCCTGTTGCAAAACAGTCCGACCTTCGAGCATGCCCCAATGAGCATGAGTATTTCCAATATCTAAACACAGAATGGCCACAGCGAAAAATTAGCTCGCAGAGTCGTAAGAGCAAGAACGCACCTTCAGTCTTTTCGCAAGGTAACCTCACCCGAGGAAATCACTTGAGTTAAACCAGCGGGGCTTCGCAAAAGAAGTGCCCCTTCATCATTGATGCCCTGAACCACGCCCTCCTTCGGCTCGCCCAGTAAACCCACTTTTACGACCTTACCGGTTAAAACATCGTAGCGCTCCCAAAAAGTTCTGAACGATTTTTGCCAAGTACCCGATTCATAATCCTCCCAGGCCAACCAAAGTGCTTGGAGAATTTCCGCGGCGATTTGATTAATCTCCAAAGGAGTCAGCGAAATCTGCACCAAAGAACTGGCCAGATACCGCAAGTCCTCTGGAAAATCCTCGCGCTGCGTAGTAATATTTAAACCTAAGCCAAAAACGCACTCTCGCACCCTATCCGAATCCATTCGAGCTTCGGTCAACATACCCGCTACCTTTCTTCCGTCGGGCGCTAAAAGATCATTCGGCCATTTTAATCCTAATCGAATACCTAAGGTTTTTTCGAGGTGAGCACAGAGAGCCAAACCCATCCAGAGCGTAAATGGTTTTAATCGTTCGGGAGCAATTAAAGGACGAAAGGCGAGTGAAAGATAAAGGTTTCCTGTATGGCTACTATGCCATTTCCGCCCCAATCGTCCACGGCCTGAGTTTTGCAAACGAGCAAGAACCACAAAGGGCGCTGTTTGCCCAGAAGCCAAACGTCGCTCGGCTTCAGAGTTAGTACTATCAACCTCAGCGAGAAATTCAAATTTGGGCTTAAATTTTAAACGCAAAAGGTGTGCTTCGACTAAGGCTGGATAAATTTCTGTCGGAACTGATTTCATCACATAGCCTTTTCGTGTCGAAGCTTCAAAAACAAACCTCGCATTTCGCAAACGCTCTAAACGATTCCAAATCGCAACGCGTGAAACGCCGAGTTCTTTCGCCAAACGGTCTCCACTCACAGGCTGATTACCTGCCGCCAAAAAACTGCACAATAGACTGCTATCTAAATCAGCCATTGGTTATCGCCAATCGAGTCCAATATCCGCCCAAGGAGCAGCATGAGTTAAAGCACCAGCAGAGACAAAATCGGGTGCGATTTCGCCGATGAGTGGCAACGTTTGTAAATTAACTCCACCACTCACTTCCGACCAAGCTTTTCCACGCAGGAGACTCACCGCCTCGCGTAATTGTGGCAGAGTAAAATTATCCAATAACACAATATCCGCCCCAGCTTGAAGAACAGGTTGAATTTGCGAAAGATGATCCACCTCAACCTCCACCAATAAATCGGGACGAGCTTGCCGAGCGCGAATGACTAAATCTGTCAGACGTTCCGCGGCACTCGCTCCACTGGCAGCGAGATGATTATCTTTCACCATAATGCGATCATAAAGACCTAGACGATGATTGTAGCCCCCGCCCTGACCCACCGCATACTTTTCCAGTAAGCGAAAACCAGGAGTGGTTTTTCGCGTATCTAATAAACGAGTTGGCGAAGACCCCAAAGCTTGCACGTAAAGGTGAGTTTGCGTGGCCACGCCTGAAAGACGTTGGAAAAAATTGAGGAGCATTCGCTCTGCGGTGAGCAGGTCTTGAGCAGGGCCTTCCAATTCAGCCAAAATTGTCCCAGCTGAAACGCTATCGCCGTCGGCAACGCGTGGCTGAACCCGACAAGTCCCGCCGAAAACTTCCAAAATAATTTCCACAAGAGGGAGACCTGCGACTACCATCTTTCCTCGAGCAACGCATTGAGCTCGTGCACGACCGATGGATCCAAGAATCTCCGTTGACGGATCGCCAGGCCGGATTGGCTTATCTAACAAGCCACCCCCATTTAAATCTTCCTCGCGTGCTAAAAGCACCAGATTTCTCAACCAGTCTCGGTCTAATTCGTCCCAACGTAAGCGACGAATGAGTCGATGGGTTTGGCCAGGGTCACGAGGCATTAAAAAACATTAAGTCACTCGTGTTCGTGGGCAAGGGTTAGCCGAAGAATCGTTTAAATTTATTTTTCCACGAGTCGGAGACAGGCGTCACTGCATCGCCCGAAACGTGAGCGTAGGCTTTTAATGCCTCTTTCTGTTCCTCCGACAACTTCTTAGGCACATCAATGTCGACCCGCACTAACAAGTCACCCGATCCACCTCCACGCAAACTAGGCATACCCTCGCCTTTGAGACGGAAAATGGTTCCCCCTTGAGTGCCAGCGGGAATCTTTAAGAGGGTTTTCCCTTTTAATTTAGGTACTTCAATCGAACCTCCCAGGGTAGCGACAGAAAACTTAACGGGAACAGAACAGGCTAAATCATCTCCATCACGCTCGAAGAGTTCATGCTCAAGAACCGTGATGACCACGTAGAGATCCCCTGCTTCCGCATTACGACGACCCGCGGATCCATTGCCTGTGGAACGTAGTCGTGTGCCACTATCAACCCCTGGCGGAATCTTAATATCCACCGAATGCTCAGCGACAACACGACCCTCGCCAGCGCAAGCCTTACAGGGCTTTTCAATTTTCTCTCCTTCGCCTTGGCAAGTCGGACAGACCTGACGCATGGCAAAGAGACCCGAGGAACGAACAATGTGACCTTGGCCATGACAGGTTGGACAACGACTCTTCTTTGAACCTGGCTCGGCTCCTGAACCTGAACACTTCGCACAAGTGACATGCTTTCGATAAGTAATTTTACGGCTAACGCCACTCGCTGCTTCTTCTAAAGTCAGTTTGATATCATGACGTAAATCTTCCCCAGTGCTTTCCTGTGACCCGCCTCCGCCAAACATATCGCTAAATGGATTACCTCCGCCAAACATCTGATTAAAGATGTCCATCGGATCGGCTCCGCGGAATCCTCCACGACCTGCTCCAGGACCGCCTGGACCTCCTTGTTCAAAGGCCGCTTCTCCATGAGCATCATAAAGTTTACGCTTTTGTTCATCCGAGAGAACTTCATAAGCGCGTGAAACCTTTTTAAATTTTTCTTCTGCTTCTTTACTCCCCTTATTCCGGTCGGGGTGAAACTCCATCGCTTTTTTACGATAGGCTTTTTTAATCTCTTCGGGAGAAGCGTTTTTGGCGATGCCTAGAATCGTGTAATAATCTTCTGCCATAAAAATTAAGCGGAGGCTGGACCAGAGGAAACAATCACGGATGCGGGACGTAAGACGCGCTCATGCAAAGCCCAACCCACGCGAGCCACTTGGATAATGGTTCCTTCGGGCACTGTTTCACTGGGTTGTTGTGCAACCGCTTCATGTTGAGCGGGATTAAATACCTCTTGAGCAGGATTCAACTCAACCAAACCATGCGTTTGGAGCGTTTGACGTAGTTGTTGAATCGCCATGCGAAATCCTTCGGCGACTGCCTTGCCCTCGCTCTGACCATTAGCAGCCACGAGCCCCAAAGAGAGGGCATCGAGTGAAGGCAAGAGGTCTTCAATGAAAGAGGCTGTAGCATATTTGCGCAAATCCTCGCGGTCGCGCTGGTGACGTTTTTGTTGATTTTGTTGATCAGCCTGGCTGCGCAACAGCGCATCGCGCAGACGTGCAACCTCCGTCTCCAACTCGCTCACACGGGTTAGTTCAGGAGAAACAGGGGGAATGGCATCAGAAGGAGTATCGTCGGACATAATCTTATTTTTTTTCGCCCAAAAGTTTTTCGGTGATAGATTTTCTTAACTCATGATTGGCGATTTCCATCGATAAACGTGGAGCCACAACGGCGACGCTGGCTAAAGCCTGGGCCCCTAAGGGAATCGTCACGGTTTGATTAAGATTTTTTTCTGTTACGTTTTTGGCTTCAAAAACAAAATTAAATTCACGATCCAAAATGACTTCGGGAGCGCGCCCTTCCGTTTCGACAATAATTTTTACATGACCAACACGGATTCGCGCGTTGCCGATAAAAAATGATTTCTTGGCATCATCCGCTGGGCTTGCCTCGGACTTAACTTCCGATGCGGCCGCGGTCGTGCTTGCACCTTTCAGGCCACGCAGGATGTCCTGAGCATTATTATCTTTCATATAACTTCTTGAACCAACTAAAACTAACTCATCGATATCGCATTCTAATTGTTGAATACGGCGTGTTCCTCCACCAATAAACGAGAGAGGGTTTAAATCGACCTTGAGAGATTTCACCTTAAGGAAAGATTTTTCCTTCCAACGATTAGGGTTGGTCACCTGGAAATTTTCTAAACTTAGACGTCCGACCAAAAGATTGGTTTGATTGGTTTCGCATGTTAGACCGGCTCCAGCCTTGGACGAGAGCACCGCATCTAAAAGGTTAGGGGCAAAACGACCCGCGAGCCAAAGTCCAACCACGCTGATTAAAATCAAAAAAATAAAGCCCCCGGCGAATAGCTTAAGGAGTCGTCGCGACACGACGCCGAAACGTGAGGGTTGTTTAGAATTAGCCATAGTCGTAAATTTCAGCACTAGCCGTGCCACCTTAATTGGTCAATGGAGGACATAATAAGGCCTAAAAACTCTGATTTATTGAACAAAAAAACCCGCCGTGTGTCTTTCGGCGGGTCCTTCTGTCTCGGCACTGTGACGCAGCCGATTTACTCGGAATGCGTTGAAGCAACCACCGCATTGCAGGTAACCAAATCACCTGCCATGAGATGAGCCGACTTCAACTGATTAGGGAGAATGTTAGCAACGATTTGAGTATCGTTCACGGAAATAACTTCGACGAGCAAGAGCTTGCCCTCCTTAACGAGTTGCAAGCGGGTGAAGAGTTCGGGCTTTTCCGATCGAGCGAGGGCAATCAACCCCTCGGATTCGCGAATCGAAATGACGATGGCTTTGTCCGATTCCTTGGGAGGCTCAACCGCAACCATTTCTACCGAGGCGCCACGAGAAGATTTGGCAGCAGACTTCGATTCCCAAGAGAAGCGAGTCGCAACGCTGTAATCATTAGAATCAACAACCTTTTTAGGCTTAGGTGCTGGCTTCTTTTCAGCCACCATTTCATGACCCGTATCTTCAAAAATGTCTGCCGAATCGTAATCATCCGAAAAATCCTCACATGCCGTTAACAATAAAGAGGCGGACAGGATAACTAAGAAGCGCTGCATAAAACAGTGGATTAAGCCCTTAAAATCCCTCTGAGAGTCAGGTGAGTCAACCCCTTAATGCTTGCGAGAAAGGCCAGCCTCGACTTCTTCGATAGCCTAATGAGCCCAGAAACCTTGAAATTAATGCTTGGCCTGCCCAAGGGCAGCTTAGAGGAAGCCACCCTGCAATTATTTGCTAGGGCCGGATACCCTATTGCCAAGAGCAGTCGCTCTTATCGCCCTAGTTTTGAT
>CANHRV010000036.1 GCA_947463395.1 Opitutia bacterium | reverse complement strand
GTTGTCGTTCTCGAACGTGATGGTGTTTTTAGCAGTTATATGCTGCCAGATGGATTAAAGAGGGAACTGACATCCTCTGCATGCCGTCATGGTATCTTGGTTGGAATCGAATCCGGAACACCCCCGAAATGTATACGTCGACATTAGCGGGGTCGACTGAGAAGGAACTCCAGTATTGTCTTCGAAAACTGAATAAAGTCAAGGGGGTGGGGAGATGAATAACCAACATTTTTCGCTTTAAAATCACTGGCTAAGGCAAAGGGTAGGCAGTGTGAACGTCTTTACGGCAGAGTTATCTCAGGCACTCCTACGCATGGGGTTGTTTATCTTCATCGGTTGGTGCTTGGCTCGACAGGGTTGGGTGGTGTCAGCGGCTCGTCCTTCCATCATGCGTTTGGTAATCGGCGTCTTTTTTCCTGCTCTGATTTTTTCTCGGGTCTGTAATAATCCCTTACTGAGTTCGGGTTCTCGATCTGCCCTTTATTTGGGGGTCGGTTTTGCGATGGTCGTAGTGGGAATTTTGGTTTCTCGACTCGTGGCTCATCTGTTGGGATTTCAAACGGGAGTAACGAAACGAACTTTTGCATATGCAGCTGGTATCAATAATTTTGGATATTTGGGTATTCCCGTAACAGCAGCCTTATTTAACGATCATGTGATGGGAGTTCTTTTAGTGCATAATGTAGGCGTCGAAGCGGCGGTATGGACTTTTGGGGTGGCTTATTTATCGGGCAAAAAAGGATGGATTTTCCTCAAGGATTTGGTGCAACCGATGACAATCTCATTGGTGATTGCCTTGGCGTTTAATTTTCTGGGCTGGAGTAACTCAGCACCTTTGCTTTTTGCCACTCAGTTTACCCACGCCATCGGAGAATGTGCGATTCCCGTTGGCACCATCCTGACGGGAGTTTATCTTTTTGAAACCATTCGAGGGTATCGCTTTTTTGCTGAGCCACGAATGATTACGGGTTTCATTCTTTGTCGTTGGATTATTATCCCTGTTTTGCTTTTAGCTGCAGCGAGTTTTCTTATTCAAGATTCTGAGTTGCGCAAAGTCATGTTGGTACAAGCGGCTATGCCGGCAGGCATTTTTAGTTTTTTAATCGTCGAAATGTATAAGGGCGATGTTTCAGTGGCCTTGCGTTGTTCGGTATTCACCATTGCCTTCTGTCCCTTGATTACACCTCTCTGGCTTTACTTAGGTTCGCAATGGCTTCACATCAATTAACGTAAAATGACGAGAATTTTGGTCAGTATCCTTTGCCTCTTCCTTGTGGGCTGTGTGAGTTATGTGGATCAGGCTGAGGTAGCTCAACAAGCGATACATTCAGGCGATTTTGAAACTTTAGCGAGTGTGGCGCTAGCGGAAGCTGATCAATCTTCGAACGAGTTTCTTTTATGGCAATTAGAGGCGGGTGCAGCGTTGAGAGCCCAAGGTAAGATTAAAGATAGTGTCGATTGCTTTGAGCGTGTGGAGAAGGCTTTGCGTGCGGAAGAAGAGAGAGCGGATTTTTCCATTTCCGAGGAAGTGGTGGGAGTTTTTTCGAATGATTACGCTCAAGCTTATCGTCCAAAGCCAGCCGATCGCATTTTCGCTTCGACCTATCAGTTGCTAAACTGGATGGAAATGGGGGACCTCGCTCGTGCACGAGTCTCGGTCACACGTTTACGATTTGTTCAGGAAAAATGGGGCAATCGGCAAATTTATCTCTCGGCTTCTGCTAAACAGGAAAAGTTAGCCGAGGTAGAAAAAGCTTCGCAAGAGGGCCAAACCAAAGTCGCCCTCGATGAAATCGAGAAGGATTTAGCCTCTTACGGTGGGGGATCGACTTTTGACGATGCCTTCAGTCATTGGCTGCAAGGAGTATTCTTAATGCATGCCGCTCGCGAGGCTACGGATTATGAGCGAGCCCGAAAGGAACTTTTGGCTGCTCACCAACTTAATCCCGAATGTTCGGTGATTCGAGCGGATCAAGCTGATTGTGAAGTACTCCAAGAGGGTAAACCCGTCCAGCGTATCGTCTATGTTGTCGTCGAAAAAGGGCATTCCCCTGAGTGGTATGAGCAACGCGTCGATTTTCCTGCCTTCATCGTTTCCAATCGTGTGCAGTTTGTCTCCGTTGCCTTACCAGCAATTCGTCCTGCCAAGCCAGATTATGCTCTCGCTTTACAACTTGATGGAAAAGATTTGGCCCTTTCCTCGATTTCCCGTCCCGAAACTTTGGTGGTACAGCATTTTGCAGCCTCATTTCCAGTAATCAAAACTCGAGCGGTGGTATCAGCGGCAACCAAAGCTGCCAGTGCTTATGCTATCAATAAGGCAACCGAACAACGTGAACAGCGAAAGCAGGATAATGAGTCTCGGTGGCTTCGAGCGATTGGTCAGATTGGGGCAGGGGTTTATACGGTTGCCTCTACTCGGGCCGATTTACGCCATTGGCGGAGTCTTCCTGCGCGATTTTCTTTGGCTCGTTTGACGGCTCCCGCAGGCAGTAAAATCACTGTGGCAGGTAAGCCAGAGGTATCTTGTGTTTTACCTGAGGGTAAGGTTCTGCTTGTAAGCGTAAAATCTTCCAGCGAATATAGTCCAGTCACTCTCCGTTGTACTGTTTTAATTCCATGAAAAATATTTTTCTTTTCATTGTTTCGTTACTCTTAGTTGGATGTTCAACGGTAATTAAAATCGGCGATAAAGTTGAACGTGCGGCGACTCCTCCGGACGCTGTTAATTATGTGACAACCAAGCCTGATGGTAGCTACGAGGTACAGTTGAGCGATCATCGTTTTGCAGGTAAATTGTTCATCGTTTCGATTCGTAAATTCAAAAACCAAGGTGGCTTTCTGCAGGTGCAATGTGAGATGAAAAATGGTTCATTTTTGCGCCAAGACTTTAATGTGAGTTTTGAGTTTCTTTCTGCCGATGGGCGAATTGTTGAAGCCCAGCGTAATTGGGACACCATCCAGCTCGAGCCTGGTGCGATGCACACCTATACAGCGACGGCTCTGCGTTCCGAGGCCGTTGAATGTCGTTTCCGCTTCCTTTCCAAATAACTTTTAACCATGAACCGATTCATTCCCTTACTCGTTGTCGCCTTATTTATCCAAGTTGGCTGTGGAACACCTGCGGCTTACAAGGATCCTAATGGACGTGATTTAGTTGTCAGCCTAGACCAGGTGAATATTCAGGACTTTGCTTCGGCTGGTGCGGCGATGTTGCAGTCCATGTCTAACGCACCTGCCTTGAATCAACAACCTCCTGCTGTTCTCAAACTGGGGACAGTGACAAACGATACGACCGTCAACTTTGATACCAGTCTTTTACTTTCCAAGTTAACGGTACCACTCGTTAATTCTGGTCGAATCGTTTTACTTGAAACTGATGCGGCTGCCGATGCCGCTCGCCAGGCCCAAGGAGCACAAGGACAGGTTCCACAAGCTCAACTCGTGCTTAAAGGTAAAATCCTTGAAGACCGAGCCA
This sequence comes from Opitutia bacterium, assembly GCA_947463395.1. Taxonomy (GTDB): domain Bacteria; phylum Verrucomicrobiota; class Verrucomicrobiia; order Opitutales; family UBA953; genus UBA953. Next base: position 5,089 of record CANHRV010000036.1, on the reverse strand, counting down.
ATGCTGGCAGTACGCGTCAGGCCTCTTATGTTTTCCAATTAACTTTGGTGGATGTGAAACGCGGGGTAGCGCTCTGGACCGAAGAGAAAATTGTCACCAAGCAAGGTACTAAAAATTCCGTTGGCTTCTAAGTGAATTACCCTCGCGGTTTGACCTTTTCGCAACCTGCCTCTCTTTCGAGCGATGCAGGTTGATTTTTTAATCGTCGGACAAGGGCTCGCTGGCTCACTTTTAGCACGTGCATTACGGGAGCGTGGGCAAAAGGTCCTGGTCATTGATGATGGGTGGAAGTCATCGTCATCTCAAGTGGCTGCAGGATTAATGACGCCTTTGACCGGACGACGTTTCACGCTGACTCCCGAGTACCCTGAGCTTTTTCAAAGAGCACAGAAAATTTTGTCTTCGCTGAACGTCTTTCGATCCATCGAGGTTTATCGAATTTTCGTTGATGCTGAGCAGCGTGAGCGCGGTTTGAAACGTTCGCAGTCCGAAACCTGCCGTCCTTTTATAAAAAAGATAAGCGACCGAGCAGGAGAGTTAGATAGTCGATTAACTGACGAATGGGGCGGGGCTTTAATGTCGGGAGCTTGGGTAGACCTTCCTAAGTTGCTCCATGATTCGCGTACTGAATTACAGGCAGAGAATGCTTGGCGACAAGCGACCTTCGACCCTGGTGATGTTCAAATCACTTCAGAGTTTATTCAGTGGAGAGACGTTACGGCTCGTGGACTGATTTATTGTGATGGGTATAAGTCTTCGCAACGTGGACCCTTCACTTATTTACCTTGGCAACCAGTCAAAGGGGAAGCGATTACTTTTATATCTTCTGTGGCTCAAACCCGTTTCGTTCTGAATCGTGAAGGCTGGGCTTTACCACTCGGTGAAGGTCATTGGCGGGCAGGCACCAATTGGGAATGGACGCAACTAAATGAGAATCCTTCCGAACCACAGAAGGAAAAACTTGTTCGTCGCTTTATCGGTTATTTTCGTGAACCCGTTACGGTGGAGGTTGCAGCGCATGTCGCAGGGGTTCGGCCCTGTACGGGCGATAATTATCCTCTGATTGGTACTCACCCTCATCAGCCAAGAATCCACTTGTTTAATGGTTTGGGACCGCGCGGAACCGTGTGGGCTCCCGCTTTAGCTGAGGAGATGGCGGAATATTTGACCGAGCAAACGCCGTTGCGTGATCAGTGTAACCTTCGTCGGTTTCCGATATAACGGAAAAGCGATTTACTTCTTCTTTTTCGACTTCGCAGCCGATTTTCCGTTGGCGACTAAGTAGTCGACGGCGAGTAAGTAGCCATCGAATCCCAGTCCAGTAATCACACCCACGCAGGCTGAGGCGGTGACTGATTTATGACGAAATTCTTCGCGTTTATAGATGTTTGAAATATGAACCTCAACAGCGGTGAGGCCGCTACCCGCAATGGCGTCACGCAGGGCGACGCTGACATGAGTGTGGCCTCCTGGATTAATCACCAAGAGCTTCGCACCATCGTCCGCCCATTGCGCAATCGTATCGATAATTTTTCCTTCGTGATTTGACTGAAAGAATCGGGTCTTCGCTCCAGCTTTTTTAGCGTGTTGAGCGATTAACTTCTCGAGATCTTTGAGCGTTTGCGTGCCATAGACCTCCGGCTCGCGTTTTCCGAGACGGTCGAGGTTGGGTCCATTGATAACGCCGATTTCCATAACACTTTCTTAGGGGTTTCTGGTGTATCGACAAGTCGCATTAAGAGTATTGCCCATAAAAAAAGGGCGAATCATCGCCCCTTTATGCTTAAACATTGCTCAATCTCACTTGAGGATTTGACGCAGAACGTAAGGTAGGATGCCACCGTGACGGTAGTACTCGGCCTCAATCGCGGTATCAATCCGAGCGACGAGTGGAGCCTTATCGACTTTGCCGTCAGCTCGATGAATAACGAGGGTGACCGCTTGGCGTGGTTTGATGGGGTCGGTGAGTCCTTCGAGGTCAAAGGTTTCCGTGCCATTTAATTGGAAGGAAGCCGCGTTTTTACCGTCGGCGAATTCCAAGGGAAGTACACCCATACCGATGAGGTTGGAGCGGTGGATACGTTCAAACGATTGAGCGACCACGGCTTTGATACCGAGAAGGGCGGTGCCCTTAGCGGCCCAGTCGCGCGATGATCCCATACCGTAGTCGACACCACCGAAAACAATCAAACCTTCACCGCGTTGGGCATAGGTTTGGCAAGCGTCGTAAATCGTGTCGATTTTTCCTTCAGGGTAAACTTTCGTGAAGCCACCTTCTTTACCTTCAGCCATCGTGTTTTTGACTTGGGTATTGGCGAAAGTGCCACGGGTCATGATGCGATCGTTACCGCGACGTGAGCCGTAGGAATTGAAGTCCTTTTTACTTACACCAGCGGCGAGAAGGAATTTTCCTGCGGGAGTTTCTTCTTTGAATGAACCCGCTGGGGAGATGTGGTCGGTGGTTACCGAGTCTCCTAGGATCGCAATCGGACGCAGCTTCTTTAGGGAAGGAGTGGGAGGAGGAGTCATCGAGAATCCTTTGAAGAAAGGAGGCTCTTGGATGTAGGTGGAAGATTCCTTCCAGTTAAAGCGAGCACCCGAACCGCCTTGGACGCCTTTCCACTCCGAGGTAGCATTGGCCAATGAATCCGAAGCATATTTCGATTTAAACATCTCGGGCTTGAGTCCACGGGCAACGTGTTCAGCGATTTCTGCCTGTGAAGGCCAGATGTCTTTGAGGAATACGGGTTTGCCAGATTTATCGGTACCGAGGGGTTCCTTATCGAGATCGATGTCGACACGTCCTGCGAGGGCAAAAGCCACGACGAGGGGAGGAGACATGAGAAAGTTTGATCTTACCGCGCCGTGAACGCGCGCTTCGAAGTTACGGTTACCCGAAAGAACCGAGGCGGTAACAAGGTCACCTTGTTTAATGGCATTTTCAATATCGGCATCCAGCGGTCCAGAATTTCCGATACAGGTTGTGCAACCATAACCAACCAGATTGAAACCGAGTTGATCAAGGTAAGGAGTGAGTTTGGTTTCGTTGAGGTAATCCGTTACCACGCGAGAGCCTGGAGCGAGAGAGCATTTGACATTGGGGTTAACTTGCAGGCCTTTCTCGACGGCTTTTTTCGCAACGAGACCAGCCGCCACCATGACGGAAGGATTGGAAGTATTGGTACACGATGTAATCGCTGCAATAACGACCGAGGCGTGTTTGAGTTGGCGACCTGTTTGTCCAACCGCAGCAGAAGCAGAGCGGTCAGCCTCGGCTTTACCAAAGCCATTCTTGTCTTTGGGGGCGGTGAAGAGCGTGTTGAAAGACTCTTTGATCTTGGGTAAATCAATACGGTCTTGAGGACGTTTAGGACCTGAGACGCAAGGAACGACCGTGCTGATATCGAGTTCAATGGTCTGAGTGTAATCGATGCTACCTGCTTTAGGAATGCCGTAGAGACCTTGTGCCTTATAGTATTCACGAACGAGGGCCACATGGGCTTCATCGCGACCCGTTTGGCGCAAGTAATCGAGAGACTTGTCGTCCACGGGGAAGAAGCCCATCGTAGCTCCATATTCGGGAGCCATATTGGCGATGGTGGCGCGGTCAGCGAGTGAGAGAGCCTCCGTTCCTTCACCAAAGAATTCGACGAATTTACCCACTACCTTCGCCTTACGAAGAATTTCAGTGAGACGCAGGGTGAGGTCTGTTGCCGTGACACCTTCGCGAAGACTGCCCTTTAAGTGTACGCCGATGACTTCAGGGGTTTGGAAGTAGACTGGCTGACCTAGCATACCCGCTTCGGCTTCGATTCCACCAACACCCCAACCCACCACGCCGATACCATTGATCATGGTCGTATGAGAGTCAGTTCCAACCAGAGTATCGGGATAGAAAACGCCGTTCTTTTCGAAGACTAGTTTGGCGAGGTATTCGAGATTTACTTGGTGAACGATACCGATGGCAGGAGGAACGACGCCAAAGGTTTTGAAAGCTTGCATACCCCATTTCAAAAACTCGTAGCGCTCAGTATTACGGGCGAATTCTTGACGGAGATTTTCGAGGAATGAGTTAGCTGTTCCTGCACGGTCCACTTGAACCGAGTGGTCAACCACGAGGTCAACCGGAACTAAGGGTTCGATGACTGAACTATCTTTGCCGAGGCGAGCGACTGCTTCACGCATCGCGGCGAGGTCGACTAAGAGAGGAACACCGGTAAAGTCTTGTAAAACAATGCGGGCAACAACGAAGGGAATTTCTGTATCAACCGGTTTTTGGGCGTTCCATTGAGCTAAAGTACGAACATCATTTTCTGTCACCGCAACGCCATCGCAATTACGCAAGACCGACTCTAAAACGAGTCGGATGGAAACAGGGAGTCGGGAAATTTTCCCGATGCCTGCTTGTTCTAAAGCTGGCAACGAATAGATCGAACCAGATTTTCCGCCCGCAGAAAAAGGACGGAGTGCTTTGAAGGGGTCTTTATGTGCCATGTTGGATTGAGAATGAAAAGGGTATGAGGGATTGGAGAGGGATAGCCAAAAACAAAGAAGGCGGTCGGGGCAAGCCCGACCGCCTTAAAACGATGGTTTTTAACTTAGGCCTCTACGGCTTTCTTGATCTTGGCGAAGTTAGGCATCGTCGCTGGGTCGCGCTTCACTTCGGAGTGGACGACGTTACCATTCTTGTCGGCTACGAAGACTGAGCGTTTTGCGACATTGAGCATGCCGGTCTTTTCAGGAATAGCCTTGGTGTCCTTCACTTTGAAAGCTTTGAGAGCCACGCGGTTGAAGTCAGAAACTAAAGTAACGCCAATATTAGCCTGTTTAGCCCAAGCTTCTTGTGCAAAAGGACTATCAACAGAAATCGCAATGACATCGGCCCCTAATTTCTTGTATTCATCAAGCAAGCCCGTGACTTTGCAGAGTTCATCGGTGCAAGTGCCAGTGAAAGCAAGGGGTACAAAGAGAATGACCGTCTTACCTTTGCCGACATTTCGACGCAGATTGACATCAACCAGACCAGATTCGGTCTTTTGTTTGAGAGTGATGTCAGGAATGGGGAGGCCAACTTTGAGAGGCATGGTTG
>CANHRV010000035.1 GCA_947463395.1 Opitutia bacterium | reverse complement strand
CTCGCACGGTTAACCCATCGGTGTTATCAAAGGTCCAAGCTTGGGGGCCTTTAGGCGGGGCACTCACATCCCCCACCGCACTTTGCATTTCTTCGAGTGTGGGCAGGCGAACCTTGCGCCCCGATAACCAGGTAAGATTTTGACAAAAAATTTGCGTATCCTTGTATGAAACCGATTCAACGGGAGCCGTGCCTCTTTGAATCATACTGGGATTACTTCCGACAATCGCAGCGAAAAGAGACTGGGAAACTTCCTGTTTTAAAAGCCTGACCTGTGGATGCTGGGGAACAGGCAAAGTCAGCCGATCTAAAGTGGGAACAATCACCGCCAATGTTCCTGCGTTTTGCGTAATGTATTTCAATTCACGCACCAAAAAACTATCGGACGGGATGACTCCTGGATTGTCCTGCTCAATCTTATCGGCCGTAAGCAACAAAAGATTAGCTTGGGCTAAAGCTCGGGTAAAATCAGACGCTCGAATTAAACCCCGCATTGCTTCAACCTCTTGCTTGAGTTGTTCTAAGCGATTGTGTGCTCGTGCACTATTTCTCTGAAGAATCAGTTTTTCTTCGGTTGCACGGTTCGAGTAGGCACTCCGTGGGAATTCTTTCATCAACTTGGCCATCTCGATTAGAGCCAATTCCCAGGCGCCGGTCGCTTTATTCCAATCATCTTCGGCTTCGGCCTTACGAGCCTGTGCAATATGGTTGTCTAAAGAAAGTTTGATGGGATGAGAACGGAAAGTTTCTTGCCGATTCGTTAAGAGTTCAACTCGATTGAATTCGGTATTCAAAACATCCCGATAGTTAATGGCGAATTCATTTTCGATTCGAATCGCATCCTGCATGATGGCTTGTGCTTGATTGATATTTCCTTCCGCAAAAGCTTGCTCCGCTTTTTTCTCCAGTTCGCGCGTTTGTTTCCAAAGAGGCTCCGCTTGCATGCGTCGTAAACGCGTATCTAAACGTGCAATTCTTCCGCGATCCGATAAACCAGAAAAAATCCATTTCGACTCAATCAAACGCTCTGCCTTTAGTGCTTTTTCTAATTCTTTTAACGCCGACCCATCTTTTTGAGCTTCTTCCGTTGCCGCTTTTTCTTCCGCCTCTTTCGAAATCGCTCGCAGTCGATCCGCCTGTATCACGTGCAAGCGACGACGAAGGCTATCTAATCTTGAATTTTCGGAAGCAAATCCACCCTGTCGACCAACGTACTCTTCCTGGGCTTTCACCGCCTCTTCTAATAAGGTTAAGTCTTCCTCGTTAAGTACGGCTTTTCGCAACCGAATTTCTTCAAACGCGGCTTCCTTCTGGAGCGATAAATTACGCAAGGCTTCTTCATCTTGACTGGCGGAAAGGTCGGCTAAGTTTCGCGTTTGTCTTTGTCCTTCACTGTAAAGCCATGACCCAATGATAATGAAGACCACAATGAACGCACCGAGGGCGACAGCTTTGAGTTGTCTGCGAAATATTCTCCATCGACTGCTCCTCTCTCGAGAAACAGGGGTCGCCGATGGGATAAAGCTCGGCTTTGGAGGGGGGTCAGAGGGGGGCATGATTTCCAGCAAATGCCATTTGTCGCTGGCAGTTTGTTTACTTTGTTAGTTTTATCAGCCTATGCTTCAATCTTAGACCTTCAACTTTAGAAAATGTCTCGTTTCAAACATATTGCCGTTGTCGGAGCTGGCCTGATTGGCGGGTCCATCGTTTTGGGCGTCGCCCGTCGACAACTGGCCCCCACCCTCACCTGTTGGTCGCGTTCAGATGCCTCAAGAAAGTTTTTGCGGAATCTGGGTGTCGCAAAGGTCTTTGAGACGGCAGCCGATGCGGTTCGTGGTGCGGATTTGATCGTGATTGCCACTCCTGTCGATTGTATGGCCGAGATTTGTCGCGAAATCAGCCCTGCCCTATCGCCAGGGTCGATTGTAACGGACGTGGGAAGTGTTAAAGTTTCGATTCTTCAAGATGCCACCGTACTCCCAGCTCATGTTACCTTCATTGGTTCTCACCCGATGGCAGGCTCAGAAAAAGCAGGGGCATCGCACGCGCAAGAAAACCTCTTCCAAGATAGGCTCTGTTTTTTAACTCCCACAGGTAAAGAACCGTCAGCTTCTTTAGAAAAACTCCAGGGGTTTTGGAAAGATTTGGGTTCACGCCTCTTTACTTGTTCAGCCAAACAACACGATGCGATGGTGGCTGCCGTCAGTCACATACCTCACGCTGCCGCATCCGCCTTAATCTTAACGGTGGCCAGTTTGCCCGAGTTTAATTCAAACTCAGCGGGCTCAGGACTAAAAGACACCACCCGTATTGCCGCTGGTGAAGAAAATCTTTGGACGGGAATTTTATTAGCGAATGCTCAACCGATTGCGACAGGACTCGCTGAATTTGAAAAGCAATGTCGTCGCTTACGTCTCGCGATTGAACAAGGTAATGCCGAAGAAGTTTCTTCCTTTTTAAAAGCGGCAAAAAAAATCCGCCAATCACTCGACGAAGCAAAATGACTGAGTCGCTTCTAATTAAACCTTTTCGCACTCCCGCTCGGGGGGTCGCTCAGATTCCTGGATCCAAGAGTATCACGAATCGTGCTTTAATCTTAGCCGCTTTGGCTGAAGGAGAAACGCTTTTGACCGGCGCCTTATTCAGTCGAGATACCAAAATACTAATCCAATCCCTACGCACCCTGGGCTTTAAGATTCTGGACGACGAAGTTGCAGGAACGATACGCGTTCAAGGAATGGCGGGAAATATTCCCGCCAAGGAAGGGTCGCTACATGTCGGCAATGCGGGAACGGCTGCGCGTTTCCTCACGGCATTTCTGGCTCTTTCTCATCAAGGTAAATACGCCATGGATGGAGATGTGGCCATGCGTGCGCGTCCAATGTCGGGATTATTAAACTCCTTAGCCTCTTCTCAAACCTTTGCCTACACAGCTGAAGGTAAACCAGCCCAAGCCTTTCCTTTTATCCTGCAAACCTCGGGACAACTCAAAGATTTAACGGTGGATGCCTCGGCCAGCTCGCAATTGTTATCAGCGCTATTAATGGTTCTGCCATTACGAGCGGGAGCGTCAGTTAAAATGTCTGGTGAAACGGTGTCCGAGCCGTTCGTCGTCATGACCGAGAAAATGTGTGCTCAGTTTGGGCGACCACTTTCTCGCGACACCCAAGGTCGTTGGTTTTGTCCTAATCCTGGAGCCTATCTCTCACCGAAAATTTATCCTATCGAACCCGATGCAACGGCCGCTAGTTACTTTATCGCTTTACCTGCGGTAACGGGCAAAGATGCCTGCGTTCGACTTCAGGGATATCAACCCCAGGGACTGCAAGGAGACACCGCTTTTGCGGAAGTCGCAAAACAGTATGGGGCCGACATACGATTTGAGGGCGACTCGGCTATAGTGCACAGTTGGTCAGATTTACGCGGAGGCGATTTTGATTTTAATCAGTTCTCCGACACCTTCTTAACCTTAGCAACCCTTGCACCCTTAGCGAATAAACCAACGGTTATTCGCCAAATTGCTCACACTCGTAAACAAGAGACGGATCGTTTATTGGCGATGGCGACGGAATTAAATCGATTAGGGGTGAAAGTCGAACCTTCCCCCGAAGCCCTCCAAGCCGATACTTCTCTTTCGTCTCTTACGATTTATCCGAGTCGAGAGGCTTTACTAAAGACCGCTAAAAAAGGTCCAACCTCGATTCACACTTATGAAGATCATCGCATGGCGATGAGTTTTGGTATTCTCGGTTCGTATGATTTATTGGGCGATGGAACTCCTTGGATTAAAATTGAAGATCCAAGTTGTACTGGAAAAACTTTTCCCCGTTTCTTTGAGGCTTTAGAGGCACTGCGGAGTCGGTTTGTGACTATCGCCATCGACGGTGGAGCAGCTTCAGGAAAATCGAGCACCGCACGTGCAGTGGCACAACACTTGGGATTAATGCATGTTGATACTGGGGCACACTATCGCACGCTCACGGTAGGATTGCTCAAAGCGAATGCGTTACCAACGAATATTGCTTCAGTAGAGAAAGCTCTCGCACAATTTAAGCTAGGCTCAGCTCTGCGTGGGTTTTCATCACACTGTTTGCTCAATGGAAAAATCGCTTCCGAAGCCGAAATTCGAAGCCCTGAAGTTAACGCAATGGTTTCAGCCTTTGCTGCTCTACCAGTAGTAAGAAATTATATCTTAAACTATCAACGTAGTCAGGTTGAACTTGCACAAGCCTCTGGCTTTGCTGGACTGATTATGGAAGGCCGTGACATTGGTTCAGTCGTTCTTCCTCAAGCGACCCTGCGTATTTTCTTAGAAGCCGATGCGGAAGCTCGACGGCTTCGCCGTTCCAGTGAAGGACAGTCGGATTCGATAGTACAAAGAGATTTGCTCGATTCAACCAGAACGGCTGCACCTTTGATTTGTCCGCAGGGTGCGGTGCGTATTGATAATACTAAACTCTCGCTTGCAGAAGTAGTTCAAGAAATTGAGGGACTCATTGCACCAGCCCTGCACGTCTCATGATTTTGCAATCCCGTAACCTCGTTTATCAAGCCGTCTATCACGGGGCTCGTTCATTCATCGAAGTCTTTTCGACCTTGGATGTGGAGGGATGGGAAAATGTACCGGCTGGAAGTTGTCTACTCGCTTCCAATCATCAAAGCATGTTGGATCCGCCCTTAATTGGCTCCTGTCTTCCGCGTGAGATTTCATTTATCGCTCGTAAATCGCTTTTTGATAATCCCCTTTTTGGTGCCGTCATTCGTGCCTGTCATTCGATACCCCTTGACCGTGGTGAAGCGGATATCGGAGCGATTCGCGTTGCCCTTTCGGCGCTCGGTGCGGGGCATGGACTGCTCATCTTCCCCGAGGGCACACGAAGTCAAGATGGCCAAATCCAAGACGCCAAAGCGGGGGCAGGATTACTAGCTTGTAAATCAGGCGTGCCCGTCGTGCCGATACACATCCGTGGTGCTCGAGATATTTTACCTCGAGGCGCTCATTTTCCTGTTGGGGGGGCGCGTTTACGGGTGCGCTTTGGGAAGCCTTTAACGCCAGAAATTTATGATCCTGGCAAAGCCCACCCAGACCGTACTGTCGAGGCATCCCGACGCATTTTGGCGGCGATTAAGTCTCTCGAGGATGTCTCCGACCCTGGTCTTTAAGAAATTCTCTGTGGCATGACCACACAGAGAAAATCTTCTTTCAAACCTCGGATAACTCCGGGTGACATATCGTCTTTAAATTCGAAATCGAGTTCGTCTTCCGTTACCGCTTTTAAAGGCTCCATCACATAAACAGGGTTGAAAGCAATATTCACGTCAGGTCCATCATACTTAACGGCAATCGGTTCATGCGCTTCGCCTAATTCGGATTTGGCTGAAATTTCTAAATTTTGAGATTTCTTAGAAACGGAAAGACGGATGGTGTTGTGACGATCATCGCACATCAATGAAGCACGCCCCACGCTATCTAAAAGATTAACCCGATCGAGACGGACTTTATTTCCTGCATCTTTAGGAATGACTTGGCGATAGTTGGGATAATTTCCTTCGACTACTTTAGAAACTAATTGAATGCGATCCACGAGGCCTTCTTCATTTTTAGGAACTTCGATGGTAAAGCTAACTTGGCGCTCATTGTTCACAATCTGTACCTTGCCATCAGCCTTTAAGAGACGTTGAAGTTCTGCAATCGTGCGAGCGGGTAAAATTAAAGATAAAGGCTTATCGGAACCAGGAAGTTCACGTTCACATTTCGCAAGACGACGACCATCCGTAGCAACGACCGTCAGTTTTCCTCCACCCAGTTCAAAGAAAACACCGTTGAGAATATAACGATTTTCGTCGGTTGATTGAGCATAACTCACTTTACGTAACATCGCACCCAAGTCCTCTTGGTTGATCGCAATCGATGATTGATTGGAGAAACTGGTGAGTGGGGGGAATTGATCGGCGGGTAAACCAGCAATGGTGAAGACTGAGCTACCTGAACTGATTTTAACACGGTCTTTGCCGGTAATTTCTACGGTCGCTTCTTGAGCTGAAAGTGAACGAATGATGGAACCGAGTTTTTTAATGGGTAGAGTGATGCGGCCAGGAGATGTAATGGTTGCCTTGATTCGACAACAAATACCTAAATCTAAATTAGTGGTCGTGAGAGTTACGGTGTCACCTTCAGCTTCAATCAAAACATTCTGTAAGATGGGCATTGTCGCACGATTACCAACCACGTTGGTAACGCTGGAAAGGCCGTTAAAGAAATGGTTTCGGTTTACCTTGAACTTCATGATGGATACAGATTTGGGCAGGAGAGGGGTCAGTGGCAACCTCGGTTTACTTTTAATGAATGAATGTCTCTGTTCTTTATCTATTTATAAATACATTAAGTAATCATCTTAAGGCCCGGAATACCGTGGATAATGTCCCAAAACGTTGAAAATGCAGGGGATGTGAATTTTGGAAGTCTGTGTTCAGTCCGTTAATAAATCTTTGGTTATTCACAAAAGGAGATAACCGCAGATTTTCCACGGACTATTCACAAGTAAATCTATGGTTCATCATCAGGTGCAGGATCGGTCTCTTCTTTTTTCAAGAGAAAGAAATGACGAATCACACCCCAGACAATGTAACTGAGAAAAACAAGGGGTACGGCAAATTCACGTAAGGCAAAGAGCGCACCAACCGAAATGATAATAAAAATAAAGCCGCGGGTTCGCGTGCGGGTATTCCAGTTAATTTGTTTAAAACTGGGGAAGCGCACATTGCTAATCATAAGGTAAGAAATGACGAGCATAAGAGGTAAGAGAACCCAAGACCATGCCTGCAAAGCCTGATCGAGAGGCCCCTTCTGTTCGGTTAAACGTAAAAGTTTTGATAACGACAGAACAAGCGAAGCCATCATTCCCGCAGCGGCAGGGCTGGGTAAGCCGACGAAGTCACCGCCCGCTGCACGTTTCTCATTACCAGGAACCAAGGGATTGGTTAGAACATTAAAACGAGCAAGCCGAACGCCAGCGCAGAGCAAATAAACGAAGGCTAAAAGCCAAGTAACCAGTTGGATATCTTTGCTTTGGTTGGGATTAATAATCAAAAAACAAGCCATCAACGCAGGAGCGACTCCAAAGGAAACCGTGTCAGCGATTGAATCGAATTCAGCGCCAAATAGGGATTCGCGATGAGTGGCTCGAGCAACGCGGCCATCGAATAAATCGCAAACACAGGCAAAAAGAATAAACCAGACAGCCATCAAATAATGGTCAGCACGTTCTGGGGCGGTAAGGGCATCGGAAAAACGAGCTTCAATACAGTTTTTAATCGCTAAAAAACCGCACAGCATATTGCCCGCGGTAAACAAATTGGGCAGCAAATAAATATGAGCGGCCTCTTCGGGTGATGTGTAGCGTTTAGGTGAAGGAGAATCAGACATGATTAAGATTTTTTGTCGTCCAAGTATTTCCAAAATCCACCTTCTTGTTCGATTCGCGCTTCATCCTCGGCAAAGGGTAAATGGCTGCGAAAAGCAAAATCAGCAAAGGTGTGACGGTGGAGAACATAGTGAGCGAGAAGAGATTTCTCATCGGCTTCGAAATAGATACGGAATTCGCCCACGCGTAATCGATGATAAGTTAATCCGCCGCGCTTCACTTTGCCTAAATCAGAGTGCCCGCTTAACAACAACTCAGGCGTGAGTGCAGTAAAGGCCTCGACGACCTCCATTTGTTCTAAGGTGGGAAGCTTGGCCAACTCCCTCATGGCTTGATCACTAAAATTGACTTGGTACATTATGTCATCAAGCCAATCGGCTTGGAGAAAGACGAGCAACCTTTCAGTTGCCAGGTTGCCATTGTTTTAAAAGAAAATCGGCGCGCTTTTCGATTAAATCGAGCACTTCCTCAAAATGTTCAGCGTCCCCCCAATAGGGATCCATCAAGTCTTGTAGACCGAGAAACAGCATCAACTTCGAATGATGTTCCGCTGGGCAAAGATTTTTGAGGTCGGTTAAATTGGATTTATCGGCGGCGAGAATGACATCGAAATAGCTGAAGTCATTCGGCTCAATCTGCCGTGCTTTTTGTGAAGTTAGATCATAACCTCTTCGGTGTGCGTGTTTAATGGCTCTGGGGTCTGGCTTGCTTCCACAATGATAATTTTCGATGCCCGCAGAATCAATTTCGAGTTCAAGGCCCAATTGAGAAGCCTTGATACGCAAAACGGCTTCAGCGGTCGGCGACCGACAAATATTTCCTTTGCAGACAATCAAAACCTTGCGGGGGTAGCTCACTTCGAATTCAGAATCTTTTTAACACTAGCCAAATCACGCCCGTTTTTAGTTACGAGATTTCCTGATGAATCGTAAATAAGCAGTGTTGGGATTTGCTGAACGTTATTCTCTTGGGAGATTTTTTCGCCTGCTTCGGATTTGTAAGGTAGTGCTGCCCAAGGCATTTTCATTTCTTTCATGTAATCAAACATGGCTTTTTCATCGGGCCGGTCGAAGCTTACAAAAACCACAGCAAATTTATCTTTGTTGAGTTTAGCAAACTTCACTAACTCGGGCGTGAAAATACGGCAAGGCCCTCGCCATTGGGCAGAGAAGTATAATCCGACTACTTTGCCATTGAGAGTAGAGACATCGACTTTTTT
>CANHRV010000034.1 GCA_947463395.1 Opitutia bacterium | reverse complement strand
TCCATCTGCTTTAGGTGAAACGATACAAAATCGTTTTCATGATTTAGTAGGAACGCCTACGACAGCGGGTTGGGGTACCCAGGTGCCTGATGAAATTGTGCTCAACGTGGATGTAGAATTTCTTCGACGTTTTCTCTTCGACTCATCAGGTTATGGGATGCGGGACTTAATTGCAAGGGGGGCTCTGCAATTAGGCACGATGCGTACCGAAGCTATTTTTGGAGCCCAGTTTCGCTGGGGAGTTGGATTAGAAAGAAACTGGGGGCATACCTTTATTCGCCATGGTTCTGCTTATAACCCTAATTTTTCTTATGACAGTAAGGGTTTCGATTCTTTCTCTTCTTGGTTCTTTGCCGATGCACAAGTGGAAGTGGTCATGCGAAACTACGCAACCGATGGAACAAATTTCCGCGAATCGCGCAGTGTGACTCGTAATCCCGTTGTCGCACAATTAGCGATTGGCGCTACAATGTGCGTGAAATGCGTTGAGTTAACTTATTATCTCGCGATGCGCAGTAAAGAGTTTGAGACTCAAATTGACCCGCATTACTACGGTGGCTTCAAGGGGGAAGTTAAATTTTAATTTCGATGAAAAAATTGGCCGTTATCGACGTCGGTTCAAACTCGATTAAAGCGGTGGTAGTCGATGTAGCGACTCAACAGGATATTGCCCGAAAAATGGAATCGGTTCGGATCTTTCCAGTTGGTCTTAAGAAAGAATTAAGTCCTGAATCGGTTGAATCGGCTGCATCGGCTATCGCTCGTTTGGTTGCTTTTGCTAAAGAAAATGGCGCTACCGATATCGCCATTGTCGGTACCAGTGCTTTACGTGAATGTACGAATCGTTCCGAGCTCGTTCACCGAGTTAAGGTGCTTACACATTATCCACTCACCATTATTTCGGGCGAAGTGGAAGCTCGGTTAACAGCAGAAGGAGTCAGAAGTGACCCAGCTTTTTCTTCCTATTCCAAAATGATTGTTTTTGATTTAGGCGGTGGAAGTTTGGAAGCGATGGTGATGCATGGAGAATCTTGTCTTCGTGCCAAAAGTTTTCCGTTGGGTTCGGTGCGTTTAACGCAATCATTCTTAGAAGGCCATTCGGGCAAGATTGATGCGCAAAAGGAACTCGATATTTCGACTGAGGTCTTTCGAAACATCCAAGACTTTCTCGAAGTTTCTCACCCTGAAGAATACTTGATTGTCGGAGCGGGTGGGGGATTTGTTGCCTTAGGTCTTTACTGCGAAGCAATCGGTGAAAAGCCCGTCAATGGTCGATTGCCCATTTTACGCATTCGGGAGTTAAAAGACCGCTTTTGTTCTCTTTCGGCCAGTGAACGATTGATGATTCCAGGAATACCCGCCGATCGAGTGGATATTATGCCCGCGGCTTTGATAACGATTTGTGCTCTCGCTGATTTAACCAAGGCGGAGGCCTTTTATTATACCTCCCGCGGCTTGCGTCATGGCGTAATTCAAGTCCTTTTACGTCATCCACATTTTTTCAGTTATGAATAATTTTTTTTGGCTTGGGTGCCTTTGGCTGATGACATCCTTTTTGCAGGCTGAGGTTGTCCGGGAACAAGGCTTTTTAAAAATCGCCGAGGACGCTTCAAATGAGGCAACATGGGTCAGTGGCGAGCAGACGAAAAACGTTAAAATTTCCTCCGGTGATGTAGCCATCGGTTGGAAAAATCGTCGGGTAACCGTAGAACTGATTAACTCCGAGGGTTCTTTGCGAGCTGAGAGAATCTTTCCAGCCGAACCCGATGAATTGAGACAGATGGCGGAGATAACCGATGCTCTAAATCGAGATATTATGGAACGTGGACGCATGGGAGCTCGAGGGGCCAAGGACTTAATGCCCCCAATGGCGCTTTGGAATCAAGCGGGTGAGTTTCGTCTCAAAAAAGATTTCTTAGGGCATCCCTTGGCCGTGAATTTTATCTTCACTCGCTGTGCCAATGCTCGCATGTGTCCTGCTGCAACGCAAGCGATGCAACGATTAGCAGAGGAGTTAGATAAAGATCCCAAACTCGCCGACGTTAAATTACTCACGATTTCTTTTGATCCGACCTATGACTCTCCCGGCGTTCTTCGAACCTATGCCGATAGTCGAAAAATTCCAATATCACGTCATGAATTCCTCACCGGGAATTTGGCGCAAATTAATCATTTAATGAAACAGTATGGTATTATTACGACCCGCGAGGATGGAACGATTGTTCATAACGCGGCTTTAATTTTGGTGAGTGCAGAAGGTCGAATTCTACAAAGAAGGGAAGGTGCAGTTTTTGACGCGGTAGCGGTCGCCCAGTTCTTTAAAACCCTTAACGAACTCACCGCCCAGCCATGAGCCCAATAAAGCAAACTCTCCTTATTTCCGGGGCAGCGGCTCTTCTTTACATCGGTCTACGTTCTTTGCCCGATACCCATTGTGCTTTTTTACATGCTGATCATCAGCCGATATTATTTAATGGCGTGGAGTTTTGTGGGGTTAATGAAGAGGCGAATTATTATCAACCTCAGGCGATGCAGTTTCCGGTAAAATTAGACATTCAATTACAAGGACAAGGCGGTCATCTGAGATTACTGAAAGAAGATGGACGACCTTTTACAGATTATGAAATAGGTATTTCTCACACGGAGAAGGTTCACCTGCATTTACGTCAAATCAGCGGTCGTTCGGATTACATTCACTTACACCCCCAATCAAAGGAGGAAGGGGTTTGGGAATTCTCCTTTTCTGAAGCTTTTATGGCCGGAAATCCTGGAGGAGATTTTCAAGCCTTTGTCGATTTTGTACCCTTGCGTACTGGTCGTGCGATGTTGGCTCAATCCTCTGCCCAGTGGCAACATCCTGCCGTTAATCCCACATCTCGTACCTCTCGCAACCAAATCAAGTCTTTGCAAATGACGACTGATAAGGCGGGTGAGTCTGCTTACATTCGAGTGCAATTAAAGTCCTCCCATGAGACAGGTGCTTTGAAGTTAATGCCTATTATGGGTGCTTTAGGTCACGCGGTACTTTTCGGAGACCCCAAAGAGAATCCCGGGTATGCTCATATTCATCCCTCGTTTGAAGGAAGAGAATATGACCCGCAACCAACTCTTTCTTTTCGTCTGCGTTTACCCAAGGCCGGGCAGTACGACTTATGGATTAATATCAATGATGGTGCGGAGGATTACCTCACTGCACCTATCACGATTAAGCCTTAATTTTTTTAAAGTAATCAATGGTCGTCTGTAAACCTGACTCCACCGAGAACTCGGGTTTCCAGCCTGCGTTTTGAAGTTTATCAGAGGAGGCCATGGAATGCTTCACATCACCGAGGCGTTCGGGTCGAAAGACTAATCGAGAACGCGATTGGGTTCGCTGAATAATTTCTTCTGCAAGTTTGCGGATGGTGATTTTTTTGCCGTATCCGACATTAAAAGTGCCCGAGAGCGACGTTTGTTCAGCCGCGAAAACCAAAGCTCGAACAATGTCTTTTACGTAAATGAAGTCCCGGGTCTGCTCACCATCTCCAAAAATGGTAATCTCTTCTCCGCGCAGAGCTTTCTCGATAAAAATCGGAACAGCCGCAGCATAGGGAGATTGTGGATCTTGGCGTGGTCCAAAAACATTAAAAAATCGAAGACTAGCGGTGCCTAATTGATGCTCTCGACGGAAGAGTTCGAGGTAGTATTCGCCATCAAGCTTTGTAATCGCGTAGGGAGACTTAGGTTCAGGATTCATTGTCTCCACTTTCGGAACCACAGGATTGTCTCCATAAATGGCAGCAGAAGAGGCGAGGACGACTTTTTTAACCTTAGCCGCTACAGCAGCCTCGAGCACATGCAGTGTACCTTGGGTATTAATTTCGACACAGTCCCGAGGATGTAGCATCGACTCAGGCACGGAAATCATGGCAGCCAAGTGGTAAACTTGATCCACGCCTCGCATTGCTTGCGCAAGTTTCTGCGTATCGAGAACAGAGCCTTCAATCAGTTCACACTTAAAAGTGCCACAATTGGTACGATGACCTGAGCGGAAGTTATCCAGTACGACCACCTCGGCTTTTCCTTGAAAGTGCTCGACGATATGGGAGCCGATAAAGCCAGAGCCGCCTGTTACTAAGACTCTCATCTTAAGCCCAGAGATTGACCGGATAAGAGCCTTGTTCGACGAGACGTCGAATATTTTCTTGGACGATGGGTTTGTCTTCGCGGTAGGTGACACCAAACCACGATGAAGTCGTGCGCAAGACCGCACAATCACCCTGACCTGCGCGGACAATTTCGCCAAGGCTTAGGGGTATGTAGCACTCGCTCTTCATTTCCTGACCTTTGTGCTTTAGGAAATCTTTAAAGAGAATTTCAAGTTGTGGGAAAATATGCGGTGTAAAACCCCACATATTCAGGGAAACAGGTTCATTTCCTGTTAAGGTGATAACCGACCCATCTTCATTAGTGTTTTGCGCACCATGAGGGGTTTTTGCTACTTTGAGTAATTCTTGGATGTCGCTTAAATAACCACGTTCATTGACCCGACAAACCCCACGTGCAACGGTACCATGGTCAGATAAAGTATTTTTTAGTGTAAAACCAACCATACAATAGTGCGGAGCATCAGGTGCGGTGGCTTGTAATTTTTTCGCTAAGACCGCGTAGGAGTCTTGACCATAAAAATCATCGGCATTGATGACGGCAAAAGGAGTTTTAACAACCTCGCGAGCACACAGAATCGCATGCGTCGTACCCCAAGGTTTTTCTCGACCCGCTGGCACGCTGAAGCCTGCGGGTAATCGATCTAGCGTCTGAAAGGCGTAGTCGACTTCGATTTTTCCAGAAAACTTTGTACCGATTCTATCACGGAAATCTTGGGCGAAGTCGGGCCGAATAATAAAGACGACTTTGCCAAACCCTGCGCGAATTGCATCGAACACCGAGTAGTCTAAAATCGTTTCGCCAGAGGGTCCCATGGCATCGATTTGTTTGAGTCCGCCGTAGCGACTACCCATGCCGGCTGCCATGACAAGAAGAGTTGGTTTCATTGGGGTGGGGTAAAGCGAGAGAGGCGCTGAAGTACTTCGTACCTAAATCGTTCCAAATATTGAGCGGTAAACTCAGCAATGTCGAGCGAGTCGTTGAGGATGAGAGGTGTTAAGTCCATTGCCCATTGGATGGCTGGGACTTTATCTGGCTGATGTGATTGATAAAAAGTCGCATTAGCGAGACGACGTCCAGCAATGCCTTGTGGGTAATTCTTACCCCCAGCAATTTGAGTCTGAAAAAGGTTATTTAATTCTTTGGCGAGTTCGGGGTAAAGTGAGACATTCATTAGAACTTTGTCGCTATCGACCAGCCAATCGAGACTACGCCAAACTTCACATCCTAAAATTTTCTGAGGCCGATGGGATTTCGGAATTTTTCGTAAGGCATAAATGCAGTGGACGAATGACGCCACATGGGTGTCGTGTTTGTCGGCCGGATTATGCAGATAGACAACTTCAGGCTTTGTCTGAGAAAAAATGGTCACGAGATCTTTTTGTAAAAAAGGTGAAGGGGAGTTTTTCACTTCTTCACTGCGATAACCTAATTGGACAAGGCAGGCGTATTGACCTAACTCTGCAGCCTTTTCTTGTTCTTTTAAGCGTTCTGCAGCAATTTGATCGTCAGTCCAATCTTGGTAACGACCAGAACGAGAACTACCTCTTCCATCAGTTAAAATAATACCGCTAAACCATCGGTCGCTGCGTTGATAGCAGTTTTGAATTCCCTCATAGGCCATGAACTCGAGGTCATCTTGGTGAGCGCCAATACCCAGGTGTGTCGTTTGCTGAAGGGCTTTTACGAAATCGTTCCCCGCAGGTAGAAAAACTTTGGCTTTGGGATTGAGGCTTATGGATGTCATTATCTAAGCCTCCCTCGTTTAGCTGAGAGAAGTCAGCATTCGGGTGATTTCATCGCGCTTAGCCACTGCCTCGGCTAATTGTTTACGAGCGCCTTCCAGAATCGCTGGTGGGGCTTTGGAGACGAAGACTTCGTTAGCCAGTTTGGCTTCACCAGCCGCGACGGCTTTTTCAATTTTTTCGAGTTCTTTGGTTAAACGAACGCGCTCAGCGGCAACATCTCGGTTGTCACCGATTTCAAGAATCACCGTTCCCAAGGCGGTTAAAGATCCAGGACGATCTACCGGCTGCAGGGTAAGTTTCATTTCTTGTAAACCAGCGAGGCGGAAAACCTTGTCGCGATTATTTTCTAATGATTTTCGAGCATTCTCATCCTTAACGACAACCGTGATAACAGAGTCTCGGCGATTGGCTTGATTCGCTTGTGATTTGAGAGCGCGAATCGCAGCGACGAATTCGCGAAGGTGTGCGACATCGGCGACCTTTGAATTCTGCAGTTTGATTCCATGGTCTCGCAGTGCCTTGAGCAAATCGCCGCCTAGGCCAGGAGACTGATTTTGAATAAATTCTTTTTCCGTTCCGTAGCCTAGTAAATGCCAGAGTTCTTCGGTGATGAAGGGGGCCACAGGGTGGAGAAGGAGAAGGAATTGACGTAAGACAAGGTCTTGTACGGCTAAACCATGGTCGCGTTGAGCAGGGTCAGCCAAGCGAGCTTTGGAAGCTTCGACGTACCAATCACAAAAATCTCCCCAGAAGAAAGCATACAGTGCTTGGACGTATGCCGTGAATTCATGTTCGTTCAGTTTTTGTGCCGTGACATCGGTTAACTCAGCCAACCCGTGAATGATGGCATAATCATCATCATCCATCAGGCTCGATTGCAGACGTTTAACCACAGCGTTGAGCGAGTGATTGTCGGACATTGGGCCCGACATTTGTCGGAATCGAGCGGCGTTCCAAATTTTGTTACAGAAATTACGACCTTGAGAAACGCGTTCTTCGTCAAAAAGAATATCTTGTCCCTTAGGCGCAATCGAGAGCAGACCGAAGCGCAAACCATCGGCACCAAATTTAGCAATCAAGTCTAAAGGCTCAGGAGAGTTGCCCAAAGATTTGGACATCTTGCGACCGAGTTTATCTCGGATAATACCGTTGAAGTAGACTCGCTTGAATGGAATGCGGGCACGGATTTCGTCATCCGTAAGCGTTTTCTTTTCGGGTCCATGCAATTCAAGTCCCGCAATAATCATTCGAGCTACCCACAGGAAAATAATATCAGGTCCAGTCGCTAAAGCGCCAGTTGGATACCAATGTTTAAGTTCGGGCGTCGTTTCACCTGGTTTGCGCCAACCAATCGTTGCTAAGCACCAAAGCCAGGAGGAGGCCCAAGTATCCAGAACATCAGAATCTTGCTCCCAGTTGTTTAAGTCGGTGGGTGGTTGCAACGAGACGTGACGATTTTTGGGATCATTGCGGTCGGCTCCTTTACGATACCAAACGGGAATACGATGTCCCCACCAGAGCTGGCGACTGACACACCAATCCTGGATATTTTCGAGCCAATGCAAATAAGTTTTAGTCCAGCGCTCGGGATGGAATTGAATCATGCCAGAAGTGACGGCACGTTTCGCTTCTTCAATTTTAGGATAATGAATGAACCACTGTTCGCTCAGACGAGGTTCGATGGGTACATCAGCACGCTCCGAAAATCCGACCGTATTTTCATAGGGTTCGATTTTTACGAGGGCGCCGAGTTCGTCTAAAAGTTTTGCTGCGGCGGTTCTGGCTTTAAATCGCTCTAATCCAGCAAGAGGACCCGCTTCGGCATTCATCGTACCGTCGGGGTTCATCACATCGAGAACGGGTAACTGATGGCGCTTTCCGATTTCAAAGTCTGTACGATCGTGAGCGGGTGTTACCTTGAGAACACCAGTGCCAAAAGTTCGATCAACGGCTGTATCGCCGACAATTTTAATCGCAGCACGAGGGAAGGGTCGCCAGACATGAAGACCAATGAGGTCTTTATATCTTTCGTCTTCAGGGTGAACCGCGACACCTGTGTCGCCCGGAATCGTCTCGGGTCGAGTCGTAGAAATTTCCAAAAACGTTCCAGGCTTTTCGACAACCTCGTAACGCATTTTGAAAAGCGACCCTTGCGAGGGCTTCATGATAACCTCTTCGTCTGACAAACCGGTTTGTGAGACAGGGCACCAATTTACCATACGTTTGCCACGATAAACGTAGCCACGTTCGTAGAGAGTCACAAACGCTTGAAGCACGGCTTGAGAGTATCCCTCATCAAGGGTGTGCACCTTGCGATCCCAATCACAGGAAGCACCCAGTTTGCGCAACTGATCCAAAATAATACCGCCATGTTTATCGCGCCAAGCGGAAGCCATCTCGATAAATTTTTCGCGACCTAAATCGTGACGTGTTTTTCCGTATTTCTGTTTTAATTCTTTTTCGACCCGAGACTGCGTTGCAATGCCAGCGTGGTCAGTTCCAGGAAGCCACATGGCTGATTTACCTTCCTGCCTTGCACGACGAATCATGATATCTTGCAACGTATTGTTCAGTAGGTGTCCCATGTGTAAAACACCCGTGACGTTGGGAGGAGGAATCATGACCGCAAAAGGCTCGCGGGAGGGGTCGACTTTGCCTGCAAAGCAACCAGCATCGACCCAGCGTGGGTACCACTTCTGTTCGACGCCTTGAGGTTCGTAGGACTTAGGAATTTCGGCCATGTTTAAGGTCGAATCATTAGAGGGGAAGTTGGTGGTTGAAAAGAAGGGAATAACGAACTACGAATGTAGGTCAGCCAGGCCCCATGCAATGGGTGCCGACGAACCCCGCCAGGTCCGGAAGGAAGCAACGGCAGTCAGGTTCCCC
>CANHRV010000033.1 GCA_947463395.1 Opitutia bacterium | reverse complement strand
TTCGAGAATTTTCCTCGGTCAGAACACGATTGCGCAAACCGTAGACGATTTGTCGCTGATGATTTAGCACGTCATCGTATTGCAAAAGACGTTTACGTTGTGTGTAGTTCTGACCTTCAACGCGCTTTTGTGCTGTTCCAATAGAACGATTCAACAAGGGGTGTTCCAGGGGTTCGCCTTCTTTAAAGGATTTTTCTAGCAGTGAAGAAATAATGCCCGCATTGGAGAAGAGGCGCATTAAGTCGTCTTCCAGGGAGACGAGGAAGCGAGAGCAACCAGGGTCACCTTGGCGAGAGCAACGACCACGTAACTGACGATCAA
Source organism: Opitutia bacterium (assembly GCA_947463395.1). Lineage (GTDB taxonomy): Bacteria > Verrucomicrobiota > Verrucomicrobiia > Opitutales > UBA953 > UBA953. The sequence goes on along the minus strand of CANHRV010000033.1, from coordinate 8,563 downwards.
CTCGACGAGACTCGTGTCGCTCAGTACCAAGAACGTAAAGACCGCCTAATTCGCGAACCCCTTCACCCAGTCGAATGTCCGTACCACGACCAGCCATGTTTGTGGCGATGGTCACGGCTCCTTTTTGGCCTGCTAAGGCCACGATATCGGCTTCTTGCTCGTGATGTTTCGCATTGAGCACCTTGTGTGGTACTTTTGCGATTGTTAGCATGCGGCTAAAAGTCTCGGATGCTTCTACTGAAGCGGTACCAACGAGTACTGGCTGTCCCCGACGATAGGCCTCCGTTACTTCTTTGATGGCATAATTATACTTTTCGCGCCGGGTTTTGAAAAAGATATCGTTTTGATCGATGCGAATGCAGGTTCGATTGGGCGGAATGGTGACGACGGCGAGACCGTAAATTTCATGAAACTCAGTGGCTTCGGTTTCCGCTGTACCTGTCATGCCAGCTAACTTAGCATACATGCGGAAGTAGTTCTGAATCGTAATCGTTGCGTAAGTTTTATTTTCCTTTTCCAACGCTACCCCTTCCTTTGCTTCAACAGCTTGGTGTAGTCCATCGCTCCAACGACGTCCGGCCATAATGCGTCCCGTATTCTCGTCGACTATCATTACTTTGCCGTCTTGTACCACGTAGTGACGGTCTTTTTCGTAAAGGGCGAAAGCCTTTAAGAGTTGGCCAATGGCGTGAATATCTTCAGAGACTTTTACATAGCTGGCTTCGGCTTCAGCGCGTAATTGATTGCGTTGTTCAGGCGAAAGCGATTCGTCTTTATCCAGTTCAATGTATCGCGTTGGTAAGTCGGGCAGAACGAAAGCATCGGGTTCGTTGGGACGAAGAGTGTCGCGCCCTAATTGTGATAGGTCTGACTCGTGATTCCGTTCGTTGATGGCAAAGTAGAGGCGTTCCTTTAAGTGGAAGCGGCGGTCTTTCTCGATGTCACTGGCAAGAATACCCTCAAATCTCTCCAATGCCTTGCGCCAACGCCCGTTTTCCATGAGACGGGCAAACGCCTTATTGCGAGGCATGCCGTGCGCTGTCAGCCAGAGTTTATCGAGCGTGGCATCGCTGGGTTCGCGTCCTTCGGGTAAGGCTTTGAGCTCAGACTCGGCCTCATTAATAAGTCGAGTAACCAGTTGAGTTTGTTTTTCGAAGAGGCTTTTAACTTGGGAGACTAAACGTGGGAAAGGAGGTTCTCTTTCTTCGGTAACAGGACCAGAAATAATGAGAGGAGTGCGTGCTTCATCGATGAGGATGGAGTCGATTTCATCCACGATACAGAAGTAATGACCTCGTTGAACTTGTTCAGGCGCGCTGAGTGCCATCCCATTATCTCGTAGGTAATCGAAACCAAACTCCGAAGCTGTGCCGTAGGTAATATCGCAGGCATATGCCTTTTGCCGTTCGGCATTATCCATTTGGTTTTGAATGCATCCGACAGTGAGACCTAACCAACGATAGAGGTGTCCCATCCATTCGGAGTCACGGCGTGCCAAATAATCATTTACCGTGACCAGTTGGCAGTTTTTTCCTGTTAAGGCATTAAGGTAAAGGGGGAGAGTGGCAACGAGCGTTTTACCTTCGCCCGTGGCCATTTCAGAAATCTTATTTTGATGCAGGGCGATTCCCCCGATTAATTGCACATCGAAGTGAACCATCTGCCACGTTAATTCGTGATCGCACACGGTGGCTTTTGTGCCACAGAGACGTCGGGCAGCATTTTTAACAACGGCAAAAGCCTCGGGTAAGAGTGCATCTAAACTCTCGCCTTTCGCATGGCGTGATTTGAACTCCGCCGTCTTGGCCTGGATTTCGGCATCACTGAGTTTTTGATACTCAGTTTCGAGGGCGTTGATGCGCTTAACGAGGGGCGCACAGTGACGGAGAAACTTCCGATTGTGACTGCCCGCGAAGAGCTTGAGGAGGCTAAGAAACATGGGTCCGGTAACAGTCTGTAGCAAACCCCGACCCAGCCCCCTGGGGCAAGCCTTGACTCACTTGTTCACGATAGGGTTTTCCGCCTTGCCGTCCCCCTTAGCCCATAGAATAGGTTTCTGCATGGCAGAAAACGTCATTATCCTCGGTACGGGCTGTGCTGGCCTAACCGCCGCGATTTATGCGGCACGCGCTGGTCTTACTCCCCTTGTTCTAGAAGGAGGTCAGCCCGGTGGCCAATTGACCACAACGTCCGAGGTCGAGAACTTTCCTGGTTTTGTCCATGGCGTCGATGGCAATGAATTGATTTCTAATATGAAAGCACAGGCAGAACGCTTTGGCGCGAAATTTGCCTGGGATCGCATCGATACCGTTGATTTTTCTGGTCCAGTTAAAAAGTTAAAGGGGGGTGAAGCGACTTATGAAGCCAAGGCAGTCATTATCGCTACGGGAGCATCGCCTCGTCTCTTAGGAATTCCTGGTGAGAAAGAATATTATGGAGGTAACGGAGTCACCACCTGTGCCACTTGTGATGGGGCTTTTTATCGCGACGTTCCCGTCGTTGTGGTTGGTGGTGGTGATTCGGCCTGTGAGGAGGCTTTATTTTTAACCCGCTTTGCTTCGAAAGTTATTTTGGTGCATCGCCGCGATAAATTCCGTGCCTCGGAAATCATGGTGCAACGAGTTAAATCTCACGAAAAAATTGAACTCGCACTCAATTGCATTCCACTTGAAGTCCTCGGAGGTGCCGACGGAAAAGTGCATCATTTACGTGTGAAAGATTCGTCGGGCCAGACGCGAGACATCCCTTGTAAGTGTGTCTTTATTGCCATTGGCCACATCCCCAATACCAAGCCCTTCGTGCCTCCTTTATCGGTGGATGAAAACGGTTATTTCATCGCTGGTGAAAATACCGTCAGCACTTCAATTCCTGGAGTTTTTGTGGCGGGAGATTGTGCGGATCATGTTTATCGTCAGGCCATCACCGCTGCGGGTATGGGTTGTCGAGCCGCCATCGAAGCGGAGCGTTGGTTGGCGGGTCACTGAATTTAAAGCCAATAAAAAAGGCGAAGCTCAAGCTTCGCCTTTTTGTCGTTCGTGGTGGAAATTACTTCGTGAGAATTTCCATCGCTGACTTCTTTTGAGGAATGAAGGGTAGAACGTGTTCGGTGTAAGGAACGATAACGTCGAGCAAGTAGGGTCCGTCATGCTCGAGCATTTCGCGAATCGCTTCACGAAGTTCTTCACGCTTCATCACTTGTCGGGCTTTGATGCCAAATCCGTTGGCGATCTTCACGAAGTCAGGGTAGAGTCCAGCAGGATTATCAGGGCTACCGATATTGCCAGCATCACCGAGGATGGTGTGACCGCGAACGCCAGCGTAGAAACGATCCTCCCATTGAACTACCATGCCAAGGTGTTGGTTATTGAGAAGTAAAACCTTGGCATTGATTTTCTCAATTTTCATACAGGCGAGTTCCTGAATGTTCATGAGGAAAGAGCCATCGCCATCGATATCGATGACTTGTTTCTTGGGGAAGGCGACTTTTGCCCCGATGGCAGCGGGTAAACCAAAGCCCATGGTGCCTGCGCCGAGCGAACTGATGAAGGTTCGGGGTTTGCTAAATTGATAATATTGCGGTGCCCACATTTGGTGCTGACCGACACCGGTAGAGATGATGGCTTCGCCTTTGGACTCTTCGAAGAGTACTTCAACGGCCTCTTGTGGAAGAATGTGTTTAGAACCTTTGCGATCGTAGCTGAAGGGGAAGGGGTGTTCCTTTTTCCAACCATTAATCGTGCTGTACCATTTTTTCAGGTCGGGCTTTTGGAAATTCTTTTTCGTTAATGCCAAAAGACGTTGGAGGGCGTGTTTAACGTCCGAATGAATCGGGTAGTGAGCGAATTTATTCTTGTGATGTTCCGAGCGATCAATGTCGATGTGGACAATCGTAGCGTCGGGAGCGAATTTTTCGATAGCGCCCGTGATACGGTCGTCGAAACGTGCACCAAGAACCACAAGGAGGTCACTCTTGCAAACAGCCCAGTTTCCAGCAACGGTTCCGTGCATGCCGTACCAGTAAAGCGATTGAGGGTGGTTAGCAGGAAAAGCTCCTAATCCCATTAAGGTTGAGGCAACTGGAATGCCCGTGGCTTCGGCAAAGTTAATTAATTCCTGATGGGCGTGGCCTGAAAGAATACCGCCACCAATGTAAAGAACGGGCTGCTTTGATTTCTCGATGAGGCGAATGACTTTTTCGAATTCGCTATCGGGTGCTTTGGGTGGAACAGGTAGGCCAGGGATGCTGACGTCATCGATGGACTTCGGGAATACAGGAACCCATTCATGTTGTTGAACATCCTTAGGGATATCAATCACCACGGGACCAGGACGACCCGTCGTCGCAATTTTGAAAGCTTTGTACATGATCATCGGCAGTTCTTCGTAATTTAAGACGAGGAACGAGTGCTTCACGATGGGAAGCGTCATGCCATAGAAGTCGGTTTCTTGGAAAGCAGCACGACCGATAAACTGTTGGTAAACTTGACCCGTGATGCAGATAAGAGGGATGCTATCCATGTGGGCATCCGCAATCGCCGTAACGAGATTTGTCGCACCAGGACCAGAAGTCGCCATGCAAACTCCAGGTTTGCCCGTGGCTCGCGCGTAACCATGAGCCATGAAAGCACCACCTTGTTCATGGCGAGGGAGAATCGTGCGAATTTTTTTCGAACGAGTGAGTCCTTGGTGAAGCTCCATTGAGGCACCACCGGGATAGGCGAAAATGGTGTCTACACCCAAATTCTCTAAGCATCGCACCATGACATCACAGCCACGCATTTTGACGCCCGTTTTAGCGGATGTGGTGGAGGGAGTGTGTGAGGTCGATTGTTTGGCGGCGTGCTTTTTGGACATAGTTTGAGTCGGCTTAATTGCCTAGGGAACGAGTTAGAAAAGGTGACTGCCCTCAAGGGGCAAGTGTGAATAACCTAAACCCCCCTAAAAAATGACTGGAAAGTGCGAAAGTAAGGGGTGAAAACGCTCGGGACAGCCCGTGTCGCTGAATCAGTGTCTAATATGCTTCAGCCCAGCCACCCTTATCGGGTTCTTCATTCCATCTTGGAGGTAGCGATGGGCCATGGTTATCGCCGTAGCTAGATCATTCCCCAGAGCGAGTTGAGCGGTGATGGCTGCCGACAGCGTGCAACCACTTCCATGAGTGTCGATATCAGGAATGCGCATTGCTTTTAGGCTCATGATTTTTCCGTTAGGCCAAGCCAAGGTATCCATTAATTCATTGCCTAAGGCGTGACCGCCTTTGAGTAAGAATGGGACCCTAAATCGTTGAGCTAATTCGCGGGCTTCACTTTCGTTTTGTTCTCCGCCAAGTGCTTTTCGACCCAGTAAGATGGAGGCTTCATCGAGATTAGGGGTGACCAAGGTTGCTCGGGGAATCAGATAATTTTTGACAGCTGCAATCGCTTCTGGAGAGAGAAGGGTGGCTCCGCTCGATGCGACCATGACGGGATCGACGACGTAGGGAATAGAGTTTCGAGTGAGAAATTCGGCGACCGCTATCACGATCTCGGAGTTGAATAGCATCCCTGTTTTAATGGCCTGCGGGTGGTAGTGTTTTACGACCTGTTCGCATTGTTCGATGACAAAGGTGGCCGGTGCGACATGGATGTCGGTTACTCCGTGAGGATTTTGTGCTGTTAAACAAGTGATAGCCGTCGTGCCATAAACTCCGTGAGCGGCGAAAGTAAGTAAATCAACCTGAATGCCAGCACCAGCCCCGCTATCTGAACCAGCGATGCTTAAGGCCACAGCCATTTGCTCTATTTCACGATTTTTTAACATTTAAAATAAAGTTTGTTTAAGAGGTTTTTCTCGATTTTATTCATCTCTTAACTCTTAAGTGCCACTCTGACTTAAATCTTAAGAATGAGCAAGCCGACTAAACAGCGACGCTACATTTCAACTGATGCTTTGTTGGCTTTGGAGCGTTTAGTCGTTGGGCGCGAGTGTAATGAGTTTGATTCCCTGCCAACGGAGCGAAAAGTTTTAGCTTATATGGTTTTGATGCGTCTCGGTTTGGTTAAAGGAACCATTGTTGAAGTTCCGGGTCGAGGTTTCCCGGATGTCATTGTTGAAAATGTTACCTCTGCGGGACGAAGTGCCTATATGAATCGTAAATATGAAGAAAATCAGAGTCCTGCTTCGGCTAAAACTTTTGTCATTGCCCTATTAGTTTTATTTTTCGTCGCGGTTCTAATTTACCGACTCAGGTAAGCTCATTTAGCCTGATTTATTCGACTGTTAATAACCCGTCTTGTTCAAATGGGTCTTCCCACGAATATTTGGGCGTTTTTAAGCGTAGTACTGGTCAACTGAGCCCCTAATCCATTGACAGCAGAGCCTGCTTTCCCCTTTTTGTGGGGTTCTGTCGCGTGACTCCCTGTCCCCGATAGTATTATTCCATTTTTTACATACCTATGGCCAAGACTAAAAATCCAAAGAACAAAGCCTCCTCTAAATCGACCAAAGTTGTTTACGTTTGGGGTGATGGCAAAGCTGACGGAGACGGCACGATGAAAGCCCTCCTCGGCGGTAAAGGAGCTAATCTCGCGGAGATGACCCGTATCGGTCTTCCCGTTCCTCCAGGATTTACCATTACGACCGAAGTTTGCACTTATTACTACGCAAACAAGCGTACCTATCCCGCTTCGCTTCAATCTCAGATGGAAGCAGGTATTCGTAATATGGAAAAAATTATGGGTACAGAATTTGGTGCAATTTCTGGTATGCCCTTATTGGTCGCTGTTCGTTCGGGTGCACGCGATTCGATGCCGGGAATGATGGATACGATTTTGAATCTCGGTTTGAATGATCAAACGGTTGTTGCTCTTGAGAAAGCGACGAACAATTCGCGTTTTGCTTGGGACTGCTACCGTCGCTTTATTCAGATGTATGGTGACGTGGTTCTAGGCGTGCAAAAGCGCGAAGGTGAAGACCACGAGCCTTTTGAATCCGTCATCGAAGAATTCAAGCACGAGAAATACAAAGGTGAAATTGAAGACTCGAAACTCACGGCTGAAGATCAGAAAGAGTTGGTTAAGCGTTTCAAAGCTTTAGTGAAGCAACGTACGGGCAAAGTCTTCCCCAATGATCCTTGGGACCAGCTTCGTGGTGCAGCTGGTGCTGTTTTTAGTTCTTGGATGAATGACCGTGCGATTGTTTATCGCCGTAAATACAACATTCCTGCTGAATGGGGTACTGCCGTTAACGTTCAAGCCATGGTGTTTGGTAATACTGGCGAGCGATCTGGCTCAGGCGTGGCTTTCACGCGTAATCCTGCTAACGGTGTTGATGAATTCTACGGTGAATTCTTGGTCAATGCCCAAGGTGAAGACGTGGTGGCTGGTGTTCGTACACCTGAACCCGTGATTAAACTCAAGGATGTGATGCCGAAGAGCTACGAACAGTTGCTCAAGGTTCGTCAAATTCTCGAAAAGCATTTCAAGGATGTTCAAGACATCGAGTTCACTATCCAAGACGGCAAACTCTACATGCTGCAAACGCGCAATGGTAAGCGTACTGCTGCCGCGGCTCTGAAGTTTGCTGCCGACATGGTGAAGTCCAAACTCATTGATTGGGAAACCGCTGTTTTGCGTAACCCAGCCGATCAGCTTGAACAATTGCTGGCTCCCATTTTCGACTTAGCCGAAGTGAAGAAAGCCAAAGCGATTGCAAGCGGTTTACCCGCTGGTCCTGGTGCGGCTACGGGTCGAATCTATTTCAATGCCGATCGCGCTGTGGTCGCAGCGGATAAGGGTGAAAAAGTTCTCCTCGTTCGTTTGGAAACTTCCCCAGAAGACCTTCGTGGTATGATTGCCGCGGAAGGTATTCTCACCGCTCGCGGTGGAGTTTCCTCTCACGCTGCTCTCGTGGCACGTCAGATGGGTAAAGTCTGCGTCTGTGGTGCTGCCGCCGTACAAATCGATTACGACAAGAAAACGGCTACGATTGCTGGTCACACCTTTAAGGAAGGTGATTACCTCTCGATCGATGGTACCGCCGGTACTGTTTATGCTGGTCAAATTAAGACCGCTCCTTCGGAAATCGTCGCAGGTTTGTTGAATGACGACAAAGCCGCTCAGAAGACCGAGAAGTATAAGAACTACGTTCAATTGATGAAGTGGTGTTCGCAAGCGACTCGCTTACAGGTTCGCACCAATGCCGATAATCCCGAGCAAACTGCACAAGCCATGGCTTTCGGTGCTCAAGGTATCGGTCTCACTCGTACCGAACACATGTTCTTCGAAGGTGATCGCATCGACGCCGTGCGTGAAATGATTCTCGCCGAAACCGTTGAGGGTCGTCGTAAAGCCTTGGCTAAGATTCTGCCTTACCAGCGCGAAGACTTTATCGGTATTTTTGAAACGCTCAAAGGTCTCCCTGCGACGATTCGTTTACTCGACCCTCCTTTACATGAATTCGTACCTCATGATGAGAAGGCTCAAGCTGAACTGGCAAAGAAACTCGGCGTTTCGAAAGAGAAGGTCATCTCTCGCGTGGCTGCTCTCCATGAGTTCAATCCGATGCTTGGACACCGTGGTTGCCG
>CANHRV010000032.1 GCA_947463395.1 Opitutia bacterium | reverse complement strand
GTAGGCGGAAGTGTCAATTGGGTCCCAGTCGCAGGATTTCCTCAAAGAAATGCCCAAAAACGTGAGCGAAGCAGAACGCTTGGCTTTCGTTTTATTATCGAGTAAGATTATAAGTTAACCCTACTTATGTCGTCTGCTGCATCTACCCCATCAGCATCCGTATCTTCATTGATGAGATATTTCGTGTTTTTCATCGTCTATGGATCGCTCGCCTTGCTCTGTTTATGGCTTAGTTACGATATCCGTTTTCTTGAATTCGATAATGGTATTGGAATGACTTACATTGAACAACGCAATGGGGCTTTGCTTTGGATTGTGCCGTTGAAAATTCTCTTACTTGGACTTTTCGGGCAATTCCGTGGAGTATTTTATTATTTCCGTTTGTACGATGCGATTCGAATGGTTGCTGCCTTGGTCGTAGCAACGGTGGTCGTCATTTTCATCGGCGTCTTTTACCATAGTGCTCCTTCAGCAAAATACTTTTCTGTTCCACGAAGTATCGCACTAATCGATTTTAATTTATCCCTCATCGTCTTTGTAGGCTTTCGTGTTGGGATAAGAACCTTGCGTCACCGCCTTAAACATTCCGCGGCTTCTTATCATGGCCCGATAAAGAAAATCGCCATTATTGGAGCGGGCAATGCGGGCGAACAATTGGCGGCGGATCTTATTTCTCGTCGAGCCACAGGTATTGAGCCCGTTTGTTTCTTGGATGATGCCGTAAATAAGCATGGCTTAGAAATCCATGGTATTCCAATCGTTGGTTCACCCGAGGTAATGCCTAGCTTGCAGGAGAAATATGGGGTGACGGAAGTCATCCTCGCTTTGCCCTCACAAGGCGTTCGTCGAATTCGTCAGTTAAGTAACCTAGCTTTAGAGAGCGGTTTAAAAGTTTTAGTAGTGCCATCGATGTCGGAGTTAGCAGGAGGACGAGTCCGAGCGAACGATTTACGTCCCGTGTCGGTGGAAGATTTATTGGGACGTGAGCCTGCTAAATTAGATGATACGGCCATCGATCAACTGATTCATGGTCGCACGGTTTTGGTTACAGGTGCAGGTGGTAGCATTGGGCAAGAAATTTGCCGTCAGGTCTCACGTCGCCAACCGAAGCGACTCGTTATTTTGGATCAGTGTGAGGTACTTCTTTACCAAACAGAACAAGAATTAATTAGTTCAGGAGCCGGTGCTATCATTACTCCCATCATCGCCGATGTCACGGACCGCACGAGGATGGAAGAAGTGTTTCAGCGATTCCGTCCTGAGCTGGTTTTACATGCTGCAGCGCACAAGCATGTACCGATGATGGAGTCCCAGCCGGGTGAGGCCTTAAAGAATAATACCCTTGGCACGGCTTTAGTAGCAGAGTTAGCCTCAAATTATCAGACAAAAGAATTTGTTTTAATTTCTACGGACAAAGCCATCAATCCAACTAATGTGATGGGGGCCTCGAAGCGTCTGGCGGAAATCGCCGTGCAATCGATGCAAACGCGTCCAGGTAATTTAACCCGCTTTGTCGCTGTTCGTTTCGGCAACGTTTTAGGTTCATCGGGTTCAGTCATCCCGATGTTCAAAAAACAAATTGCCGCAGGCGGTCCAGTTACCGTTACCCACCCTGATGTACAACGTTACTTCATGACGATTCCAGAAGCGGTGGGTTTAGTTTTGCAAAGTGCGACCCAAGGTAGAGGCGGAGACATTCTCGTTTTAGAAATGGGACAGCCCTTAAAGATTATCGATGTCGCTCGCCAGCTGATTGAACTCAGCGGCTTCCGCCCCGATATTGATATTGAAATTAAGATTACGGGTCTTCGACCTGGAGAGAAGATGATCGAAGAACTTCAGCATCAGGGAGAGCAACATCACCCCACGGCTCATCCGCGTATTTTCCGCTTTGTTGGACCAGCGATGGATAATGCAAAGCTGCCCGAGTTTCTTCAGTCGGTGAAGCAATGCATTACACAGGAAAAGGAGACTTGTAAGCAAGGAATTCGTCAATTGGTTCCAGAATACGTTCCTTTTGTGGATTAGTTTTTTCGCTTCAGGCTTTCCACAAGGAAAGACTTTCTGCATTTTGTGATTATGGCCAAAAAGTCTTCTCCGCGCCCCGTTGTCGGCATCATCATGGGCTCCCAATCAGATTGGGAAACCATGACGCATGCAGCCGAAACGTTAAAGAAACTCGGAGTAACGTTTGAAGCCGAAGTCGTCAGTGCCCACCGCACGCCACTTAAATTAAAAGATTACGCACTTGGTGCTCAAAAGCGTGGGCTGAAAATCATTATCGCAGGCGCGGGTGGTGCAGCACATTTACCTGGAATGGCCGCAGCGATGACGGCGTTACCTGTGCTCGGCGTTCCTGTAACCTCTAAAACGCTCGACGGAATTGATTCATTGCTATCGATCGTGCAAATGCCTGCTGGCATTCCCGTTCACACTTTTGCGATTGGTCGAGCTGGTGCCATCAATGCCGCCTTGGGTGCGGTAGCCATCTTGGCACTAACCGATTCTTCTTTAGCCCAACGCCTTCAGCGTTTTCGCGTAGAACAAACTCGAGCCGTCTTAGGAAATCCTATTCCAGGAAAAATCGGAAAGAAGAAAAAATAAGTTATGGCAAAGCCTTTACTTCCAGGTGGCACAATTGGGATTTTAGGTGGTGGACAATTAGGGCGAATGTCTGCGATGGCAGCTCGCCGTATGGGATATAAAGTAAAAACCTATGATCCTTCGGCTTCGTCCTGTGCGGCGGCGATGGCGGATGAACATTTTTCGGCGCCTTGGAATGATACCGCTACCCTTAAAAAATTCGCCGAAGGGTGTGATCGAATTACGCTGGAGTTTGAAAATATTCCTCCATCCACGGTTGAGTTCGTCAATGGTATCGCACCCTGTCACCCCTCTGCCCAGGTTCTCTCGATTTGTCAAAATCGACGTCGAGAGAAAGAGTTTCTCAAAGCTTCCGGCATTCCTTGCGCTCCCTTTGTCGTTGTTTCATCCTTTGATGAATTTTCGAAGGCCGTGGCAACTTTAGGCTATCCTTGTGTCTTAAAGACGGCCGATTTTGGTTACGACGGCAAAGGGCAGGTTAAAATACCTAATGCTCAAGCGGATTTAGATACAGCCTGGGCTGTAACGGGAGGAGGGAAGGGCGTCGTCGAGGCGTGGATTCCTTTCCAATGCGAAATTTCTGTTTTGGTTGCACGCACGGAAGATGGTCAGATTGCGGTTTATGACCCGGCAGAAAATATCCATCAAAATCATATCCTTCATTTATCGCTTTCGCCTGCTCGTATCTCTTCTGACACTGCTAAAGAGGCCAGTCAGCTTGCGATAAAAATCGCCGAGAAGATTAACCTGATTGGATTGTTGGCTGTGGAAATGTTTGTACAAGACGGACGTATTCTCGTGAACGAACTTGCCCCTCGTCCGCATAACAGTGGCCATCAAACATTAGACGCGAATCAAACCAGTCAGTTTGAACAACACATCCGCGCGGTTTGTGGTTTGCCCCTAGGGGGTACCAAGCCTTTGCAGCCTTCGGCGATGGTTAATCTTTTGGGTGATCTCTGGCACCATGGCGAGGAACCAGACTGGGTAAAAGTTTTACAGGAACCTGCAGCCAAGTTGCATCTTTATGATAAAGGACAGGCAGCTCCCGGGCGGAAGATGGGTCACATCACCGTGACTGCTTCCACTTTAGAGGAAGCGAAAAAGCGTGCGGAAGCTTTGCACGCTGCTCTTTCTGCTTAATCGACTAATTCGGGTTTCCGCACAAAGAGTAGGGTGGGAATCTGTCCCAGAGCTGCGAAAAGAAGAACGGCCTGAAAAACAGGAAGTCGCGCCTTGGTTTTAGCTGCCTTAGCGATGTAATTTTTGGCCATCACTTCAGAAATCATCACGAACGCAAAAAGAATGGAGAAGACGCAAAGAACAAAAAAGAGTTTACGCCAAGTTGGTTCGCTCTGAATTTTTTCCCACGGCGCTACGAGAAGGAGAGCGTAGAAAATGAAAAACCAACACTCCATTTGGAGGGCTAATGGATAATGCACGGTTTCTGGCTGCCAGCGCGGGGGAATGTGAAAATTTCCCCAGGAAAATCCTCCGGCTAAATCGAGTACACCCAAAGCAGCAATCAGTGCTGCAAAAAGATAACTGGCGTAACGAGCATAACGAATGCCACGGAGAGTTGAGGAATGTGTCATAAACGGTAGAGGTTTTTAATCAGTAATTAAGGGCGAAACAAGGCGACATCACTCCACTCCCCCATAATTCTTCCATCGCTTTTGACCTCTCCCCAACTGGCGATACATTTCGTTTCAAAGTGAGCTCTTACTTTGCTTTGTTCTTGAGCGAGGATGCCACTTAATGCGAGCACCCCTCCTGGGTTCACCGCACAAATTAAGTCATCGGCGTAGATGCACAAAACATCGCTGATGATATTTGCCAGTACGACATCGGCTGGTCCAGTGAGCTTGAATCCTTCCTCGAGACCCGCATGATAAAAATGAACTTTATCAGCTTGAATACCATTGTCTTCGCGATTGGCGATGCTGACGCGAACCGATTCGGGATCGCGATCAAACCCAGCCACGGAACCACACCCGAGTTTGACGGCGGAGAGAGCTAAAATGCCTGAACCGCAACCTGCATCAATGACACTAACTTTTTCTGCAGAGTGTTGGGTTAAGTAATCCATCAATCGAATGGCACAGAGTCGAGTGGTGGGATGATCTCCAGTCCCGAAAGCTAACCCAGCATCAAACCACACCACCGCTGAATCGGCAGGCACAGAGTAGCTCTGGCGCATCCAAGCGGGCACCCAATGAAGTTTGCCTTGTTGCCAAGGTTTTAAATGTTCCTTGTAGGCCTCTTTCCAATCTTTCTCAGCCAATGTCGTTGCTTCATAAGATTCAGGAAGTTTTTTAAACGCTTTTCGGAGAGAATCCCAGGCCGTGTCCGCTTCGCCCTGATTTTCAAAGTAGCCCATAACGTAATGAGGTTTGCCAGGACCTTCATGAAAAAGCATCCACGGTGAACGCGTTAACTCGCAAAAATAATCTTCCAGGGGCTGGACGTAATCTTCGTGAATAGAGCAACGCAATTCAATCATCGGGCCGAAAACTTTTCCGCCAATTCAGCAATCACCCGAGGGAGAAGTTGATGTTCGGCTTGGTGAATTTTTTGGGAAAAAGTTTCTAAAGTGTCATCCGCTGTTCGGGGCACTCGAGTTTGGCCAAGGTGACTTCCCTCATCGACCGCTTCGGTGACCCAATGTACAGTGCAACCTCCTTCAGCCACTCCAGCCCGCCACGTCTGCCCGATGCCATCGAGCCCAGGAAACGCCGGAAGTAAAGTAGGGTGGAGGTTGATAATTCTCCCCGCGAAGGGTTGGAGGAGAGGAGATTTTAGTACACGCATAAATCCTGCGAGCACGATCAAATCGATTTTATCCTGGAGAAGAGCTTGCGCCCATGCGGCTTCTCTTTCGGGGGAAAATTTCGTCTTAAAAGGTCCAGGGTCTAAGTAATGGGCGGGAACCCCGTAAATAGGACCCAGTTTCAACATCGGAGCAGTAGGGATGTCACAATAGATTCCAGCGACCATCGCTTTGCCGAGGCGGCCTTCTTTTTGGGCACGTAGCACCGCATCGGCATTCGAGCCTCGACCTGAACCCAGCAGAGCAACGCGCATGATTTACCATGTTCTGGACATGGGTCTTTGGGCAATGGGATTTTCAACCGAACGGAAAAAAGAAGAAAAAGTTAATTCAAACTTTGCTCCAGAGGACCTTTAGGTGAAGATATAAGTGCTCTATCCCTATGGAACGCCGCGAGTTCTTTCGTTTAACTGCTCTCACGACTTTAAGTGCCACCTTATTGCCAGGCTGTGCTAGCAGTGGATCTTCGCCGTCTACATCTGGGGGCAGCGCACCACGGGGACTCTCTCCCGATGCTTCAACGCCAACAGTTTTTAGTGGCCAGAAAACACTACTCGGTATCGATGTCTTGGAGGCCGATGGTTTTCGTTCACTGCAAGGTCAACGTGTTGGACTGGTCACCCATAAAGCGGGAGTGAATGGTCGAGGTCAACGCACCGTCGATGTTTTAGCCAGAGCTCCTGGCGTGAAACTTACTAAGTTATTTGGTCCCGAGCATGGTATCGATGGGAATGCGGCCGCCGAGGTTTCAGTGAAAAATGCGCGCGATGCACGAACTGGCTTGCCCATTTATTCTCTGTATGGCGCGACCCGTCGGCCAACTCCCGAAATGTTAGAGGGCCTCGATGTCATCGTTATTGATTTTCAAGATATTGGTTCACGTTCTTACACCTACATTAGTTGTATGCGTTATGTGATGGAGGCCTGTTTTTCTCTCGAACGTCCCGTTCGGGTCGTTGTCCTCGATCGCCCTAACCCTTTAGGCGGAGAAAAAGTCGACGGACCTTATCTCGAACGCGGGGTGAAGAGTTATGTAGGCGCCTATGAAATGCCCTATGTTCATGGTTTGACGATTGGAGAAATCGCCCGTTGGGCTGTAGCAACGCCTGGAGTATTAGAAATTTCAGAAGCCCAAAGAAAACGCGGCAGCTTGGAAGTGGTTGCGATGCGCAACTGGAATCGCTCACTTCTTTGGAATCAGACCGGACTCAATTGGGTGCCTACTTCTCCACGAATTCCCAATCCACAAGCTGCTTTAGGATACGCGATGGTAGGCTTGGGCTGTATCATCGGAGATTTTAGTCACACCTATCGTGATCAAATGCATTTCCGCTTTATCCGTTATGGAAAAAGAAAATCGGAAGACCTTGTTGCAGCCTTAGGATCCTCTGTGCCTGGATTAAAACTCGAACCCAAGGTTATGCCCGATGGCACCCAAGGTGTTTATACGGCGGTTTCGAATTGGTCTCGTTTTAAACCCACTGCGATTTCACTCCAGATGATGAAGCAGGCTTGTCTTTGGGATAGCACCAATCCGTTTGCCCAAGCTTCACACCTTGAACGTGATTTGTTTAACAAACATGTGGGTAGCCCTAATTTTCTTAATGAATTAAGAACCCAAGGGGCTCGGATTGATTTACAACGCTGGATGACGCGCTGGGCCGGAGATGCGGAAGCATTTCGCGCCCGTACCTCTCCTTATCGACTCTACTCTTAATTAGTAAGATCGCCCGTCGCGCTTTTCCCAGAAATTGATATAGGCTTGGTTGAGAACGCCGTATCCACCCGCCGTTGGGTATTTACCAGTGAAATACCAGTCTCCTAAGCTACTTGGACAAGCTTGGTGGAGGGAATCGATTTTTTGGAAGAGGAGAATAAGTTCTCCCTTCCAGCCTGATTTACGCGGATAAACCAATTCTGCTGCTTTTGCCGAAATTTCTTTTTCCGTGAAAGCATCATAAATTCGCTGCACATGATTTTTCATGGCTGAAGCTGGTCCTTTGGCTTGGGCGAGGCAGTCTTGATAAACTTCTTGGAGTAAATCTTGTTTGCCCCTCTCTTTGCACAAAGCGACTGCTGCTTGGAAGGCGAGGAATTTACCCATTTCCGACATGTCGATACCATAGCAATCAGGGTAACGAATTTGCGGGGCGGTCGACGCAATGACGATTCGCTTAGGATTGGGACGAGCCAGAATACCGAGAATGGATTGACGTAAGGTTGTTCCACGAACAATCGAATCATCCACACAAACCAAAGTGTCGCCTTCGCGCACGGTGCCGTAGGAAATATCGTAAACGTGCGAGGCCATTTGCACCCGATTTTTTTCCTGCGAAATAAAAGTCCGCAGCTTCACGTCCTTATGCGCGACTTTCTCGCCACGAGGCCAGCCACCGAGAACGAGTTTATCAATCGCTGATTCATCCAACTTTCCTGCTCGCAAGGCCTCGGCGAGTTGGTTGCGAACCTGCACTCGGCGACGCCGACGAAGTTCTTCCATTAAACCATACCAAGCAATTTCTGCCGTGTTCGGTATGTAAGAAAAGACGGCGTTATCATGATCTTCCCGAATGAGCTCAAGAACATCATCAGCGAGGGCGGCTCCAAGAGCTTTGCGTTCGTGATAAATCTCTGGGTCATTGCCACGGGAGAAATAGATTCTTTCGAAAGAGCAATGGCGCTTCTCGCCAGGATGATGAATAGGCTCAATGGAATGACGTCCATCGGCCTTAATCACGAGGGCCGAACCGGGAGGCACTTCTTTGACGTCGGCTTGATTGACTCCCACGATGGTCATGAGGGCAACGCGTTCGGAAGCGACGGCGACGAGGTCATCGGTGCGAACATACCAGCAGGGTCGAATGCCATTGGCATCGCGCACGACAAACGCATCTCCATTACCGATTAATCCGGCAATGGCGTAACCCCCGTCCCAATTTTTAGCGGCACGACGAAGCACATTGCCCACGTCTAAGTGCTTCGAAATTTCTTTTTGAATCGCGGCACCTTCAAGACCTTGGTCTTTGAATGCTTTAAAAAGACGGTCGTGCTCTTCATCCAACCAAAAACCGATTTCTTCCAAAATCGATTGCGTGTCGGTGGAATAAATAACGTGCGCACCTCGTTCGGTCAGCGAAGCATTGAGGGCGGATGTATTGGTTAAATTGAAATTACCCGCCACAAGTAAATTGCGCGTCGGCCAAATTGATTTACGAGCGTACGGATGGCAGGAGATGGAATCGAAATTTCCGGAGGTTCCGTAGCGCAAATGTCCCAGCAAAAGTTCACCACCGTAATCAAAATACCTTTTTACGGTTTCTGGAAATTCGGGGACAATCGTTGCCTCTCTTACCTTGTCGGCATAATCTTTAATTTGTCGGGTAAAAATTTGGGTTAACCCTTGGGCGCCAATCTCACGGTCGCGGAATAAAAAAGCCTCGCCGTTTTCTGCTCCAATTTTGACACAACCTATACCCGCACCATCTTGGCCGCGGTTATGTTGTTTCTCCATTAAGAGAAATAGCTGGTTGAACCCGTGAAGTGGCGAACCATATTTCTCCTGATACCATTTTAGGTCCTTAGTCAGCCGGACTAGGGCAATGCCACATTCGTGCCTTAAAGAGTCGCTCATCGCAGGCTGGAGAGTTTGCCCAAGAGGCGCGCGTCCTGTCCAGCGCTTACTATTATCAAGAACGC
>CANHRV010000031.1 GCA_947463395.1 Opitutia bacterium | reverse complement strand
TTTTTGATTCGCGGCCTCTCTCAGTTTATTTCGACCTTTTTGCTTAATTTAGCAGGCTTGAAAGTTGTGGAGTCGGTGCGCCGTGCCGTTTTTTTTAAATTGCAACAAATGCATTTAGGTTTTTTCGGCAAGATATCGACGGGCGATTTACTGCAGAGAATTATCAATGATGCCAATGCGGTGCGTTTGGTTTTAATTGATATTTCAAACGATCTCTTTGTTCAACCTCTGCAGGTCTTATTTTCTGTCTTCTATGTCGTCTTTTTGTGTCTTTCGAAGCCTGGCGGTTATTGGTTTCTCCTTTGTCTTTTCGTAATTCCTCTCGTTGTTTTTGTGGTTCGCTATATTGGTCGATCCATTCAACAAAAAGCACAGAAGACTCTAACGACTTCTTCCAGTTTGAATACCATTGCGGTAGAGAACTTGCAATCGGCGAGAGATATTCGTGCTTACGGTTTGCAGCAACGCGAACAACAACGTTTTGCCACCGCCAGCGCCGAAGGTTTACGAGTGCAATCGAAGTTGGTGCGTTATGAGAAAGCTTTATCGCCCCTCATTGAATTTTCAGCTGCCATCGGAATTTCGCTAGCTGTTGGAGTTGGGGCGGCAATCGGTTTTAAGTTCGAAGAGATTTTGTCTCTCATTACGGCTTTTTACTTGGCTTATAGCCCGATGAAGCGAATTGGGATGATTAGTGCGCAGATTAACATCGCTTTACCGAGTTTAGCTCGGCTGGATGAAATCTTAAATGCATCAGTGGAAGTCGCGGACGCTCCTGACGCGCGGTCCCTAACAAAAGTTAAAGGAGAGATTGAGTTTCAGGGAATGTCCTTTGCCTATGGAGAAGAAGTTGTTTTACAGATTGATCAGTTAAAAATTCCTGCGGGTCAATCGGTGGCCTTGGTTGGTCCCAGTGGTGCGGGCAAAAGTACTTTTGTTAATTTGGTACCACGATTTTTTGATCCGCAGAGAGGCGTAATCAAGGTTGATGGTCAGGATTTGCGCAACCTGAAGCAGGCTGATTTGCGCGCCAACATCGCCTTGGTCTCACAGGAGCCTGTTTTATTCGATGAGACTATTTTAGAAAATATCCGACTGGGTAAATTGAGTGCGACGGATGATGAAGTTCGTGAGGCGGCTCGTTTGGCGGGCGCTCTCGAGTTTATTGAAGCTCAGCCTCAAGGTTTTTTAACCCGAGTCGGTGAGAGGGGTATGCGCCTTTCGGGTGGACAAAGACAGAGAGTTTCCATCGCACGAGCTTTTCTTAAGAATGCTCCCATTCTGATTTTAGATGAGGCAACTTCGGCTTTGGATACCGACACCGAACGAAGCATTCAGGAATCTCTGGCACATTTAATGGTCGGACGAACGACCCTGATTGTGGCTCACCGCTTTAGTACGATTCGAGATGCACAACGGATTTTAGTTTTTGATGAAGGTAAAATTGTGGCCGATGGACCTCGAGAAGAAGTGTACCGTCAAAATGAATTGTTCCGTCGTCTATGGGACAACCAAGCCCAAGGTTTAGGATGAATGAGAATTCTCATTGTTAAATTTACTGGCTTACGCGGTGCTTTAGCGACTTCGGCTAGTTTGCGTGCACTTAAGGAGGTGATTCCTGGGGCATCGATTACTTATCTTACTCTGCCACAAGCCCAGCCAGCTACTGAGGGCTGTCCCTTAATTGTTGAAACGGTTGGGTACGAGCCTGATTCGGGTATGGCTGATTTTTTAGGCCTCTTAGGCCACCTTCGTCGGCAGAAGTTTGATGTCGCCTTGGCCTTATCCTCTCAACCTTTAGCGAGATGGTTAGTCGCCTTCAGTGGAGCACGCCAACGTGTTTGTAAAGGCCGAGCACCCTTTTATCTTAGCCGATTCTTTCATCACCAAGTGACAGATCTTTTGGTGGATCCCCATGAGGCGGCCCAAGATTATGCGGTTCTTTCTGAAGTCTTTCATTTATCTCCAGAAGTTCCACGAATGTGGTTCGCTTCTTCGCGGATGAATGAACATGGATTACTCGTTGAGCCTCAGAAGTATTGCGTGATACATCCAGGGGCTAATCGTCGCGAGCAGATTTTAGAAATCGATAAGTGGGTCATCGTCGCCAAAGAATTAGTTGCTTTGGGCATCGTTGAGCGTGTGGTCGTTTCCGCTGGGCCAAGTTCGGAAGAGAGATTAATGGCGGAGGCTTTGTGTGGTTTGATTGGACCAGTGGCTCAATCCACGCAAGGTCGACTCTCTTTTTCCCAATGTGCCAAGTTGATTCAGGATGCGCGGTTATTCCTTGGGGCCGATTCGGCGATTCTCCAATTAGCTTCGGCTGTTCGTACGCCCGTCGTCGGGGTTTATGGGCCTTCGGATTATAATCGTACACGTCCTTGGGGGACGTTGAGTCGGGTCGTAAGAATCGATACCACCCCGTTTGAAGGCGAGGACAAAGCGGACTACCTAGCACGTTTGGATCGAGCGATGGCAAGAATTACTCCACAACAAATCGTTCGTGCTGCCGAAGAGGTGGTGCGGCTTAGTCACCCCTAAATTAAGGAGTCGCTTGACCCTTGGCTGAGCCTTCGGACTCTATCGCTGTGAGCGTTTCATCAACCCATTACGATGCCGTCATTATCGGAGCAGGCATGTCTGGTTTAGCTGCCGCGGTACGTCTTGGTATGTATGGACAAAAAGTTCTCGTTCTAGAAAGGCATAATTCTCCAGGAGGACTAAATTCATTTTATGCCCGTGGACTCAGAAAATACGATGTCGGTTTACATGCTTTGACGAATTGGGTTCCCGAGGGCACGAAGGGCGCTCCTTTGATTAAGTTAATGCGTCAATTGCGCATCAAGCGCGAGGAATTGGATTTGTGTCCACAATTTGGTTCCCGGATTACGATGGCGGGAAAAAATCTTCGACTGACGAATCGGTTTGAGGATTTAGTGGCCGATGTTGCTCAAGAATTTCCTCAGCACGTTGACCGCTTTTTAGCTTTGGATCATTACCTCTCGAGTTTAGATGAAACAGCTCTAAAGGCTTCTGGTGGTTCCGCCCGAGCTTTGCTAGATGAGTCTCTCGCTCATCCATTGCTTCGGGATATGTTGCTTTTACCCACCTGTTTCTATGGCAGTGCCATCGAGGATGACATTGAGGTTTCGCAATTTGCGGTGATGTGGCGTTCGCTTTTTAAAGAGGGGTTTGCTCGTCCCTTTATTGGCGTGCGACAAGTCATTCGACTCTTGTTGGATCGTTGCCGCGAATACCAGGTTGAGCGACGTATGAAATGTGGCGTTCGTCGCCTCGTTATTGATGGTCGGCGCGTTTCTGCCTTAGAACTAGACGATGGAAGCACGATTACCGCCACCCGGGTTTATTCATCAGCGGGATTAGTAGAAACTCAGCGACTGCGTTCGGATAAGTCTCCGTCTGCTGAGGTCACACAGATTGGTCGTTTAGGTTATGCAGAAACCATTAGCACTTATCGAGTCGATACTTTTACCGATTTTGGCTGGAAGGATACGATTGTATTTTTCTGTGATGCCGAATCTTTTTCGTATCGTTCGCCTTTGGGTTTGGTGGATCCTCAATCAGGAGTCATCTGCATTCCAAATCATTATCATTATGGGCAGGGTAGACAGTTGGAAGAAGGTTGGTTGCGCGTCACAGCTTTAGCTAATCACGATGCTTGGTGTCATTTACCTGAGTCAGAATACATCGCCCAAAAAACCTATTGGCTTAATCAACTAAATCGCGTCGCACGAAACCATCTACCAGTCGTGTCTGACTCTATTCATGACGGGGCTTTAACCTCAACGGATGTATTTACTCCGCGCACGGTTCGAAAATTTACAGGTCACCTCAATGGAGCGATTTACGGGTCGCCGACCAAGAAGCGCGATGGTCGAACGGACGTGGATAATCTTTTCTTGATTGGGACAGATCAGGGATTTTTAGGCGTTACTGGAGCAATGCTGTCTGGTATTTCTATGGCAAATCTGCATGGTCTTAAGTCATTGACCGCATGACAACTTCCGTGCCGTCCACCGCCCCACGTTCTCTCTGGCAGGATTTGACTCATCCAGCAGTGGTCGTTGGTGCTTTGGGTTATTTTGTCGATATTTATGATCTCACTCTCTGCATGGCGGTCAAAAGTGTGAGTTATGATTCGTTCCAGATTAAAGGAGAGTTAGTTTGGTATGCTGATCCTATGAATTGGCAAATGATGGGAATGCTTCTGGGGGGAATTTTCTTTGGAGTTTTAGGTGATCGTTTGGGTCGATTAGCGACGCTTTTTGGTTCCATCTTACTTTATTCTTTGGCGAACATTGCCAATGGTTTTGCGCCGACGATGGAGTTTTACTCCGCTTGTCGGTTTGTGGCTGGCATTGGTTTAGCAGGAGAGTTGGGTGGCTGTATTGCTCTTGTTTCAGAGGTTCTTTCAAAAGAGCGACGTGGTTATGGCACAGCCTTAGTGGCGGCAGTGGGGGTGATGGGGGCGGTGGCCGCTGGTTTTGTTGCCGAGTTAGTTTCGTGGCGCACGAATTACATAATCGGGGGGATTCTTGGTCTTTGTCTTTTGGTTACACGCTTGAGTGTCAAAGAGTCAGGAATGTTTAATCATGCTAAAACTATCACAGGAAAAGGGATTGTCGCGCGAGGTAACTTTTTTGCACTCTTTACGAATGCCAATCGATTGAAGCGTTACCTGCAATGTATTGCGATTGGGTTTCCCACTTGGTTTATGATTGGAATTTTAGTGCTCAAGGCTGAGCGGGTTTTTGCTCCACTCCTTGGTATCGCTGAGATAAAAACGAATCGTGCGGTGGCTCTTTTTTATTTGGGACTGACCTTTGGTGATTTAATGAGCGGATTTGCTAGTCAGTGGGCAAAGTCGCGCAAAAAAATCGTCGCGGGCTTTTTAATTTTTAGTGCCCTTTGCGGTATCGTTTTCCTTTATGGATCGAATCACTGGACGAGTGCTCAGTTCTACCTTCTCGTTTTTGTGATGGGATTGAGCATGGGTTACTGGGCGGTGTTTGTGACGATTGCCGCCGAGCAATTTGGGACAAATTTACGAGCAACCGTTGCCACAACCGTGCCCAATTTTGTCCGAGGGTCTTTGGTGATTATGTCTTTCGCCTTTGGTTTTCTTAACCAATCTGGTTTGCGAGAGACTTCTTCAGCCCTCATTCTTGGTGTCGTTTGTTTTGGATTAGCCTTCTGGGCACTACAGGGAATGGAAGAAACTTATGGTAAGGATTTGAATTATCAGGAGCGAGAAGCCTGATTTTTATGGTATCGCCTCGTCCCTTCTCGTCGTTCTAATCTTTCCTCCTATGTCGAGTTCAACCCAAGAAGAAGTCCTGCAAATTTTTCGTGACTCCCGTGCTCTATTGACAGGACACTTTGTTCTACGTTCTGGATTGCATAGTGGTCACTTCTTTCAGTGTGCACAAGTTTGTCAGTATCTCGATAAGGTAACCCGATTGATTGAGTTGCTTCGGCCAAAGTTAGCTCAGTATCCTTGTGATGTTGTTTTGGCTCCAGCGATGGGGGGTCTGGTTGTTGGTCAAGAATTAGCACGTCAATTAGGAGTGCGTTTTATCTTTGTTGAGAAAGAAAATGACCGACTGGTGTTACGTCGTAATTTTACTTTTAAGCCTCATGAGCGTGTTTTGATTGCAGAAGATGTCGTGACCCGAGGTGGTCGAGTTCTAGAGTGCTTAGAAATCGTAAAGAAGCATGGAGCAAAGCCCATTGCGGTGGCTACTTTGGTTGATCGTTCGGGTGGTCAGACGAAGTTTGAAGTACCTTTTGTTTCTTTGCTGGAATTAACTTTCCCCGCTTATCCAGCCGATCAGTTGCCCCCAGAGTTAGCAAAAATTCCTGCGATCAAGCCTGGTTCTTGAGTTATTAACAGGGCACCGAGTGCCTATGATTTTAGAAGTTTCGAGGATTTATCTCGTTGTGCCTTGCGCCCGGCGTCTCAGTTCCCTACGCCAACAAGGTTATTTTTATGGACCGTAAAAACCTTTTTCTTGGCCTTGCCTGTATTGCTGGAGCGATGGCCCTCTTTTTTAGTTCAAAACCGGCTGCACATGCACCAGTCGCGACAACGACGACAGCGAACGCACCAGTTGCGCCAGCGGCTACCGCCCCGACCACAGCGCCTGCTGTAAAAGCAAGTAATGATATCCCTCTTGCTGCGGCACAAAAGACCGTTCTCGAGAACAAGCATCTTCGTGCGACATTTACTTCGCGCGGTGGTGCGATTGAAAAAGTAGAACTTTTGCAACAGCCTGCCGATTTAACTCGAAAGTCCACGATTGTTTTTAATGCCGGCAATGCCGATGCGGCGATGGCTTTGGCGGTCGTCAATCGGGCAACAAATCAGCTCGAGCCTGTTTATAGTGATTTTAAATTAGTCGAATCTTCCGCTCGTTCCGTCAGTTACGAAGGATTATTGCCTGATGGATCCAAGGTTACCCGCACCTTTACTCTCGCGGAAGAAAAAGAAGGCGTGGAGCCACACTCGATTCGTTTTTACACGAAAGTAACTCCAGCTACTCCTGGAGCGATTCCTGCACGGGTTTGGTTCTCCACGGGTTGCTGGCAACACTCGCAGGGCGATACCATTCACCAATTTCTTTCGGTCTTAGCCGATACGGGAGACGAACTTTCTCATGTAAATATTTCTGTTTTTAAGGACTCGAATGGCTTCTTGGGTTTAGGGGCACACAAAGCCGAGAAGGAGCATCCCATTGTTGCTGCAGGTAAACCTTTTAACTGGGTTTCGTCGGGTAACCACTTCTTTGCTTCGATTATTCGTGTTGAAGCCACTCAGCGAGGTAATCGTGCTGAGCTGTTGGCTCGTCCAGTGAAGTTTAACGAAACGGATTTAGGTATACAGGCTTTTGCTTACTGGGAGGGGGTGCCAGCTGCCGATTTATCCGTAACCACCGAGGGCGATTTCTTTGTTGGACCGAAAGAGTATGCTCGTGTTTCGGCTCTGCCCGATGGGCAGGTAGCTGTTTTACAGTTTTCCAAAATCCTTGGATTCATTTCCTTCAGTGCGATTTGTAAATTACTTCTCGCTTGTTTAGGCGGTGTTCACGCCTTGCTGGAATGGACTGGGTCTTGGTCTTGGGGGTGGGCGATTGTTCTGCTCACCATTCTAATTAAATTAATCACTTGGCCTTTGACCGCAGCTCAGCAGCGAAGTGCGAAAAAAATGCAGCAGTTTGCGGGTCCGATGAAAGAGATTCGCGAAAAGTATAAAGATAACTCTGAAAAATTGAACAAGGAGATGATGAAGCTCTATCAAGAGCATAAGATTAATCCCTTCGCTGGTTGTTTACCGATTTTTATTCAAATTCCGATTTTCTTCGGTCTCTACACCGCCTTCCAAACCACGGTAGAGTTGCGCCTCATGCCTTTCCTTTGGATTCATGATCTCGCTTCACCAGATACACTTTTCCACATTGCTGGTTTTGGCTTCAATCTCTTACCTATTTTAATGGGGATAACCATGTGGCTATCCATGCGCATGACTCCGATGCCTTCTGCCGATGATACCCAAAAAATCATTATGTATACGATGGCGTTTCTCTTCCCCGTTATTTGTTACGCTCTACCAGCGGCACTTTCCTTATACATGACTTTGCAGAATCTCTTGCAGATGTTGCAGATTGCCATTACGAAGGATGCCACGGTCGTGGCTGAAGTGGCTTCGGCAAAAAAGAAGAAATCGAAAGGTTAATTCACCATGTCAGGACATAGTAAGTGGCATACGACGAAGCGTCATAAAGCGGTTATCGACGCGAAGCGCGGGAAAATTTTTTCCGTCCTCGCCAAAGAAATTACGCTCGCTGCACGTTCGGGCGGAGGCAACCCCGACAGCAATGCCCGCCTACGTACTTTGATGGATAAAGCACGCGGGGCGAACATGCCCACGGATAATATCAAACGTGCAATTCAGAAAGGCACGGGAGAAATTCCTGGTGTTTCCTATGAAGAAATTACCTATGAAGGCTATGCTCCTGGTGGAGTAGGAATTATTGTCGAAGTCACCACCGATAATAAAAATCGAGCCGCGGCTGAGGTACGCCAGGCCTTTAATGATCACGGCGGGAATATGGCTCAGACAGGTGCTGTTTCGCACAGTTTTCAACGCAAAGGACAGTTTCTTATCAGTGCTACGCAAATCCCTGAGGATCAATTAATGGAAGTCGCCCTTGAAGCAGGGGCAGATGATATTTTAAATCATGGCGACCATTTTGAAGTACTTTGTCCTGTGCAGTCTTACGATGCTTTAGCGAAGGCCTTACAGGAAAAATCAATCAAGCCCGAGTCCAGTGAAATTGCCTATGTGACCAGCATTCCTGTACCTGTACAAGACGCTGAGACGGCCAAAAAAGTTTTGGAACTGATTGAGGCCCTTGATGCGTTGGACGATGTTAAGGCGGTGCATGGAAATCACGAGATTGACCCTAAGTTTTTAGGGTAGGCTGATTTCGGGCTTTTCCCTCTCGGGAAGGGTGGTAGGGTAAGACCCGTGGCGGTTCATTCCCATCGAGATTCACCCTTGGTTCGTACAGCGGCTCGTGCTGTCATTTTGCGCGGGGAAGATTTGTTGGTGGTAAGAATTCGAACCGAGGAGGGTGAGTTTATGGTTTTGCCAGGTGGTGGGCAAAATCATGGCGAGACTTTGATTCAAACCGTGGTGCGAGAAGTCCGTGAGGAATTGGGTTTAACGATTGCCGTTACGGGGCTCGCTTATGTGAGAGAATATGTTGGTAAGAATCATGCGATGCATCGCATTCATGGTCATTTTCATCAGGTCGAAACCGTTTTCCACTGTCAGTGTGATGACTTTTCTTCTTTGGGTACAGGCCGAGAACAGGATCGTCGCCAAGTTGGTCTTCTTTGGCTTCCACTTCATAAATTGGCTGAATATCCGCTTTCTCCGCCGGGGTTGAGGGAGATTATAAAAAAATCCAAGGAAAGCGGGGTTGCCGTTTACTTGGGTGATGTGCACTGAAGGCTTGCCTCTCTGGCAACGGCTCCCTTTGTTTAACCTCTCAATTTTTGGGGGTATAGCTCAGTTGGTTAGAGCGCCTGCATGACACGCAGGAGGTCGATGGTTCGAGTCCATCTACTCCCACCATTTTAAATCCAGTCGCCAGAGAGGGGTTCGTTTATTTTTGGGCATAATATTTATGTCTAATTATT
>CANHRV010000030.1 GCA_947463395.1 Opitutia bacterium | reverse complement strand
TTGCTTTTCTTTCTTCAAGAAATGGCGTGGCTAGGAGGCTGGTTAAGAAAGCACAGAGCAAGAAGGTTGCTCTAAATCCAACGGTCACGTCGGAAATTTGAAGTAAGCCAGCAAAGGTGGTGAGGGTGCCTTCGTGTGGATTCCAAGCGGTGCCAGAAATCAAAGTCATCACGAAAACGAGAGCGATTCCCACTCGTGCCGTGTTGGGAATGAGCCAACGTAGACTCTTCGGTAAGGCCATCGCTTGGATGAGACAAAAGAGAGCGAGGCCCGCGATGGAGATTTCTGGAAGAATCGATGCCCAGTCAGCCTTTTGTGGGGCAAGGGCTTTGAAGGCGACGTCAATCGTGGGAAGCAAGGAAATCATCGGACAGAAGGGTTCGCAGAGTTAGAGAGAGCTTTCTTTATTTTTGCTATCTTGGCTAATCCCTCAGCATCCTCATTGGTGTGTCGGGTAATTAAATGCGGAGCAAAGCCGATAACGAGGGAAGCACCGAGTAAGACAAAAGTAGCCAATCGTTCTGCGCCGCTGAGATCTTTAAACGGTGCGATGGAAAACCGCTCGGTAATTTCTTTGGAAACGGGGCCAAAGAAAACACTGGCGACAGCACGTAAAGAATAAACGGCAGAAATAACCACGGTTGAAGCGATGAGGGCTTGCAACCAGAGTGGTTCTCCTTTCAGCGAAAGAAAGACTCCGATTTCACCCCAGAAATTTCCGAATCCAGGAAGCCCCACCGATGCCATCGTCGCAGCGATAAAGCACGCTGCTAGAATAGGTGTATGCTTGGCTAAACCGCCCAGTTCATCGAAACGATAGGTTCCAGTGCGTGTACGAACGGCATTCGCTAGCAAGAACAGGGCTGCACAGGAGAGACCGTGTGCAACCATCAAAAAGATGGCAGCGTCTAATCCCGCAGCCACACCACGACTCGTGCAAACCCAGATACCCAAGAAAATCGGACCCATGTGCGCCACCGAGCTCCAAGAGATTAATTGTTTAAGGTCTCGTTGTGCTAAACAAATTAGACCAGCAATGACGACATTAGCTACCGCACAAATTAAAAACCAGTTGCTCAGGCTACCTTGACCAAGGTTCATCGAAGCAGCGGCAATAATAATAATACCGTAAAGACCGAATTTTTTTAAAGCACCCGCATGTATCATCGAAACGGGTGTCGGTGCGGCTGAGTAGCCGGGAGCAGCCCATGAGTGGAAAGGAAAGAGTGAGGCGAGAGTGCCGAAACCAAAAAGAGTGATGGCTGCCGTAGCGGTTGGTAAACTTATTTGTGGAGTGTGTAGGGCGAGGAAAAGTTTAACAAAGGTGGCCTCCCCTAAACTTAATCCAGCCGCAGACATGGCGATAAGAATACCAGCCAAGGAAAGCATCGCACCGACCGTTAAATAAATCGCCATCTGCATAGCGGCTGAGCGACGACCTTCGCCACCCCAATAAAGTGTTAAGATGAAAGTCGGGATGAGGGCGAACTCGTGGAAGAAATAAAAACCAACGATGTTGTCGGTGGCAAAAACCCCGAGGGTGCCACCGAGCATGAACAAAATCAGACCAAGATAAGTGTTACGACTCTCCACTTCTTGAATGAGGGCTTTGATGCCTGCAGCTAGACCCACCACCGCTGTCATTGCAAAAAGAGGTGAACTAATGCCGTTGAGACCAAGGTTGAAACCCCAAAGTCCTGTAACTCGAAGTTTCAATGGTGAACCAAAAGCTTCGGAGCAGGGAAGGAATAACCAAATCGCGATGACGGCTGGGAGTGCAAAACCTAGGAAAGCGAAGGCCGATGAAAAACTTCGAGGTAGAGATTTGCCGGCGAGAAGAATCAGTCCTACGACAATCGGCGTAAAAATGGCCGCGATTAAGAGAGTAGGATTCAGTTGGCTAAAAGTTTCCATGAATTAACGAGCAAGTAAGAACCAGATGAATAAGAGGGACCCGAGTGTAATCCAAACGGCGTAGCCACGGGCTTGACCGCGATGAAAAGTTCGGGAAGTGATTTGACCAAGAGCGGCTGTGAAACCTCCCGCAATCCAACGTACAGCGAGTCCGTTGATGATTAAGAGATCAAGGAAGGCGATAAATTCAGCCAGACGGCGTTGAATATGATTAATGTACCAACGATAAGCGTGATCAAAATAGCGGTACTCAAGAAGCTTGTAGGTTTGCGGAGAGAAAACCTGTAGACTGTCTCGACCAGGAAAGATGCCATAGAACTTCAAGCTACCTAACAAACCGAAAGTGAGTGCCAAAAGCCCTACCCAGGTCGCTGGAGCATTGAGATGGAAGGCCATTTCTTGCAAAGGTTTGGCAATCACTTGTCGAGCAGAAGCAGGTATGAGCGCATCGGTGGCAAACCCTGCGGCAATCGAATAACCCAATCCGAGGATAATGATGGGTGTGGTCATCGTCCAAGGTGACTCATGAGCGTGTTCTGCATTCTTGGATTGAGGTTGTCCTAGGAAAACCAGACGCAACATGCGTCCACTGTATAGACAGGTCGCTAAAGCAGCGAGAGCGAGGAAGGCAAAGATAGCGTAGTGGTTTTGATGCCACGCGGCTTCGATGATGGCATCTTTAGAATACCAACCAGCGAAGAAGGGTACGGCGCAGTTGGAAAGGGTTGCGGCGATAAATGTCGCAGCGGTGATAGGCATTTTTTTAAGGAGTCCTCCCATCTTAAGCATATCCTGCTCGTGGTGACATCCATGGATGACCGATCCTGCACCTAAGAATAGAGTCGCTTTGAAAAACGCATGCATCGCCATATGCAGGACTGCTAACTCGGGATGACCGAGACCAAGAGCGCAACCCATGATTCCCAAGTGAGCGAGCGTCGAGTAGGCGAGAGACTTTTTAATATCGGTTTGAGCTAAGGCACAGAGTCCTGCCAAGGCGGCCATACCGGCGCCGGAAACAGCCATCCATTGTAATACCTCGGGCGCGAGAAGGAAACTGACTCTCGCCATGAAATAAACACCCGCGGCGACCATCGTGGCTGCGTGAATCAGAGCGGAAACAGGCGTAGGTCCAGCCATCGCATCGGTTAACCAAACATGGAGTGGGAATTGCGCGGATTTACCTAAAAAGCCACACATCAAGAGAAGACCAACAACGACGGGAAAGCCTTGGAAAGAAGACACGGCGGATAAGGCTTCAAAATTGAGCGTGCCATACTGTTTTAAGCAGAAAGCAATACCGAGAATGAATCCTAAGTCGCCAACACGATTGGTGATGAAAGCTTTTTTAGACGCAGCAGCAGCAAAGTCTTTGTCGAAATAATGTGCAATTAGCATGTAGGAACTGAAGCCCACCAGTTCCCAGAAGATGAAGGTCATTAATAAATTATCGGCGAGGACGATGCCGAGAATCGAAAACATGAAGATAGAAAGTCCGCCAAAGAATCTTCCGCGTGCCTCATCATCTTGCATGTAGCCAATCGAAAAGAGGTGAATCCAAGCTGCGACAAAAGAGACGACAAACAGCATGAGACGTGCATTGGCATCGAGCAGGTAGCCAAAGCCTAAAGAGATTTCACCCAATTTAGCTAAGTCGTAATGCCAACCAATTTTTCCTTGAGTGGTTAGTAGCAGATTCAAGGCAAGGCCTGCGATGACGAAAGCGGTCGCGGTTGAAAACCAAGCGGCGATGAATCCTTGACGACGCAGAAAGAGGGCGATGATAGCCGCACTGATGAGCGGTAAAAAAAGAATCCAGTGAAGGGATTGAAGAGGGTCCATCGAAAATTAGTCGCAGAGAGTGCTGAGTTCGTTGGATTGCACCGTTTTTTGCTGACGGAATAGGGCGACAATTAAAGCCAGCCCTACGGCCACTTCGGCTGCAGCCACGGTAATGATAAAGAAAACGAAAACCGCACCATCCATTGTTTGATTAAATCGAGAGAAAGCGACCAGAGCCAAGGTGGCTGCGGTCAGCATTAACTCGAGGCACATGTAGACCACGAGTAAATTACGACGGATGAGAACTCCGGTGAGGCCGATGACAAAAAGTAAACCGGCAAGAAGTAAATGATGAGTGAGAGTGGTGTGTTCCATGGCGGGATCAGTCTTTAGGGGACTTCGTTTTTGGGTTCCTTGCTCAAGGAAACCACGCCAACGAGAGCAACGAGAAGAAGGAATCCGGAAATTTGTAGTGGCAGTAAATATTTGGTGTAGAGTAATCGACCAAAGGATTTGGCGGAGGTCGTAAACTCGCTTGGATTTGCTGAAAGTTCAGGTGGTGTTGCTCCCGCTATGTTGTGAGAGAGGGCCCCCGACCAAAGGAAGAGCCAAAAAACTCCAGCAGCTAAAAAGAAGAAAACCGCTAAACCTAACATCGCTTGTTTCCAAGGGTAAGCCCTGGAGGATTCTCCGCTATCGGAGAGCAACATAATGATAAAAAGAAAGAGAACCATCACAGCGCCGGCGTAAACCAGCACCTGTAGCACTCCGAGGAAGTATGCATCGAGTAAGAAGAAGTCAGCGGCAACGCCGACGAGGGTTAAAATCATTCCCATGGCAGAAGTCACCGCATTGCGACTGAGAACCAAGAGGGAGGCGGCACCGAGTGTGAGTGCAGCAAAGAATATAAACAGACCATCTGGCATGTGGGGAAAGTAGGAGAGGGGTGACTATTGGAAAGGAGAAAACGACCCAAAATGTCATTCTGAATAACTTTTCATCTACTGGCATCGTTCGGCTTATTCTTCGACACCCAGTCTTGCCAACAGGGGTTCTTAGGTCTTGGGCAGGTGTCTTTTCATCACACACTGGGAGTGGCTTTCGATGACTTTACCTTCGTTAAAATAGGTTGTCCAATCAGGGAAAAAGGCATCGGCCACGGGCTCGACATCGACATGGGTGAGCAATAATTCAGAACACCAAGGAAGCGCTTCTTGGTAAAGCGCCGCTCCTCCAGCGAGGAAAAGTGTTTGATCAGGGGCTAGTTGCCAGCATTCCTCCCAATTTCTTGCCGTGAGAACTTGCGGAGCAGAAAAGTTAGAGCGACTTAAAACAATCGTGGTTCGACCAGGAAGTGGGCGACCAATGGATTCGTAAGTTTTTCGTCCCATGACCAGCGCTTGACCCATAGTGGTACGCTTAAAAAAAGCAAAGTCCTCTGGGATATGCCAAGGCAGTTTGTTTTGTATGCCAATCGCCCGATTACGAGCAACCGCTGCGATAGCAATGAGGGGGCGGTTCGGGCGCACGAAATTAAATGGCAACGGGGGCTTTAATGGCTGGATGAGGATCGTAGCCTTCAATGGTGATGTCTTCGTATTTGAAGGCAAAAAGGTCAGTCACCGCAGGGTTTAAAACTAAACGCGGGAGTGGGCGTGGCTCACGAGAACATTGTAAATCAACTTGTTCGAGGTGATTGAGGTAGATGTGAGCGTCTCCAAATGTATGAACAAAGTGACCAGGCTTTAGTCCAGTAACTTGAGCAATCATATGCGTGAGGAGAGAGTAACTCGCGATATTGAAGGGAACTCCCAAAAACAAATCAGCACTGCGTTGGTAAAGTTGACAACTCAGGCGTTGATCAGTGGAGACATGAAATTGAAAGAGGGTATGGCAAGGGGGTAGGGCCACTTGATCAGCCTCCAAGGGATTCCAGCCAGTGACAATGTGACGTCGACTCGAAGGATTTTTCTTCAGTTGCTCCAACAAGTTTTTGATTTGGTCGACTCCATCCGCCCGATAGGTTCCATCGGGATTTTTAGTTGCTCCAAAACGACGCCATTGATGTCCGTACACTGGACCAAGTTCTCCCGCGGCTCGACCGAATTTCGCACACTGCTCTGCCGTGGCCCATTCATCCCAAATGGTAACTCCTCGCTCGGTAAGCCATTGGTTGTCGGTGCGTCCTGCTAAAAACCAAAGTAATTCTTGAATGATGGAACGGGTGTGGACTTTTTTGGTCGTGACGAGAGGGAAGCCTTCAGCGAGATCAAAGCGAAGTTGAGCTCCGAAGATTCCGATGGTGCCCACCCCCGTGCGGTCTTTGCGAACTTCTCCGGTTTGCCGAACATGGCGGAGTAGGTCGAGATAAGCCTTCATGTCTTTTGGTTATTCCCTAGAATTCGGGTTCGGCAATCCGGAAAGGCGATAAAAGGGAAACCTTTCGCCCTTGCCAGCCCGCCCCCCTGTGGACACCCCTTATGGGAGTCATTATGAGTGATAAGCCTGATTTAAATGCCATCTCCCACGACCTGCATGCGGTTCGTCTGGAGAAACTTGCCCAACTTCGTGCTACTGGAGAGGACCCCTATCGTGGAGAATGGTCGCAAACCCATATTTCTCAAGATTGTGCCAAACTTTTGCCCGAGGGCGTTGAGGAAGGTCCCGAGGTTTCTGTCGCAGGGCGGGTTGTCGCGGTTCGCGTCATGGGTAAAGCCAGTTTCGTGAAGATTCTCGATCGTGCTGGAGTACAACAGTGTTACTTCACCCGAGACGCACTGTCCGATCGTTACGATACGCATTTTAAGAAACTCGTCGACCTCGGTGATTTTGTGGGCGTTCGCGGTAAACTTTTTCGCACGAAGACGGGAGAGGTTACGGTGCGTGCCGCAGATTATAAACTTTTAGCCAAAGCCCTTCGACCATTACCAGAGAAGTGGGCTGGATTAACGGATGCCGAAAAAATTTATCGTCAACGTTACCTCGATTTAATCGTTAACGAAGAGTCACGTCGACGTCTACTGATTCGTAGTCGAGTGGTTGAATCGATTCGTAAGTTTTTCTGGAGTCGGCAGTTTGTCGAGGTCGAGACGCCTGTTTTGCACACGATTGCAGGAGGAGCCGCGGCCCGTCCTTTTGAAACTCATTCCAACGCTCTCGATTGCGATTTTTATTTACGTATCGCTCTCGAGTTGCACCTCAAGCGTTGCTTGGTCGGTGGAATGGATCGGGTTTTCGAAATTGGTCGTGTATTTCGTAACGAAGGTGTCTCGGTCAAGCACAGTCCCGAGTTCACGATGCTGGAAGCCTATCAGGCATACTCGGATTATCGAGGCATGATGGAATTAGTTCGCTCGTTGATTCAAACGGTTTGCCGAGAAGTTTTAGGTTCAACCACGGTAACTCGTCATGACGGCGTTGCCATTGAGCTCGGTGGCAATTGGCGCGAAGTAAAATATAAGGATTTGATTATTGAAAAAACCGGCGACGCTCAGTGGTTCTCTCGTACGAAAGAGGAGAAAATCGCCGCCTGCAAAAAGATGGATTTACATGAACCTCGCTCTGATTGGGAGGACTATGAAGTAACGAACGAGGTTTTTGGTAAACTGATCGAGCCTTCTTTGATTCAACCAACTTTCGTGACCCACATTCCGAAAGAACTTTGTCCCTTGGCTAAAGTAACGGCGGGTGATGAATCGACCATTGATGTTTTTGAGCTTTGTATCAACGGACAAGAAATTGCTCCTGCTTACTCGGAACAGAATGATCCTGGAGTTCAGCGTAAGATGCTCGAGATTCAAGCGGGTGCTGAGCAGCACAAAATCGATGAAGATTTCCTCCTCGCACTTGAGCATGGTATGCCTCCTGCGGGTGGTCTTGGTATCGGAATCGATCGCTTGGTTATCTTGCTCACGGGTGCTGCTAATATTCGTGATGTCATTTTATTCCCCACTTTAGGTCCCGATAATAATCCTACTTAATTCCTTTGGCCTGGTTTTTCCATCTCGCCCTGCGTCAACTCTTTCCTCCAGGAAAGCGATTTCCGGCTTTTGCGATTGTTTCTATTTTGGGAGTGGGTCTGGGGGTTGCTTCTCTCCTTGTGGTTCAGACGGTGATGAATGGTTTTGGTGAAGAGCATCGCCTGCGTATCCGTGAATCCTTTGGTGAGTGCGTCGTAGTAGCTAATCGCCCCATCTCCAATGTGGATGAACTGATTTCTTCCCTTAATCTGGAGGAGGAGGTGCTTTCCATTAGCCCCTACGCCGAGGGTCCCGCGCTGACTCGGCGAGGCTCTTTCTCTGGTGTCGCCTTTGTTCGCGGGATTGTGCCAACCGATGAAGAAATTCCTGCTCGTGGATATGTAGTCGCTGGAGATTTCAATGAGCTCGATGATGGGCGAGTGGTCCTCGGAATCGGTCTAGCCCGTGATTTGCGGGTAAAGGTAGGAGACAAGATTGATCTGTGGTCACCGGTGATGGTGGACCAAGCGGAAAAAGGAAAAGCACCTTTGCCAGCAGAACTCGAAGTTTGTGCCATTGTGCGTACTGGTTTTTCCGAAGTTGATAATCGAGCTGCCATGATTTCCCTGCGCCGTTTTCGAGAACTGTGGTCACTCGGTAACAAAGTCCACGGTGTCATTCTTCGTTTGGACGATCCCTCTCAGGCGCCAGCGATTGCCGCACGATTAAATCAAGGTAAACCTGATTTGCGTTTCGTGCCTTGGCAGGAGATAAAGAAGAATTTCCTCGAGGCGATTCGTTTTGAGAAAACGATGCTTTTCTTCTTGATGTTCATCATCACCTTGGTGGCCTCGTTCTCTATTGGTAGCACTTTATTTTCAGCCGTTATTCGACGCTCCCGGGAAGTGGGAGTCCTTGTCGCCTTAGGCGCTAAACCTTGGCAGTTGGTTGGTCTCTTTGGTTTACAGGGTCTCTGGATTGGGGCTTTGGGGACTTCTTTAGGATTTGTTCTCACCTGGACGATTCTTTCCTTCCGAGATAGTATTCTGGGCACCATTAATAATCTTTTTGGAGACGGTGATATGGTTGCCAGTGTTTATCAGTTTGCTCGTGTCCCTCTTCATTACGAGCCGATGGATTTCTTAATCGCGGCTGTATTCACTCTTCTTGTTACCACGTTAGCTGGCTTAGTGCCCGCTTTGTGGGCTGCGGGACGCAAACCTTCGGAGGCAATGCGCGATGTCTGAAATTGTTCTACAAGCTAAAGGATTAAAAAAATCCTTCAAGTCACCGACTGGTCTTTTAACGGTTTTACGTTCGATTGATCTCGAGGTTTATGCGGGCGAGTCTGTATCCATTCGCGGTTCCTCTGGTTCGGGGAAAACGACTTTGCTTCAACTCTTAGGAGGACTCGATGTCCCTGATTCTGGCGAAGTGAAATTGAAATTATCCTCTCGAACGATGCTATCTCCTCATCGCTGTCTCGGACAAGGAGTGGGATTTGTTTTTCAGAATTATCAGTTAATGCCAGAGCTTAATGCATGGGAAAATGTTGCTCTTGCTGCTCAAATTGCTGGACAAGGCGAAAGCGAAAAAGAAGCACAAGCGCTCTTGGCTTTGGTGGGCTTGAGTCACCGAATTCATCACATGCCTACCCAACTTTCGGGTGGTGAATGTCAACGTGTTGCGATTGCCCGAGCTCTCATTAATCAGCCAGCTGTCATTCTCGCCGATGAACCGACGGGTAATTTGGATGAAGTGACGGGCAAGGATGTGATGAATTTATTATTAGAAGTGGTTGCACAGCGCAACACGGCCCTCGTCTTAGTGACTCACAGTAAAGAATTTGCTGAGCGTACCCAACGACGATTCTTCCTCTCTTCCGGGGTGCTAACGCCAGCGTAGTTTGACATTATTAATTGTGGGTTACAGACTTCAAGTCTATGAAACCTGCTACGACTCCTGCACAATTGGTAAATGCCCTCGAGTGGCGATACGCGACCAAAGCTTTCTCGACCGAGAAAATCCCTGCTGATGTCTGGCAAGC
>CANHRV010000029.1 GCA_947463395.1 Opitutia bacterium | reverse complement strand
CCAGTTGGAGGTCTGAGGGCTTCCTTTTTTTGGGGGTTATCGCTTGTTTTCTCGCTCTCAGGCCGTGGCTTGTCCTATACAAAGTTATGCACCTCTACTTCATGGGCATTTGTGGTACGGCGATGGGTAATGCGGCGCTTTTGATGCGTGCCCTAGGTCATGAAGTCGTGGGTTCGGACACAGGGATTTACCCGCCCATGTCCGATCACCTTCGTCAGGCAGGAATTACCATTTTAGAGGGTTGGAATGCTGAGCGTTTGGCAAAATTAAAGCCCGATTTAGTCGTGGTGGGTAATGTGGCCTCTCGTGGACATCCCGAGGTTGAATGGCTTTTGGAATCATCTCAAAAGTATGTGTCCCTGCCTGAACTTTTAAGAACCCATTTGCTGAACGAGCGACGCAATCTTGTGATTGCCGGAACGCACGGAAAAACAACGACCTCATGTCTGGCGGCAGTGTTGTTGCGAGCGAATGCAGCGGAGCCCGGTTGGCTCATCGGTGGTGTACCGCGTGATTTACCTGACAGTGCTTCACCTGGGAAAAAGGGTGGTCCTTTTGTGATTGAAGGGGATGAGTACGATACCGCTTTTTTTGATAAACGGAGTAAGTTTATTCAGTATCTGCCACACGTTTTAGCGATTAATAATATCGAATTTGATCACGCGGATATTTTTCGTGATCTCGATGATGTAGTCAGGACTTTTTCTCATGGTTTGCGAGTTGTACCACGTCATGGTTTCATTGTTGCCAATGGAGACGATGCCACTGTTTCCGCCTTGGTGAAGCAGGTTACTTGGTGCCCAGTTATCCGAGTGGGTGTGGGATTGGACAATGATGCGGTTGTGGCTAATTTTCAGGAAAATGATGCAGGCACCTCCTTTGAAATTTACTGGAAGAAAAAGTTGTGGGGCAGGGTGAAGTGGTCTCTGCCTGGACTTTTTAACGCCCGTAACGCAATCGTCGCTGCCGTTTCTGCAGGGTTAATCTTAAATCCTCAAGATCCCACCGTCCTCCAATTGGATGTGCTGAATTCATTTCAAGGGGTGATGCGTCGACAACAGATATTAATCAATCAGCCCAAACTTAAAGTTATCGAAGATTTTGGTCACCATCCAACCGCATTGGCTTTGACCCTGGATTCGTTGAGGGCCCGTTACCCGCAGCACGAGTTATTAGCCTGTTTTGAGCCTCGAAGTAATACTGCCGCTCGTAACGTGATGCAAGAGGCCTTCCGCGATGCTTTAGCTAAAGCCGATGCAGTGTACTTAGCTCCTGCTCATCGTGCGGAAAAACTGGGTTCCGATTCTTTCGACACCCGAGGCGTCGTGACACAATTGAAAGCACTTGGACGAAAGGCCTATGCTGCTTCTTCTTCACAGGATTTATTAAATCATTTAGTAGCCGAAGTAAAAAAAGAGGGCTCACTACGTTGCGTTGTTTTCTTTTCCAACGGTTCTTTTGGAGGAATCATACCTCAATTTGCACAAGAGTTTTCTCAGCGTACGAGCAAACCATGAAACTCTCTCGCTCGATTTTCATCGATAGCAATTTGAGATTTTAAAGCCATCGTTTCGGGGAATTTAATCTCTTCGCGTAGACGTTTTAACCAACGAATACGGACGGAATCCCCTACAACGGGTATTCTCCCTGTTGGCTGGAGTAGGTGTGTCTCTAAAAGAGGTTTTACTCCATGATTTTCGACCGTCGGTCGGAGGCCCCAATTTGCCACCCCCGCTTCAGCTGTTCCCTCTGGGGTAACACATTCTACCGCGTAGACGCCGTAGGCAGGCTTTAATTCAGGATTCCAATCAAGGTTGATGGTGGGGTAACCCAAAGTTCGTCCGAGTTGTCTGCCTTGAATGAGAATGCCTTCTGCTTCGTAGGGACGTAGTAGCATTTGGTTGGCGAGAGTTAGATTGCCTTCGCTTAAGGCTTGGCGAATTCGTGAACTGCTAATCGGCGTATTTTCGCAATCGACAGCATCAATCACGTAAACGGCTAAACCCAATGTTTCAGCATCTCGCTTCAAGGTTTGGCTCTGTCCCCGTCGTCCTTGTCCGTAATGAAAATTTTTTCCGATATGAATGCTACGCAAAGAAGGAAACTCATTTTTTAACCATTGCGGAAATTCCTCTGCTGGTATCGCCGCATGAGCGGAATCGAAATTTTGGTGATGAATGAATTGAGCTCCCGCCTCAATGAGCCGAGCATCCTTTTGTTGCCGATTAAAAATTAAGAGAGTGGGGGCTTGAGGTCTGAGTAATCGACTGGGGTGTGGATCAAATGTTAAAACACCCACTTTTCCATTGGTCTGGCGAGCCAACTCTCGAGCAGAATGAATGACGGCGCGATGTCCGAGGTGAACTCCATCAAACACGCCAATGGCTAAATGCAGAGAGGGTGTATTCATCCGAGAGCGATGCTAGGAACGATTTGTTGTACAGGAACCAAGCAGGCTATTTTTTGTTCTCGAGACATTTTTTCTAGGGCTTCGAGTGTGTAAGCTTTATCGACAGAAAGTTCGCCTGAAACCGTTCGTCTCAACATCGAGAGGTGACCACCACAGCCAAACTTCTGCCCAAGGTCATGGGCTAAAGTGCGCACATAGGTTCCTTTGGTGCACTGAACGCGAAAAGTGAAGCGCGGAGATTGCCAAGTGCTGAGTTCAAAAAGATTGAGACGAATAAATCGTGGTTCGCGTTCAACTTCCAAACCTTTGCGGGCTAACTCATACAGTTTTTTGCCACCGACTTTTTTAGCCGAATGCATGGGTGGAGTTTGATACTGGTCACCGAGCATCGAGTGTAAGGCCTCCTGAATCTGCTTTTCGGTTAAAGCGGGTATGGGTCGAGTTTCTAAGGTTTCTCCCTCGGCATCTTGTGTATCGGTGGTTGTTCCAAGGGTAACCTCTCCGAGGTACTCTTTTTCTTGTGACATCAAATACTGCGAAGCTTTGGTCGCCTTGCCGACGAGGATAATCAATAGTCCTGTTGCCATGGGATCCAGCGTGCCCGCATGTCCAACGCGTCGGGTTTGAAAGAGGCGTCTCACTCGATCTACCACGTCATGTGAGGTAATTCCTGCGGGTTTATCGACCAGCAGGACGCCTTGAGGCTCGGCATGGGCTTCGCTCATAAAGCGGAGTGAGTGCGATAATGTTCAGCAATAATCGCCAGAATGCGGGCGCGGTCGCGAGTTAAAGTGCAACCTAATAGGTTAAATCCCGCAGCGAGAACGTGGCCACCGCCGTTGAGTTTGCCAGCTAACAAATCCAGTCGAAGTTTCGGGTTACGACCCCGTAAACTTCCGCGTATCCCGTCTTTGCCTTCTTCAAGTAAGACAGCAATTTCAACTCCCGCAACCGAGCGAGGAAATTCGACCAACCCCTCTTTGTCTTCTTTGCAGGTGCCTGTGGAGGCATAGTCGTCTAAAGTGATTTCTCCGGAACAAATTTTTCCATTCTCGTGAAATTGAATCGAGTTCAAGAATCGCTTAGTGAGTTCTAACTTTCCTCGGCTTTCTTGCTCGAAAATGAGGTAATTAGCTTCGGCAGGTTGGGCTCCGCGTTTAACGAGTTCTGCCACAATTTCAAAAACAGCGGCGGTGGTGCTAGCGTAACAAAATCGTCCTGTGTCAGTAATAATGCCTAAGTGAAGAGCTTTGGCGGTAGCTGGAGAGCAGGGCAGACCTTGTTTTAGTACCGCATAAGCCAAGATATGACAGGTTGCAGCCGCCTCTTTCACGACGATATTGATTTTGGCGTAGTCTGGGTTGGAGGCGTGGTGATCGATGTTAGCCAAGATTTGACCTGAAAACAAACTGAGCAACTCCGTCCCTAAGCGTGACGCATCGGCACAGTCCACGGCAATCGCTTCTCTGTCATCGAATTGGTATTCGGCCGCCGTTAAAAAAGTTATACCTTTTCCGTAAGGAACTAAATTAGGCGGAATCCGGTCGCGATTCAGGCAAATCGCATCAACACCCGAGGCGAGAAGGATATGACAAAGAGCTACTTGTGACCCGATACAATC
Source organism: Opitutia bacterium (assembly GCA_947463395.1). Taxonomy (GTDB): domain Bacteria; phylum Verrucomicrobiota; class Verrucomicrobiia; order Opitutales; family UBA953; genus UBA953. The sequence goes on along the minus strand of CANHRV010000029.1, from coordinate 5,998 downwards.
ACCATCGGGGCGCATATGACCTAATACAGCGACTTTTCGCCCCTTTAAACTGACTACCAAGTCATTCAGGGCTTCGCTTGCGGTTTGCATACTGAGTGCCATCATTTATGGTAAACAAACCAGTCAGTGGCCTTGGAAGCAAAGGAAAAGGTGGGTTATTTACAATCGATGACGAACGCTTGAAGGGTTGGCAAATCTGGGCATACTAACTGCTAAATCAATTTAAAGACACCTACAATCTCCCCAATGGATAAGGATAAAAACAATAATTTCACGCCTCGAGCACGTAAGGTCTTTGACTTGGCGCGCTCTGAGGCTCGTCGCTTCAACCACAATTATGTGGGTACGGAGCATATCCTCTTGGGTTTAATCAAGCTCGGGGAAGGCGTAGCGGTTAACGTCCTTGGCCGAATGGGTTTAGATTTAAAAACGGTTCGTGCTGCGGTGGAAAAGCAAGCTGGTCCAGGTCCAGAGGAGGCTAAAATGCCCGATACAATTCCTCTTACGCCGCGGGTACAGAAGGTGATGGCACACGCCATCACCGAAGCCCGATCTCTCGGTCACACGTACGTAGGAACGGAACATATTTTACTTGGCCTTCTTAAAGAGGGCGAAGGTTTGGCAGCACGCGTTCTGCAATCACTGGATGTGGATTTGGAACGTTGTCGTAAACAGATTTTAGCGGATATTGATCCCAATTCCTCGGCATCTGAAAATGAAGGCAAGGCCAGTTCGGAGAATAATGCCGAAGAAGGAAATGGCGAAGATGCCTCTTCTCCACGTCGCCCATCGGAAGAAAATGGTCGTCCAGGACGTGGTGAACGCTTGTCTCTCTTAAAAACATTTGGTCGCGATTTAACGGAGTTGGCTCGTGCTGGCGAATTAGACCCTGTTATTGGTCGTAAAGAGGAAATCCGTCGTGTGGTACAGATTCTTTGCCGTCGCACGAAGAATAACCCTATTCTAATTGGTGAAGCGGGTGTTGGTAAGACGGCCATTGTTGAAGGATTAGCTCAAGAAATCGCTTCAGGGGTTGTTCCCGAGATTCTTCTCGATCGAAAAGTTATCACGCTCGATCTCGCTTTGATGGTCGCTGGCACGAAATACCGCGGTCAATTTGAAGAGCGCATTAAAGGAATCATGGATGAAATTAAGCGTGCGAAAAACATCATTCTTTTCATCGATGAAATGCACACGATTGTCGGAGCAGGGGCGGCGGAAGGAGCCATGGACGCTTCCAATATTTTAAAGCCAGCTCTCTCTCGCGGAGAAATTCAGTGCATCGGTGCGACCACACTTTCTGAATATCGTAAGCACATTGAAAAAGATGCAGCGCTCGAGCGTCGCTTCCAATCGGTTAAGGTGGATGATCCTTCTCCAGAAGATGCCGTGCTGATTTTACGAGGTATTCGTCACAAATATGAAGAGCACCATAAGTGCGAATACACGGATGCGGCGATTGAGTCAGCGGTGCGTTTATCTCACCGCTATATCACTTCTCGTCACTTGCCCGATAAAGCGATTGATGTGATGGACGAAGCGGGTGCACGTGCACGAATCCGTTCATTGAATTTACCTCCGGAATTGGATAAAGCTCAGGCGGATATTGATGCCCTTGTCTTGCAAAAAGAGGAGGCCTCTCGCCAACAGAAGTTTGAGGAGGCAGCTAACTTGCGTGATCAAGAAAAGAAGTTGCGCGCTAAACGTGAAAAGATGCTCGAAGACTGGCGCAAGAAGCGCGATGAAAAGAAAGTCATCGTCGATGAAGAAGCCATTCAGCATATCGTGGCCGATTGGACGGGCGTGCCCCTCAATCGCATGGAGAGCAAGGAAGCGCAGAAACTTTTGGATTTGGAAAAAGATCTTCAAAGCAGCGTCATTGGGCAGGACCGCGCCTGCGAAGTTGTCGCACGAGCACTGCGTCGTTCACGGGCTGACTTGAAAGACCCTCGTCGCCCTATCGGATCTTTCCTTTTCCTTGGCCCCACGGGCGTCGGAAAGACTTTGCTCGCTCGTACTTTAGCTGAGCGTATGTTTGGCGAGAAGGAAGCGGTTATTCAAATCGACATGTCTGAGTACATGGAGAAGTTTACGGTTTCTCGACTCATTGGTTCACCTCCTGGTTACGTCGGACACGATGAAGGTGGTCAGTTAACGGAGTTAGTTCGTCGTAAGCCCTACTCCGTGGTTCTTTTTGATGAAATTGAAAAGGCACACCCCGATGTCATTCAATTACTCCTACAGGCTTTAGAGGATGGTCGTTTGACGGATTCTTTGGGACGCGTCGTCGATTTCCGAAATACCATCATTATCATGACCTCCAATGTGGGTGCTGATGTTTTGCAGCGTAATTCGTCGGTGGGCTTTGATGTCGGAGTAGATTCCACCCGTGATTACGAGAAGCTAAAGGACCGTATTATGGATGAGACGAAGCGTGCCTTTAAGCCCGAATTCTTGAATCGTCTTACAGATATTGTCATCTTCCAGCAATTAGCGAAGGAGCACATGACCAAGATTGTGGATATCGAGGTAGCGAAGGTTGCCAAACGTCTGCTCGATCTAGGTGTGAAGTTAGTAGTCACTGAGCCTGCTCGTGCTCACCTCGTGGAAAATGGTTGGGATGAGAAGTATGGTGCTCGTCCTCTTCGTCGTGCGGTGGAACGTTTGCTAGAAGACCCCTTGGCCGAAGCTATCTTGCGTAACGATTTTAACAAAGAAGAGCCGGTTGTGGTTGCGGTAGGCGAGAAGGGACTGACCTTCACTCAGAAAAAATCTGGGGCTGACGCGGGAGCTTAAATGGCGAACGCACATTGGTTTATAGCTGGCATCATGGGGGCGACGGCCATCGCCCTCGGTGCCTTCGGTGCTCATGCTCTTAAAGCACAACTGGCCCTCATTCCCGAGGCTTCTGGTTGGTGGAGTACAGCGACCCTGTATTTACTGGTGCACGCCGTGGCGGTGGGGGCTATTAACCCTAAGTCTTCTTCGTCTCTGAGTTGTTACCTTAAGTGGTTTTGGTTCTTCGGTTCCCTCATTTTCAGTTCAACCCTTTATGCGATGTCTTTGGGTGCGCCTCGCTGGCTCGGCATGATCACGCCTGTAGGAGGTTTGTTGATGATTTTAGGCTGGTTGTTACTTGCTTGGGCAGTGCGCGAATAAAATATTCATTTAGAATTATTCTATAAAAGATTAATCGGGCTCAAATAACCTTTAAAAGAGCCACCATTCTTAACCTGCTAATCTTTGTTAGGATGATGGGTATGAATTAACCCCTTGTAGTCACAATTCTATTACATAGAATGATTGTATTCATCATTCGTTATAAAACTATGAAAATTAAATCCTTCCTTCTTCTCCTTCTTGGAGTCCTGCTTGTGGGTTGTCAGAGTCGCTATTACGGGCAAATTGAAATCGAGCGTCGAGTTTTCCATACAATCGATTTGAAAGATATCCAAGGAAAGGCCTTTTGCATCGCACCCATAGATCCTTCGCTTAAGGGCAGTCAGGAATATCAAATAGAGGCCAAAAATTTGGTGTCACTGTTAACCGCAAAAGGCATGAAGTTCTTGGATAATGGGCAAAGTGCTTCGGCTGATTATACGGTGACATTTGAATTTGCTCTCGATTTAACCAAGAATAGCGAAAACCGGCGTCATGAGAGTTATGGAACGATTGCTACTTACCCAACCTTACACCATTCTGCGGGAGAAAGCACTCAGTATTCTCACATGCACAGTGCTTCGCAGTTAGTCTTACGTATTTATAAAAATGTAGCAGAAAGCAAAAGAGGTATCTTAGTTTACGAGGGTGAGGTTTATGGCGATTACATTGATATCGATCGTTCGCGACTTATTCCTGTTTTAGTTCATGCCTTGCTGGAGGACTTTCCTTCTAAGTCGGGTGAGCGTATCAAAAAGACGATTGATATGAAGGATATTAAAGAGAACGAGTAATCGTTTCCTCTCATTCCATCAAAGCAGGCGAAGCGGTGGCTTCGCCTCTTTTATTCAAAGGAGGGAATGATTCCGTCTTTCTCTAATTTCAGATAGAGTTCTCGACTAAACCACGCATCGTTGGCGGCATACTTTATCTGTTCCTTGGAAAGTTCGCGCTCCCACCGAGAGGTCTGAATTTTCTTCGATTTCTTCATCTGCAAACCGAGGTAGTGAGCGACCAGGGCTCTAAGGCCGGTATTCTCAACTCCTGCTTTTTTAGTAAAATCCGAGATATCGATAAAGCTTGGGGCGTCAAAGGGAGCGCGTTCTTGAAGGTGACGAACGTCATCGCGTACGGCGACTCCGACTTTGGCTTTTTGTGGATGGCAGAGAAGGGGGAAGGTTAAGGGCACCCCGCCACAGACATCTAAACGAAAAACAAAGATTCGTTCTTCACCAGCTAATTGTAAAACTGAAGGAAGATAGCTAACGCCCCGAGTGTGGGAAGGTCGTGTTTCAGTATCAAACCCGAGAATGCGTTCTTTGTTTAAATGCCGAATGGCCTGCTCCGCTTCTTTCTCTGTTTCAATTAATTCGATAGGACCGTCCCATTGTGCGATGGGGAGAGATTCAATGAATTCTTTGGCGATGCGAAGACCTCCAGTATGAGCGGGTCGGCTAATAGGCGTCTCTTCAGGGCTTTCAGTTGAATCGGCCACTCCAAGAAAGCAAAGGCATGCGACCTTCTTGGCAATCAGAGACTCAAAGGATGGGAAAAAAGCGTTGACCGTGGCACAGGCTAGTTCTTTGTTGAATCTTCCACTTTAAGGGGCCTTAGCTCAGTTGGTAGAGCGCTTGCATGGCATGCAAGAGGTCGTCGGTTCAAGCCCGATAGGCTCCACCATTTAACCCCACTTTCCTTTCCGGATTTGGGGTTATTTCTTGCCAATAAAAAAGGCCACGAAGAGGTGGCCTTTGTTTGAGCGTGGCGGCCTTTGATTACTTCTTGGCTAAGAATTTAGGCAAAAGGTAATCGGCACATGAATCAAGTGAGGCTAATTGCACATAGTCTGCCTCGGGGACCTCAATGCCGTGCTTTTTGCGTAACTCCATGACGATATCTAGGAAGTCCATCGAATCGAGCGAGAGTTGATCGCGCAGGCGAACTTCGGCTTTAACGGCCGACAAATCTTCATCGGGGGCGATGTCAGCGATGATATCGAGAACGATTTGCTTAATGTCTTCCTTGGTCATAACGGTAGGTTTGTTTCAACCAACAACGCCCGTTCAGGCAACCCCATATTTTTTAACAATCAGGGCTGAGTTAATGCCAAGCATACCAAAGGAATTGTTCAAAATAGCCTTAATTTCTTGAGCCTGATGGGGTTTGTTAACAACTAAGCCAGGCAGGGCGCATTCGGGGTCGATTTCCTCAATATTTATCGTGGGGTGAACCCAGCCGTCCGTAAATGAGGGCAGGTTACCAGCTAATTCCAAAGCCCCTGCTGCACCCATGCAATGGCCGATATAACTCTTTGTATTATTGATAAAGGTGTTGGGGCAGTCTTGGAACACCTCTCTCAAGGCAACGCATTCCTGTATATCCCCTAAGGCGGTGGCGGTAGCGTGCGTTGAAACGATGTTAATCTCTTGCGGTTTCATTCCGGCTCTCTGCAGAGCGAAACGAACACATTCTGCCTGTCTTTGTGGATTGGGCAGAACCGCGTCGGTGGCATCGGAGTTGATACACCAACCAACAATTTCGCCTAAAATTTTTGCACCGCGACGGAGAGCGTCATCCAAGCGCTCCAAAGTATAGATGGCTCCACCTTCGGAGATCACGATACCGTTGCGGTTTTTATCAAAAGGACGCGAAGCTTTGGTGGGGTCGGAGTGGCTTGCAAGAGCACCTTGATTTTTAAATCCAGCAAAGATGCCGAAAGTGTGAATTGATTCGGAAACTCCGCCAGCGAAAGCGAGGTCAACCTCTCCCAATTGCAACATCTGAGCGGCTTGGATAAGGCCTGCGTTGCCCGCAGCACAGGCCGCACCAATCGTGTAAT
>CANHRV010000028.1 GCA_947463395.1 Opitutia bacterium | reverse complement strand
CTTTCCGTGCTAAGGTCTTAACCGAACGATTAAAAACTTGCACGAACTCACGCCCGATAATCTTTCGCTTCTGTTCTGGATCGGTTACCCCTTTGAGTTTTTTGAGGAAGATTTTAGAGGCATCAACCACGCGGAGGTCTAATTTAAACTTTCCGCGGAACATTTTCTCGACCTGAGCACGCTCACCAAGTCGCAACAAACCATTGTCGACAAAAACACAGGTGAGTTGCTTGCCGATGGCTTTTTGAATCAGGACTGCAGCCACAGAAGAATCAACACCACCAGAGAGGCCAAGAATGACATGCGACTTGCCGACTTTCTCACGTATTTCTTTCACCGCCGTAGCGACATAGTCATCCATCACCCAATTCGGCTTACAGCGACAAATTCGGAAAAGGAAATTACGAAGATACTCGATGCCGCGTTCAGAGTGAGCAACCTCAGGGTGAAACTGAATACCGTAAAAACGACGCTTCGCATCCTCTACCACCGCATTATCTGAATTCTCCGTACTCGCGACGGCCTTAAAGCCCTTCGGCAAACGAATCACTTTGTCGCCGTGCGAATTCCAAACCCGCAAAGGAGACTTCAAACCTTGCAGCAATAGCGAGCGATGTCCTCGGAAGGAAAGTGTACCGTGTCCATACTCACGATGCTTACTGCTCGCAACTTTTCCTCCCAGCATTTCACCCATGAGTTGCACGCCATAACAAATTCCTAAAACAGGAACTCCCATGGAAAAAATCGCTGGGTTAGGACGTGGAGAACCCGGTGACTTTACACTGGAAGGTCCACCCGAGAGAATGACTCCAACCACGCCATCTGCACGAAGAGTCTCAATCGAAACATCATGAGGATAGATGCGTGAGTGCACCTGGCATTCACGGATACGTCGGGCAATAACCTTGGTGAGTTGTGATCCGAAATCGAGAATGGCGATAGACTGGGAAGCCATGGTTGAGAGAAAATAAGGGTTAAAATTTTAGTCGTACATTGTTCCATCCGCATCGTGGACAAGGGGCCTCTTCTCGACGACGCGGGCGAACATAAGTGAGAGCACAGCGTGTGCAGGAGAAAACCGAACTCAAACGACGGTGGTCAGACAATAATGCATCACGCCGATCATACCAAGCCTGCAGGCAGAAAAACCCAACGGCAACGACGGTGGTGATAAAAGCCAAAAAAACACTGATATCAATTGGCTGAAGCATGTCGGTGAATGAGGGATTAAAAAGGCGAGACGCGTCACCAGTGGGGGTAGACGCGTCTCGTTGAGGCTACGAGGCCAGGGCTAAATTAGGCCTTGGCTTCAGTAGCTGTTTCCTTGTTGGCCTTAGGCTTGCGAGCAACCTTGGCTTTAGGGGTTAAGGCAGGAGCTTTATCATCCTTGCCCACGAGCTCGATGAGTGCCGTTTCAGCGGCATCGCCTTTACGGGCATCGAGTTTATAGATTCGGGTGAAACCACCGTTACGATTTAAGAACTGCTTAACGCGATCCTTAAACAAGAGACCACAAGCCGCTTCATTACGAAGACGCGATAAGGCCAAACGGTAATAGTGTAACTTCACACTTTTATCAGAAGATTGCTCAGCTTTTTTGGCTAAGGTGATTAAACGTTCTGCAAAAGGACGAACCGCGCGAGCCTTAGAAAGGGTCGTTGTGATACGTGCATTGGTAAAGAGCGCAGCAGCTAAGTTAGCCACTAAAGAGCGACGATGAGCCGTCTTGACGCCGAGAACGTGATGGTGAGAGCGGTGACGCATGTGACTAGGGTTCGATTAGGAGTTTACGCCTTTGTCGAGTAAGCGCTCGTCGATCTTCTGACCGAGCGAGAGACCCAACTGTTCGAGCTTGGCTTTGATTTCGTTGAGAGACTTCTTACCAAAGTTGCGATACTTCAGCATCTCTTGTTCCGACTTCATCGCTAATTCACCGACCGTGTTAATATTAGCGTTGTTCAAGCAATTCGCAGCTCGGACCGAGAGTTCAATCTCGTTCACCGACATATTGAGAAGTTTACGAAGACGATTTTGTTCTTCGCTGACTTCCGACTTTCCTGATTCAAATTCAACGGTATCAGCCGAGACGGTATCGAAGACAGCCAAGTGGTGACGGAGAATCGCCGAGGCTTCTTTCAAAGCTTCATCGGGCGTGATACGACCATCGGTGGAAATCTCGAGGACCAACTTGTCGTAATCGGTCATTTGACCAACGCGGGTATTTTCCACGGCGTATTTAACGAGAGTCACCGGAGAGAAGAGAGAGTCGACCGGAATCGAACCAATGGTTTGGTCGGCCTTCTTATTCTCTTCCGCCGAAGCCCAACTACGACCGACGCTTACTTCCACTTCCGCAAAGAAGCGACGCTTGCGATCGAGAGTGCAAATGACGGTGTCAGGATTCACTAAAGAAACCGTGCCACCTTTGCTTTCAAAGACGATGTCCGAGGCTTTAACCACGCCCGTTTTATTAACGTCGATGGTACCCTTGAACGATTCGCGCTTATTCGCTTCCGTGCGGATACGAACTTTTTTGAGGTTTAAAACAATTTCCGTGACGTCTTCAACGACGCCATCGATAGGCTGAAACTCATGCTGCACTCCTTCGATGGTTACCGAAGAGATGGCAGCACCTTCGATGGAACTGAGAAGAACGCGACGCAACGAGTTGCCAATCGTGTGACCGAATCCGGTCTCGAATGGCTCGGCGGTATAGCGAGCGAAGGTGGATGAAGCCGAGGATTCCTCTTTTTTGAGGCCCTTGGGCAATTCGAATTTTCCGAGGCGCTTGGACATGGCTAGGTGACTTGGGTTGGGGGTGGCGGTTGGATCAGCGGCTGTAGAATTCAACGATGATCTGAACATTGATATCCTGAGGAAGCTCTTCCTTTGCAGGCTCACGGGATACGATACCCTTGAGCTGCTCAGGCTGAACACTCAACCAGGCTGGAGCAGGACGACCCTGACCATCTTCGATGGCTCGAGTTGCTAACTGCTTCGATGAAGTACGGTCGCGAATTTCAATTTCACAACCAGGAGAAACGGTAAAACTGGCAACATTCACTTTGCGACCATCCACACGTACGTGACCGTGAGAAACTAACTGACGGGCAGCGGCACGAGAATTAGCAAAGCCTAAACGGAAAATAACGTTGTCTAAACGCGTTTCGAGAATGCGTAAGAAATTATCACCTGCAACACCACCCATGCGTTTAGCACGCTCGAATGCGAGACGGAATTGTTTTTCGGTCATACCATACATCATGCGAAGCTTCTGCTTCTCATTGAGGCCAACGCCGTATTCAGAAACTTTACGACGCGTGGTTTTGCCGTGAATACCAGGAGGGTATGGGCGACGTTCTTCACCTTTAGAGGTCGTGAAGATATTTTGACCGAAGCGGCGATTGAGCTTGGTCGTTGGTCCAGTGTAACGAGACATAATTTTTTAGTGTGTGATGAGTGGCGGATGGGAGAACCCGCCCGGGTTGCCATCGCCGGACGGTGAGACGAAAATTAAAATTTAAACGCGACGACGCTTCGAAGGACGGCAACCATTGTGAGGAATGGGGGTAGCATCGACAATAGAGGTTACATTAAGTCCTAAGTTCTGCAGAGCACGGATCGCACTATCACGACCCATTCCTGGGCCTTTCACGCGAACCGAAACGTCTTTCAAGCCGTGAGCCATCGCTAATTTAGCGGCTTCTTGGCAAACCACTTGAGCGGCATAAGCCGTTGATTTGCGTGAACCGCGGAATTGGTGACGACCAGCAGAGCCCCAAGAAATTACATTACCGTTTAAGTCGGTGATGGTAACCTTGGTGTTGTTGAAAGTGGCTAAGATGTGGCAAACGCCCGCCGTGATATTTTTAGAACCTTTGGCACGACGAACTTTGACTTCACCCATTTCTTCACCGAGCAATTCTTTGGCGGTGATTTCTTTGCGTTCCGCACTCGCTTCAGGAGTGGTTACCGCAGCAACCGCTTCAGGTGCAACAGAAGGGGTCGTTTCAGCTGCTGTGGCCTTGGGCTTGCGTGCCTTAGGATTCTTAGGGGCTTCTTCGCTCATCGTAAAGTATTAGGTTGTAGTGAAAAATTGATTACTTGGCTGGAGCTGAGGCAACGCCAACGGTCTTGCGCTTACCCTTACGAGTACGAGCATTAGTACGAGTGCGTTGACCGCGCACAGGAAGACCACGGAAGTGGCGTAAACCGCGGTAGCACTTCACCGCTTGTAAGCGTTTTAAATTTTGAGCGATGTCGCGACGAAGGTCACCTTCACACTTATAACCCATGCGTACGATATACTCGACAATCTTGTTGAGTTGTTCTTCGGAAAGATTGGAAGCGCGCATCGATGGATCGAAGCCAAGAGCTTCACAAATCTCCGTGGCACGACGAGGGCCGATGCCGTAGATATAGCGGAGTGAGTACTCTACTTTTTTATTGTTAGGAATGTCTACACCGAGGAGTCGTGGCATGATGGTATCCGTGCTGTTTGGAAGTTGGGAAAGAGGTCGGAACTTGATGGTTCTACGGGGATTTGGAAGCAAAAAAAGAGATTTATGGTAGGGTAAGGATTTCGGCCCCTGTTTCAGTGACCAAGACCGTATGTTCAAAATGTGATGAAACTTTGCCATCAGCGGTCCGAGCAGTCCAGCCATCGGCACCCATGATGATTTTATGTGTGCCTAAATTAACCATCGGCTCGATTGCTAAACACATTCCAGGCAACAACTTAGGTCCTGTTCCTGCTTTTCCAAAATTAGGAATTTGGGGTTCTTCATGCATTTTCTTACCGACGCCATGGCCGACGAAGTCGCGAACGATACCATAGCCAAGGGGGGCTAAAACGCCCTGAACGGCGGCAGAAATGTCCCCTACCCTATTTCCTGGGCGAACGGCAGCAATACCAGCATGGAGGGCCTTCTCTGTTGCCACGCAAAGGGCCTTTGCCTCGGGGTCCACTTTACCGACAGCGATCGTGCAAGCATTGTCCCCGATGTAACCATCTCGGCGAACCACGACGTCCAAAGAAACCAAATCACCTTCATGAATCGTTCGTTGAGGAGCGCCGATACCATGCACGACTTCATCATTTACCGAAACGCAAATGTATCCGGGATAAGTAAGACCTCCAACAACGTAACCATGGCAGGCACTTTCACAACCGTGACGTAACATTAAACCCCGTGCGGCAGAATCGAGTGCCGCCGTGGAAACGCCTGGTACCACCAAGACGGAAAGATCGCGCAAAACACGTGCGGCCGCAACACAAGCAGCTCGCATGCGACTCACTTCTTCTTCCGACTTAAGGTTAATCATTCCAGCAAAAACTTACTTCACGAAGTCACTCCAATGGTTAGCAATCCAAGCCGCAGCACCGAGCAAGAAGAGCACGAGACAAGTTTTTTCCATTGAACCTAATGCGGAATTTTCACTGCTATTTCGAGCTCCCGATTGCGGAACAGGTAAACTACCGATGCGTCCTTTTTTCAAAAAGCCTTCGTAATTACGCTGTAAAAGGAAGGTCTCGATTTGACGCATCGTATCGAGCATGACTCCAACCGTAATCAATCCCCCCGTGCCACCGAGGAAGGTCGCAAGACGCTGAGGGAAATTCAGTTGTAACGTGAAAAGATCGGGCATCAACGCAATGATGAGCAAGAAGAGAGATCCTGCAATCGTCAGACGAGTCATGACGAAATCAAGAAACTGTGCCGTATGCTCACCTGGACGAACCCCTAAAATGTAGCCGTTATTTTTCTTCAAATCGTCTGCGATTTGCACCGGACGGAACATGATAGAAATCCAGAAATAACTGAAACCGAAAATAAGTATCGCGTAACTGGTATAGTGGAACCAGCCATGACCATAGAACACATCAGCCCAAGAGCGCAGAAATTCCAACTGAGGGGATAACGTACTTAAGGGATTCAAGATCATCGGAGGGAAACTCAAAATCGCCCCCGCAAAAATTACCGGCATCACGCCTGCATAATTAACTTTTAACGGCAAATAGTTGGTTTGGGCACCATACATTTTTCGACCCACCATGCGTTGTGCATACTGAATAGGAATACGGCGAACCGCTTGATTAATCGCAACCATCGCGGCTGTAACCAAGACGAAGAGAATGACCATTCCCGCTGCTTTTTCCCAGCCATGGCTTCCACTCGTAGCGGCACCAATTTTTCCACCAAAAGCTAAATCAACAAAGGAAGTTATCGCACCAGGAATGTCGGCTAGAATACCAACAGTGATGAGAATCGAAGTTCCATTACCGATGCCACGCTGAGTGATTTGCTCACCAAGCCAAAGCATCACGACCGAACCTGTGGTCAGCAGAAAGACGCCCATGAAAATAAAGAGCGTTTTGTGATTCATCATTTCTGGGACAACAATCGTGCCAGTAAAATTACCAAGGCCTAATGCCTGACCCACTTTACCTGGGTTCAAGAAAGCACCCATCAGAAGTGCGGACTGAACAATCGCAATCGCGATTGTCAGGTAACGAGAATACTGCGCCACTTTTTGACGTCCAACTTCACCTTCTTGTTGCAGACGTGCAATCGAAGGAACCACGGCCGACATCAACTGCATGATAATCGAAGCGCTGATGTAGGGCATAATACCCAAAGAGAAGATGGCTCCTTTTAACAAGGCACCACCGGTAAACATATTGTACATGGCCACCATCCCACCCGAGGCCTTGTCAGCCATGGTGTGATAGTAATCCATGATGTCTTTGGGATCGATACCAGGGAGAGGAATATTCGCCCCGATACGAGCAACGAACACTAGAGCCACCGTGGCAATCAGGCGGGCTCTGAGTTCGGGAATCCTCCAGCAGTTGGCGAAGGCCGAGAACATCGCGGAGGGTATTGAGGGATTATTCAGCGACCTTAGCGCCGAGCTCTACAACCTTGCCGCCAGCGGCTTCGATTTTTTTCTTTGCAGAGTCGGAGAAACGGTGAGCAGAAACGGTGATGGCACGCTTAATTTCGCCATTGCCCAAAACTTTGAGCAATGAGGCGTTAGCACGCAGGATGCCCTGGGCTTTGAGTTCAGCGAGACCAAAGGATTTACCCTCGAGTTCCTCAAGGTCATGAAGATTCACGACCGCATAGGAAACGCGATTTACATTTTGGAATCCACGATGAGGTAAACGACGGTAGAGAGGCATCTGACCACCTTCGAAGCCTGGGCGATGTCCACCACCCGAGCGGGCTTTCATACCCTTGTGACCACGTCCAGAGGTTTTACCGTGACCAGAGCCACGACCACGACCAAGGACTTTATGACGATGGGTAGAACCCTTAATTTCAGGAAGATTGTGAAGTTTCATAAAGAGAACACTTAAGTGCGTAGAGACTTGATTTGTTCAAGGGTACGAAGTTGAGCGAGACCATCTAAAGTCGCTTTGACAATCGCTTGAGGATTGTTCGAACCCATAGACTTAGAAAGAACGTCTTTAAGGCCCACGACTTCGAGCACCGCACGTACACCACCGCCAGCAATCAATCCTGTACCAGGAGAAGCGGGGCGAAGCATAACCACACCACCATCGGCACGACCGATGACTTCGTGAGGAATCGTGTTATTGCGGAGGTTAACGAAAGTTAAGGCACGGTGGGCACGATCGGTTCCCTTACGAATCGCATCAGGAACTTCTTTGGCCTTACCATATCCAACACCGACTCGACCCTTGCCGTCACCGGCAACGACCAGAGCCGCAAAGTTAAAACGACGTCCACCTTTCACCACCTTAGAGCAGCGATTGATGTGTACGACTTTGTCGTTGTACTCAGAAGCAGGGGCTTCATTGCGGCTTTCACGACGAGGTGCACGAGCACCACCGTTATTACTGGAGCCACCTTGGCCACGGCGATTACCACGGCGCTCTCCGCCTTGGCCAGAACCACCGTTTGCAGATGCGGACGAAGCCGCGGCATTATTTTTTTCTTCGCTCATGTAAGTCTTAGAAGAGGAGCCCCGCTTTTCGTACAGCGTCAGCAAAGGATTTTACTGCACCATGGTAGCGACGGCCAGCACGGTCGAAAACAACGGTAGTGATACCAGCAGCTTTGGCTTTTTCACCAAAGGCCGCACCAAAGGCAGCAGCACCAGCCGTGGAAGGACGAATTTTTTTACCACGCAACTCTTTCGAAGTCGTCGCCGCGGCCACTAACGTAGCACCACGATCGTCGTCGATGGCTTGAGCGTAGAGATGCAAATGCGTGAGCTTGAGTGCGAGACGCGGACGGGCGGCGGTGCCACGAACGGTTTTGCGGATACGCCAGCGACGCTTTTGCGCGAGGAGATTCTTTTTGGCAATTTTCATAATCGTTTACGTTTTTCGGGTTAGGCCGTCTTCTTACCTTCCTTACGACGAACGTATTCGCCTTCAACGCGAACACCTTTGCCTTTGTAGGGCTCAACGGGTTTATAGAGTTTGATTGAGGCAGCCACTTGACCAACCATGTGTCGATCAGGACCACTGATAACTAATTTCGTTCCATCGGTGACTTCGACTTTTACGCCGGCAGGGATGGTGTAACGAATGGGGTGAGAATAGCCAAGGGCGAGATCCAGCACGTTACCTTTGAGGGCAGCCTTGAAACCAACGCCTTCGATGAGAAGGGTTTTGGAATATCCCTTTTCTACACCTTCCACCATATTACGGATGATGGCACGAGTTGTACCAAAGAGAGCACCCGCTTCTTTCTTTTCCGTGAGATCGGCAACTTGTACGGCGGACTTATCCACGGTAACTCCGATTTGAGCTGGGAAGTTGTGCGAGAGTTTTCCTTTTGGACCTTCGACAGAAACAGTCTTTCCGTTCACGGAAACTTTTACGTTCGCGGGGAAAGTGACAGGTTGTTTACCAATGCGAGACATGACTTTTTAAGATTTCGGGGTTAATTACCAAACTTTGGCGAGGAGTTCACCGCCGACTTTTTGACGGCGAGCTTCGGAGTCAGTCATGACACCGCGAGAGGTGGTAAGGATGGAAACACCCATACCGCCAATGACTTTAGGGACGGCGCTGTAACCAGCATAAACGCGTCGACCAGGAGTCGAAACACGCTCGATGCTCGTGATGGCTGGAACGCCCGAAACATATTTCAGGGTTAACTCCAAGACGGGCTTATCGTCGCGCTCAACTTTACGGAAACCAGCGAGGTAGCCAGATTCAGTCAAAATGCGTGCAACACCCTCGCGCAAGCGAGACCATTGGACATTCAGCGAAGGCTTTTGTGCCTTGGAGGCATTGCGAATGGAGGTGAGAAAATCTCCGATCGTATCGTTAGAAGAAGACATAGTGATCGTTAGAGGAGATTACCAAGAAGCTTTGGTGACACCGGGAATTTGACCACCGAGGGCAAGTTCACGGAAGGTGATACGAGAAAGACCGAACTTGCGAATGTACGCACGTGGACGGCCAGAGATAGAACAACGATTCTTCAGGCGGACGCGAGAAGAGTTGCGAGGCAACTTGGTCAACTTGCGCTGAGCTGCATAAAATTCTTCTTCTGTGGTCTGAGGGTTCGCGAGAATCTTTTTTAGTTCTGCACGCTTTGCGGCGTACTTAGCGACAAGATGTTCGCGCTTTTTGGATCGTTCAATGACGGACTGCTTTGCCATACGAGTATTAGTTTAAGATGGGTTAGGCTTTGGCGGCGGTTGCGTTGGCTTCCGTCGTAGCCGTTGAAGAACGACGGAAAGGCATGCCGAGCATGCGTAAAAGTTCCCGACCTTCGTCATCCGTCTTAGCGGTCGTGACAATCACGACGTCGAGGCCAATGTTGGCACGCTGAGAACCGTCGGCTTGGGTCTCAGGAAAAATGGTGTGGTCGGCGATGCCTAACGAGTAGTTACCACGCCCGTCGAGGCGGTTGGAAGTACCACGGAAGTCACGAATCATGGGCAAAGCAACCGCGGTTAAACGGAGCAAGAATTCCCACATACGAGGGCCGCGGAGAGTCACCATACAGCCCAAGGGCATACCTTGACGAACCTTGAAGTTCGCCACGCTCTTAGCTGCACGAGTGACAACAGGCTTTTGACCAGAAAGTTTGGTCATTTCTTTCACCACTTCAGCCATGTGACCTTTGTCGGCTTCAGCTTTGAAAGCTGAGTTAAGAACAATCTTCGAAAGATTAGGAACCTGATGTACATTCTTGTAACCACGGCTCTTAATCAGCTCGGGAACGACCTTCTCGAGATAAACTTGTTTGAGATAAGGCTTAGACATTTTTGTAATAAATTCTCGGGTGGTTTCGTTGCTT
>CANHRV010000027.1 GCA_947463395.1 Opitutia bacterium | reverse complement strand
TATCGGCAAAGCCCCTCAACAAACCCCCGTCCTCGTTGTCGAACTTAAGCCCGAGCACACTCCCCTTAATAGTGAAGAAAAAGAATCTCTCCTCCGCTCGCTAAGACAAAAAGCAAGCAATCATCCCTTATCGATACAAATTAAGGAAATTGTCTTTCAGGAAAAATTACCGGTCGATGTTCGACATAATGCCAAGATCCATCGCCTGCAGTTAGCCCGCGAATGGACGCAGAAACTTGGCCACCTAACCTCACGATAATGGAATCTTCTCGCGTTCTCATCACTGGCGGAGGTGGCTTTCTTGGACAAGCAATCGTCAAACTCTGTTTGGCACGTGGCTATCGCGTACGTAGCCTAAGTAGAAAACCACTGAGCCCAAACTGTCCAGCGGGCGTCGAGTATTTCCGTGGAGATATTGCGAATCGAGAAGACGTGGAAAAAGCTGTCGAGGGTTGCGACTACGTTTTCCATGTGGCGGCTCAAGCAGGGATTTGGGGGCGATGGGAAGATTACGTTAAAAATAATATGATTGGAACAAGACATTGTCTTGTGGCCGCACGCGACGCAGGGGTGAAGGCTTTTGTCTACACTAGTACACCGAGCGTCGTCTTTTCAGGGGAATCGTTTCAAGGGGCCAACGAATCCTTACCTTATGGTCGAAACTGGCTTTGTGCTTATGCTGAAACCAAAGCGAGTGCTGAAAAAGACGTTCTGCAAAGCAACTCCGTTGCCATGCCAACCTGTGCCTTACGTCCGCACCTTATCTGGGGACCAGGAGATAATCACATTTTTCCCCGACTTCTGGAGCGAGCACGACAAGGTAAACTCCGCATCGTGGGCGACGGAGAAAACAAAGTCGATGTCACCCACGTCGACAGTGCGGCCCTCGCCCACCTCAAGGCTCTCGACGCCCTTCTCGCTGGCCGAGGTCATGGTAAGGCTTATTTCATTTCGCAAGGACAACCCGTTAAACTTTGGGAATTTATCAATCGACTTCTCCAAGGTGCAGGCATTCCTCCGGTCACTAAAAAAATCTCCCTACGTCGTGCTTATTTTTTAGGCACGGTCCTTGAAGGAATCTGGACTTTGTTTCGCTTAAAAGGAGAACCACCCATGACTCGCTTTGTCGCAGTTGAATTAGCCAAAGACCATTGGTTTGATATTCGGGCAGCTCAAAAAGACCTCGGTTTCCAACCTCAACATGATACATGGCAAGCCTTGGATGCGTTGGCTCAGACTTTTCGGGAGAAAAAATAAAGCCTCCTCTTGCCTTCAGCTCACAATACAACCACCGTGCCCCATGGCTAAACCAGGATGGCAATCCGACCGCACTTACATCGTACGGATGAAGACATGGTTCGATCAGACCGATGGTCTCGGCATTTTACATCACTCACATTACGTGTTGCTGATGGAGCGCGCTCAAAAAGCTTTTTTTGTCGAAGTGATGGGTAAAGACACTCTCGATCCAGCCATCGCTCCTGATGTTTACGTCGTCGTACGTGATTTAGAATTACACTACCATGCTCCGATACGACCAGAGTGCGAGGTCGATCTCGTCTTAAAAGTCAAAAAAGTTCGCGCGGCTGGACTCACGGTTGATTTTGAATTTCGCTCAACCGATCACTCGATACTTCACGCCAAAGCGAGTCGCACGGTTTGTCGTCTCGACGGAACCTCGCATCAGCCTTGTCCTTGGACAGAGGAGTTTCGTGAAAAACACGAAAAACTCATCGGTTAGTTGTCACTAAAGCTGCGCAAAGACGACAGGTTTTGCCGTTGCAGCCACGAGCCGTGCAATGCTCACGTCCGTAAAAAATAATTCTCAGGTGCAATTGATTCCAGGAGGACTCAGGAAAGAGTTTTTTACAATCTCGCTCAACTTGCTCAACCGATTTACCTTGGCTCAGTTTCCAACGTTTCGCGAGACGGTGAATGTGCGTATCAACTGGAAAAGCGGGTACGCCAAAAGCCTGAGCCATGACGACCGAGGCTGTTTTGTGACCCACTCCAGGCAAGTCCTCTAATTCAGCAAAAGTTCGTGGAACCTGTCCTTGGTGTTTTTCCATGATTTGCTTGGCCAAGCCCACGAGGGCTCTGGATTTTTGAGGAGCCAAACCAAGGACACGAATCAAACGATAAACCTCTTCTACCGACATTTGCGCCATACGCGATGGGCTACCCGCTAGGCCAAAAAGTGCAGGGGTAACTTCATTAACCTTTTTGTCCGTACATTGAGCAGACAATACGACTGCCACCAACAACGTAAAAGCATCGGTATGATCCAATGGAATCGGTGTTTCGGGATACATTTGGGCCAGCTTTTTGGCGATAAAGTTGGCACGTTCCTGGCGGGTCATGACGTCGAAGTAGGTCTCCTGTGAATAAGTGCTAATGCCGATGTTGTCGCCTCTTTTTGTGAGTAACTTAAACCCCTTATGCATTGAGGGTTTTTCTCTAATAACCCTTTTATCTAGGGGTGCAAAGTTGCGATACCGTAACTTGCTTTTATCAATTTCTCTATGGTTCAACTGCCCTACGACCCAGCGAAAATAAGCCGCGAACTTTCTCGTCACTATATCCCTGCCAGTGACCAAGATATTCAAAGCATGTTTAAAGCGATTGGTGCTAACAATTTCTCGGAAATGTACCAACACATTGCTCCTGATGTGAAATTTTCTGGGCCCCTCGATTTACCAATTGAACTTGAATATCAAGCGTTGGCTCAACGCATGGCGGACTTAGCCCAGAAAAATGAAATTAAAACGAGTTTCATCGGCGACGGATTACAAGTCTATCAAACTCATGAAATCGTGAGCCATGTTTGCTCCATTCGCAATCTCACGACTTCCTATACACCCTACCAACCGGAACGCTCGCAAGGCACTCTCATCACCCATTGGATTTACCAATCGACTCTTGCACAACTCACTGGTTTTGAAGCGGTCAATTCCTCTCTCTACGATCGTGCCAGTGCACTCTTTGAAGCAGCCGTTTGTGCGGTTCGCATGTCTGAAGCCGAAGCCAATACCGTCTTAGTCGCTGGTACTTTACTTCCACAAGATATCGAGGTTTTAAAAACGCACACCGCCCACACTTCTGTAAAATGTGAATTCATCGTCCCTGATGAAGAAACGGGTCGGATTCAGGCCGCAGCGATTGCTCAATATATTCAAAAGCATCCGGGTAAGGTCGCGGCCGTCATTTTCCCTCAAGTTAATCATTTGGGACTTTTAGAAGATGTCGACGCTTTGACCGACATTTGTGCTGAGCACCAAGTAAAATCGATCGCAGTCATCGACCCGATGCTCTTGGCGACAGGGGGACTGAAAGCGCCAGCACAGTATGGTCGTAGTGGAGCCGATATCATTGTCGGTGAAGGACAACACTTAGCCATTGGAGCTAATTTCGGTGGACCCGGGTTGGGAATTTTTGCCGTCAGACATAACACCGAGAAAAAGAACGAAGTGCGTGAGACCCCAGGTCGATTTGTTGGTAAAGCCAAAGACAATGCTGGCCGAGATTGCATCGTCATGGTGATGTCGACCCGTGAGCAACACATTCGTAAAGACAAAGCGACCTCGAATATCTGCTCCAACCAAGCCTTTATCGCCACGATTGCAGGTGCGGCGATTCTCGCTCGAGGTGAAAAAGGAATGGCTGCAAGTTGCCAAGCAGGTCGCGAGCACGCTCAGGCCATAGCCACCAAACTGGGGGTCATTCCTGGATTAAAAATTTGTTACGCTAAACAAGCTTTCTGGAATGAATTCAGTCTCATGCTCCCCGAGCCTGCGGCAGCCGTAATCGCGAAAGGCAGAGAAGTCGGTTTACATGTCGGGGTTGATATCACGGGACGAACCCCCTGCGGTTGTTCATTACTGAAAATTTCCTGTAGCGATATTCAAAGTCAGGCCGATGCCGATAAACTCGTCGCCTTTTTCGAAAAACTTTATGGTCGAGCGCAGGGAACTTTCACTCTCCCTGAAATACCCGCTCACTTACTTCGAAAAAATGCAGTAGGTCTCCCGACATTTGCACTCAAAGAGTTAAAAGATTACTACACGAAACTGGGTGAATTAAATGTGTCACCCGACACGGGATGTTTCCCTTTGGGTTCGTGTACAATGAAGTACAACCCTCACCTCAATGATTGGGCCGCTAGCTTATCTGGCTTCACCAGCCTACACCCTCAAGCACCCATCGATGACGCCCAAGGTTCTCTCGAATTACTTTGGCAAATTCAAGAGTGGTTCCAAAAAATTACTGGTCTACCAGGGGTTACCACCCAACCCGTGGCAGGAGCTCAAGGTGAGCTCGTTGGCCTAAAACTCTTCCAAGCTTACCATCAACACCGCGGTCAAACCCAACGAGATATCATTCTCATCCCCTCGAGCGCACACGGTACTAATTTCGCGACCGCTACCACAGCTGGTTATATTAATCGTCGACGTGAGGACGGTGCACCTTCAGGAATTGTTATCCTGAAATCGTCTCCCGATGGTCGAGTTGACCAAGCAGACTTCGATGCCAAAATTCGTGAATTCGGTCCGCGTATTGCGGGAATGATGGTTACCAACCCCAATACCTCAGGCGTTTTCGAAACAGATTTTAAGCGCATGGCCGATGCAATCCATCAAGCAGGTGGCTTGGTCTATATGGACGGAGCAAACATGAACGCCATTGCAGGATGGGTGAACCTCCAAGCCCTTGGAGTTGATGCTGTGCACAATAATTTGCATAAAACATGGACAGTGCCACATGGAGGAGGAGGTCCTGGAGATGGCATCGTGGCGGTTTCCGAGAAACTCGTCGACTTCTTGCCTGGTTACCAAATTCAGAAACAAGGTGACCGCTTCGTTCCTGTTCGCCCAAGACACAGTATCGGATCTTTCCACCGTCACTGGGGAAATTTTGCTCACAAAGTAAGAGTCTACACTTACTTGCAACGCCTCGGTCGCGAAGGAGTTCAACGCATGTCCGCAATGTCCGTTCTGGCCAGTCGCTATCTCTATTCACGACTCAAATCACACTTCCCTTCTCTCCCCGCTGCAGCCAACAACGTGCCTCGAATGCACGAGTTTATTCTCACTCTGGCTGATGAAGATTTTAAACGCATTGAAGCCTCAGGAATTCCTAAGGCCTCCATTATCGCCCGCGTTGGCAAACTCTTCCTCGACTTTGGTTTCCACGCCCCCACCGTCGCTTTCCCTGAAGTGTTTGGGCTAATGATTGAACCGACCGAATCCTACACCAAGGAGGAATTGGATCGCTTTGCCGAAGCCGTGATAGCGATTGGCGAACTCGTTCGAACACGTCCTGAAGTGCTTCAATCCGCTCCACGATTCACTCCCGTTGACCGAGTGGATGAAGTCGCCGCTAATCGCGGTCTCATCCTAAGCGAGCACCTACAATCTCTGCCCGTGATTAATCCCAATCGTCTTTCCCCGACTTTGCTCAATCAAATGCCCGTAAAAGAAATTCAGGAGCGAATTCTCGCTACGGTTTAAGTTTTTTTACTCGTTGTGTTTTGAAGAGTAAAATAAGTCCGACAAAGAAAAGTAGAGCAAATGAGGCAAAGCCCGCGCGTTCGGTCGATGTCTCATCGCCTGCATTCGTAAAAAGCCAGCCCGCTATCGCACCCAGCAGAGGTCCGAGAAACGCGGCAAACTTACCCATCATACTATAAAAGCCGAAGTAAACGATTTCACGACCTGGCGGAACGAGTTCAGCAAAATAGGAACGGCTCAGCGCTTGGACGCCGCCTTGCACTAATCCCACACCGCCCGCAATGAGCCAAACCGAAGGAAAAGATATTCCACTCAAACTAATATTTCCTGGACTAATTTGAGACCCCCAAAGGGTGAGCAGAATGTAGCCCAAAAGGGCCACCCCAATCATTCTTACTGCACCCCAACGAGAACCCAACCAACCAAAAGCTAAGGCAGCAGGAATGCCGATGACTTGGACGACCAAAAAAGCTTTCACTAAGTCAGAGGATCCAAAACCCAAAACCGCTCCAAAGTGAGCCGCCGAGGTTTTGACCGCATGAACTCCGTCGATATAAAAAATATAAGCACAGAGAAACCAACGAACGCGAGCATCTGCCCATAACTCTTTGCCCGTCGCTAAGGTATTTTGCAAAGCGGATACCCAAGTAATACGTACAGCTGGCTCCTGTCTTGGAAAAGAAAACAACAAGAGCGGAAAAGAAAAAATTAACCACCACAATCCTGCCGCCAAATAAATCCAGCGTAAATCAGGACCTGAAAATAAACCCAAGGCCAGCAGGATGAGAATGAGAAAACCAGCGACAAACCCTGAAGCATAAGCAATGCCACTCAACAAATGTCGTCGCCCTATCGGTGCACAATCGACAATCATCGAATCGTAAAAAGTGCTCGCACTAAAAAAAGCGACCGCAGCCATTGCGTATAGCAAAGCCGAGAGAAACCATTCTTGGGCAGGAACCCAGGAAAGCATCATCGTCAAAATCGCCCCGATGACCACGGAGAATCGCAAGGCTTGAGCTCGAAAACGCCCTCTTTCAGCCAGCTGTCCTAAAAAAGGAGCGAGGAAAAAGATGACTAAGCAAGGCAATGCCTGCGTAAGCTTAAAAACAATCGATTCGGTCTGATGATCTAATCCAACACCCCAAACATGGTGAAACATCTGTGGCCAAATCAGAGCCAAAACCACCATAGCAAAACCCGTATTCGCAAAATCATAAAGCGACCAAGCGATAGCCGCTTTAAAATCAAACTTTCGCAATGTTGGGGGACCCTGCACGAGAAGAATTTGAGCCTTCGCCTTCTTCTCAGCAATCCGTAAGTCAAATCAACCTAGCGTCTTAATTGAGTAAATAACTCAATCGCCGACTGCGAACGATTAAGGATATAAACGTGATAACCAGGTACACCACGAGCGAGTAAACCGCGAATTTGACGAACCGCCCATGAGACTCCCACTTTTCGCTGAGCTTCTTCATCGTCTCCGCAGGCCAAAAGTTCAGCTTCTAAAGTGGCAGGGATTTTTGCCTGACAAAAACCACAAAAGCGACGGGCTTGCTTTAACGAAAGAACGGGCATGATTCCAGGTAAGATAGGTGCTACCACTCCCGCGGCTCGCGCTCGCTCAACGAAGCGAAAATAATCCTCATTATCTAAGAAAAGTTGCGTGGTAACAAAATCCGCTCCCGCCGAAACTTTACCAGCGAGGTGACGAATATCGGAAAGATCATCGGGTGAGTTGGGGTGACGCTCGGGAAAACCGGCAACGCCAATAGCAAAGCGATGCGGATGAATTTGCTGAATTAACTGCACCAAACCAAACGCATGAGCAAATCCCTCGGGATGTGCGATAAACTCTTTTTGACCTTTGGGTGGATCACCTCGTAAAGCTAAAATGCCAGAGAAGCCTGCCGAATCATATTTATTAATAATCTCATCTAACTCGGCTCGACTATGTCCAACGCAAGTTAAGTGAGCAATCAGCGGAAAACCAGCCGCCACGAGTTGCTGTCCATATTCCAAAACCGTTGAACGGTCCGAACCACCTGCGCCATAAGTTATGGAAGCAAAATCAATTCCGAAGGGCTGAAGAGCTTTCGCTGTTTTCAACATCAACTGCCCATCTTCTTTGGTTTTGGGCGGAAAGAATTCCACCGAAACCGTGGGACGGTGCGGAGCTCGCAAACGGGCTAGGAACTCTTCTTTATTCATATATATCAATGTATCTTGATAAGAAGATACGTGTCAAGAATGCAGGCCTTGGACTTAATGAGGTGGTGTAAAACCCTCATTAGCGGGCAATTCCTCAGGTAGTGCCACATAATAAGCCATCACCATCCAACAAAGCATCAAGGGATAAAGGCCGAGCATAAAGAGAAAGGTTCCTCCGATGCCCAATAAGACAGCCTGCACAACGGAAACGATTTTAAAAGTCACCAGAAAGCAAAGAGGGATGATGATGAAAAGAATCGAGGCGACATAACCAATCGAAGTTGTCCCCGAATAAAAGCCCGAGGATTTAGCGAGTGCCATTCCGCAAGTCTGACAAGAAGGACGTAATCGAAACCAAGATTGCAGCAGAGAGCGACGACCACAATTAGGACAACACCCGACCACTCCACGGCGAAGAACATCAAGGCGAGTTACTGGCATCGCTTTTTCCGTCTTCATAACTTACATTCGTTGAACAGGATTGATAGCTAGCAAACGCAACCCTGTTTCTAAAATCGAACAAGTTCGCGAACAAAGCATCAATCGACGCGCCCGAACGTCAGGCTGATCGACGTTAACCGTATCAGCGGCATAAAAAGCTCCATAAGCGGCCGCCAACTCATGCAGGTAAGTGCAAAGGTGATGCGGACGCAAATCATCAAGTGCTTGATCAAGAGCATTGGTGAAGCCCAAGAGTTTTCGGGCTAAAGCAATTTCGGTTGGTGTTTCAGGATTCGAAGCCCCTTCTTCACCTTGACCAACCTCGAGATTATTTTTGCGAAAAATGGATCGCACTCGAACCACCGCATAAAGCAAGTATGGAGCCGTATTACCTTCAAAAGCTAGCAATTTCTCCCACGAGAAAGCGTAATCCATGGTGCGATTTGACGCCAAATCAGCATAGCGGAGAGCGGCAATGCCAATCGCTCTCGCAATGGCATGTCGCTCGGCCTCAGGTAAATCGGGGCTCTTGGAGGAGACAGCAACAAAAGCACGCTCCGTCGCTTCATCAATGAGAGACTGCAAACGGACAGGATCGCCTGACTTGGTTTTTATCGCTTTACCATCTTCGCCCAGAATCGTTCCAAACCACACGTGACGCAGACGGGGCAAGGGACGTTGCGTGGCGGCAAACCATTTTTCCCCTGTGCGGAAAAGTTGCTGAAAGTGATCTTGTTGGCGACCATCCGTGACATAAACAATTTCTTCAGCCTGAAAATTTTCCCAACGATAGAGAAGAGTCGCTAAATCAGTTGAAGCGTAATTCGACGATCCGTCTTTTTTACGAATGATGAAGGGCATTTTAGTTTCAGCATGACGAGAGAAGCGTGGCTCATCATCATGCCAAACAACCAGAGCTCCTTCACTTTCTTCGGCTAAACCGCACTTTTGTAATTCGGTATAAACTCGGTCTACCTTATCACGATAAAACGATTCACCTAAGATAAGGTCCGTTTTAAGGCCAAATTGATCATAAATTCGCTGACAGGCGGCGTTCGAGACTTCGACGATTTTGTGCCAGAGGGCAAGATTCTCTGCGTCACCAGCTTGTAGCTTCGCTAATTCAGCACGCGCCGCTTCCATCGCAACGGGATCTGCTTTTGTTAAAGCACTACCCTCTTTGTAGAGTCTTTCTAAATCTTCAAGAGCTGTTGGACTTTGGGCATCGCAAACAAATCCCGAACGTCGAATCGCCAAAATTAAAATACCAAAATTTGTTCCCCAATCTCCGATATGGTTATCGCGAATGAGTTTTGCTCCACAAAATTCAATTAAACGAGCGACCGCTTCACCGATAACGATAGGACGCAAATGCCCCACATGCATTTGTTTGGCAGTATTAGGAGAAGGATAATCGATAATGACTTTCTTCCCCTTCATGATCGATGCCGCCCCCGCTCTCCATTTAGACTCATCGCGATACTCGCGTAACCAAGCTCCCAAAGCCAATGGAGTAAGTTTGAAGTTAATGAAACCTGGACCAGCCACCTCCGCCTGAATAAGGCTTTCATCCAACTCACCAGAAGCACGCAATGCGTCTAAAAGAGCCGTGGCTAAGGCACGGGGGTTGGCTTTACTTTTTTTCGCAGCGGGCAAAACACCATTAGCTTGGAAATCAGCGTGACGAGGGTCCGAAAGACGCAGTTCGGGATTAAAATTAGCATCAAGCCCCGCAACCTGCGGGGCGACTTTCCGAAGCAAAGCGTCGAGTTCTCGGGCTGGATTAAACCAAACAGGCATGCCTCAAGCCCTATGACACCCTGCCCCTTCGGCAAGCGAAGAAGCAATCTTTCACTCCGATGCTTGCCACTTTGTCGCGAAACTTAAACTTTAGGGCATGCAGACAAACTTCACCTTAATTCGCGATTGCCAAGCGACTCTTATTCCCGCGGGGGATACCGTTGTTTTGGAAAAAGGTACCGATGTTACCGTGACACAAGCGCTTGGTAATTCAATCACCGTGCGGACGGCTCTGGGACTTTTCCGTATTGCGGAAAATGATCTCGAGGCACTGGGTCCTGAAGCACAAATTTATCGGGAAAAGAAATCGGCTAAATCGAATCAAGGTCCATTAAACGTTGAATCCGTTTGGGAAGCTTTGCGAGAGTGTTTCGATCCCGAAATACCCGTCAACATCGTCGATCTAGGTTTG
>CANHRV010000026.1 GCA_947463395.1 Opitutia bacterium | reverse complement strand
TCTTTCCGTTAACAACTTCATCATCTTTCGTCACCGAAACCTCTAATTCAGGGTATCGGTTGGCCAAACGGACGATTTGGGCCGAAGGGCGGGTATGAATACCCATCCGATTTTGAACCGTGAATTCGCGAGTTTGGACCTCAGAGTTTTCTTCCATAGAACGAGGGTGAGGAACGGAGATAAAGGAAGGAAAGGGTGCCGAGCCGGGGCTAGGGTCAAGTCTAATCCCCTTCCTCAGCAGGTTCGCTTGACCTTAAGGCCTTGCCCCCTCCAATGGATAGCAAACCAACAACCGTGGCTAAATCCGTTGCCTTCACCCATCCCGAGTCCTTGAAGCGCCCCGCTGGGCCTTCCGAGTTTGCTCAACACCCTGTCAATGTCGCTCTGACTAAAGAGGAGAAAATTGCTCTTTATACGAAAATGGTGCGCATTCGCCATTTCGAGCAACGCTGCATCCGCACCTATCAACAAGGTAAAATTGGCGGATTTCTCCATTTGTACGTCGGCCAAGAAGCCGTGGCCGCTGGAACCATTTCACTTCTCGGAAAAAACGACCACGTCATCACTGGCTATCGAGATCATGGCCATGGCCTGATGGTCGGAATGAGCATGAATGAGTGCATGGCCGAATTAACAGGGAAAATTACCGGCTGCTCTCAAGGTAAAGGTGGATCGATGCACTACTTCGCTCCCGACAAAAACTACTGGGGTGGCCATGGTATTGTCGGCGGACAAGCCCCCCTCGGAACGGGTTTAGCCTATGCATTGAAATATCGAGGGCTCAAGGGTTGCTGCCTCACCTATATGGGAGATGGAGCGGTGAATCAAGGTGCTGTCCATGAAGCCTACAACCTCGCAGCGCTCTGGGACTTACCTGTTATCTTCGTCATCGAAAACAACGGCTATTCCATGGGCACATCACAAGAGCGCTCATCCGCACATCCAGGTTGCTTGGCAAAACGTGCCGAAGGCTACGGCATAGCGTGGGATGTTATCAATGGCCACGATGTCTATGAAGTGCGCGCCAAAACTTCCGAGGCGGTAAAACGGGCTCACGAAAAATCGAAGCCAACTGTTTTAGAAATTTTCACTTATCGCTACTTCGGCCACTCAATGGCTGACCCTGACAAGACCTATCGCGATAAAGAAGAAATTAAAACTTACCGAGAAACGAAAGACCCCGTTTTTCTTTTCGAAAAAGAATTACTTCTCGCCAAAGTTCTGACCAAAGACCTCGTTGAATCCATTAACCAAGCGGCGATGGAAGAAGCGGATGCGGCCGCCGCTTTTGCCGATGAATCCCCCGACCCCACTGTCGCTGATATCACGAAGCACATTTATTGGGAAGAGGACAACCGCGGCCCACAAACCACCAGTCGTGGTACGATTATTTTTGAATAAACTTTTAACTTATCACTTTCATGCCAGTCATTTCCTATCGAGAAGCTCTTCGTGCTGCGATGCGCGAAGAATTAAAACGCGACGAAAACGTCGTGATCATGGGCGAAGAAGTCGCTCAATTTAACGGCGCCTATAAAGTAACCGAAGGTTTACTTAAAGAATTTGGTCCTAAGCGCATCGTTGATACGCCTATTTCCGAAGCTGGTTTCATCGGACTCGGAATTGGCGCCTCCATGTTGGGCATTCGCCCTGTGATGGAATTGATGTTTTGGTCTTTCTCTTACGTCGCCTTTGACCAAATCGTAAACAACGCTGGCAATATTCGTTATATGTCTGGCGGGCTGATTCATTGCCCGATTGTCATTCGCGGACCAGCCAATGGCGGAACCAACGTCGGAGCTACTCACTCGCACACGCCCGAAGCGATTCTCGCTTCACACCCTGGCATTAAGGTTGTTTGCCCCGCCACTCCTTACGACGCGAAAGGATTGTTAAAAGCGGCCATTCGCGACAACGATCCCGTCTACGTGATGGAGAACACGATTCTTTATAATGATAAAGGTGAAGTGCCCGATGAAGATTACATCGTCCCCATCGGAGTGGCTGACATTAAGCGCGAAGGTTCTGATCTTACCATCGTTGCCCATGGTCGTGCCGTCATCACTTCACTGAAAGCTGCCGAGATTTTAGAAAAAGAACATGGTGTCAGTGTGGAAGTCGTAGACCTGCGCTCCATTCGCCCACTCGATGAAGAAACCATCTTGGCTTCCGTGAGAAAAACTCACCGAGCTCTCTTGGTTGAAGAGAATAAGCCTTTCTGTGGCGTCGACGCTCAGGTTGCCTACCTCATCCAAGCACGCGCTTTCGATGATCTCGACGCTCCGATTGGTCGCGTTTCATCCATCGATGCACCGCAAATCTACTGCAAGCGCATGGAAGATTTACAGCTTCCGCACCCCGCTCGCGTTGTTGAAGCGGCCCTCAAAGTCCTCGCATAATCCCTCACCCACTTTTCTCATGGCCGAAATTATTGATATGCCAAAACTCTCCGACACGATGTCGGTCGGCACTTTGGTAAAATGGAATATTAAAGAAGGTCAGACTGTCGCCTTTGGTGACATCTTGGCTGAAGTCGAAACCGACAAAGCCACGATGGAACTCTCCTGCACGGTTCCTGGAACGATTTTAAAAATCTACGCCCCCGCAGGTTCGCAATTACCCGTGGGCGATCCCATTTGCGCCATTGGCAAAAAAGGAGAAACGGCACCTGACCCTAAAGCCAAAGTCAGCCCTTCGAAAGCCAGCCCAACTCCTTCGATTCCAGAAAGCACTGGCATTCCTTGCTTGCCTGAAGCCCCTGCTTCCAGTCCTGCCCCTGCGATCACGAAGAGCGATGGAACACGAACCAAGGCTTCGCCCTATGCTAAACGCATGGCGGAAAAAGCAGCGCTCAATCTTGCAAAACTTTCGGGAACTGGACCTGATGGACGCATCGTTGGACGCGACGTTATCGCCGCAACCTCGATTCCAACCACCTCCGCACCTGCAACCCCCCTTTCCGTAGCCGTGGCGAAACCCGTCGACGGCAAAGGCATACAGGAAGACAGCGACGTTCCCGTCAGCAATATGCGAGCCACGATTGCTCGACGCTTGATTGAATCCAAAACCACCATTCCGCATTTCTATCTCGAGGTAGAAATTGATGCCGCGCCCTTGCTGGCTATGCGTGAAGCGATTAACAAACGCCTCGCCGATGCGGCTGGCGAAAAAGCTCTCAAGCTCTCGGTCAACGATTTCATTCTCAAGGCCTCAGCGGAAGCCCTTCGACAAGTACCAGCGGTAAATGCCTCATGGGCGGGAACGAGCATTCGACAACATTCCGCCGTTCACCTCGCTTTCGGTGTCGCCCTCGAAGACGGATTGGTCACCCCTGTCGTTCGCGATGCACATTCAAAGTCTCTCAAAGAAATTGCCCTCGAAGCCAAAGCGCTCATCGGCAAGGCTCGTAGCAAAAAATTAACCCCCGCTGAAATGTCTGGATCCACCTTTACGGTAACCAATCTTGGCATGTATGGAGTCTCTGGATTTTTCGGTATTATCAACATGCCGAATGCCGCGATTCTCTCCGTGGGAGCCACCATCAAAAAGGCTGTCGTTGATGAACAGGATCGCATCGTGATTGGACAACGCATGGTTATCGGCCTCTCGGGCGATCACCGCGTAGTTGATGGCGCCAACGGAGCTCAATTCTTGCAGGCTCTAAAACAAATTCTCGAAGCCCCCACTTCGATTATTCTGTAATCAAAAAGATTTACTCCTGCGAAGCCCGAAAACGGAAACGTTTTCGGGCTTATCTTTTTAAAAGAGTCGTACCGAAGAGAGACCCCCATCGACCGCTAAGACTTGTCCGGTCATAAAAGACGAAGCGTCCGAAAGGAGGAAAGAAATCAAGGTGGCAAAATCTTCGGGCTTTCCTACCTGCTGCAGAGGATGGCGCTTACTGGCCGCTTCTTTCTTCAAATCGGAATTCAATAAATTCGAAGCCAAAGGCGTATCCGTCAAAGAAGGTGCAATAGCATTAACACGAATCGTCGGAGCCCACTCCGCTGCCAGACTTCGAGTCAATCCCTCGACCGCACCCTTAGCGGTCGCAATACTGGCGTGCATCGGCATGCCTTGCGCAACGGCGATGGTTGAAAACAAAACGGCTGAAGCTTTCCCTGAAGTTTTTAATGCGGGCAAGGCTGACTGTAGTGCGGCGACTGCGCCCAAACAATTCACCTGAAAATCTTTTAAAAAATCATCCTGCGTCAGGCGATTAAATGGCTTCAAATGAATCGTGCCAGGGAAATAAACCAAGCCGTCCAACTTTTCAGGCCAAGTGAGTGGAGTCGGATTTTGTGCATCGAAAAACTGGAAGGGCAACCCCATCGACTGAGCCACATCCTCTTTTCTACCTGCCAGAGAGAGTTGATGGCCTTCGCGCTGCAAGGCTTGAACTGTTGCCAATCCAATACCACTAGTTCCTCCGATAATCGCGAAATGTTTACTCATTCAACTCACCTTAAGAGTAATGAAAAGGCGTCAAGCGCCCCAAGGAGATTGCTCATCAATAAAAAAGGCCGCGAAGACAATTCGCGACCCTGTCGAGAAACAATGATAAAATTTACTTTAGCTCTTTGAGAACCAAATCCTTGAATTGAACCATCATTGGATCGCCACCATGTAACTGTAGAGCCAAAACACCTTTCTTGGCACCAAAGGCTGTCTGGTCGATGACATCAACCGTTTGTACGCCATTGATGAAGTGTTGCAGGTGATTGCCCTTGGCTACAATGCGATAGTCATTCCAGTCTGCGGACTTAATCACCGCTTGAATGTCTTCTGACTTACCTAACTGACCAACCACGGTGATTTTCGGGTGCTTCGCATCAACCCCTTCTTCGATCACGACTTTTTCGCCACGCTTCGCTAAAATCTCGCGACCTTTTTCTTCGTAGAGAATGCCAGACCAAGTCGTGCCACATTCAAAGTCAGCTTGATAGCCACCGACGACAAAGTGCTTGGGCTCCACAATCCAACTACGGTATTGCACGCCCGAGTTACCAAAGCCCGCCGATTTGCCGTGCTGATCGACGACCTTGTATTTGAAAGTTAATTCGAAATCAGCAACGTCTCCCCCTTGCCATACCAAGAAGGTGTTTGATTTAAGAGGACGCTCGGCCGTGCTTTGTCCAGTAATCACGCCATCGCGAACAGACCAGTAATCTAAACCAGCCCAACCAGTGAGGTCTTTACCATTGAAGAGTACTTTGCCTTCGGGGGTAGGAGCGGGGGCAGAATTTTGCACCGCACAACCAACCAAACCGAAAGCCACGAAGGCGATGAAAGCAGAGGTGAATTTCATATTTTAAAAATCTTATTTGGTACCAAAAACGCGGTGCATATTCTTTAAACCCTTAACTGGGATGTCATCACGATTGGGCTCCATCTTGCGCCAAATGGCCGCCGCACGAGCGATGACTTTGACATCAGTCGTAAAGGATTCGATGACGATATCACCTTTGTATCCAACCTTTTTCAAGGCCGCCACGATGGGCTTCCAGTCTAACGAATCGCCACCTGGCGTACCACGATCGGTACCACACGCATGGAAATGTCCGAGGTGCTTGCCCGCACGCAAAATCGCATCTGCTTGATTCTTTTCCTCAATATTCATGTGGAAAGTATCTAAGTGAAGCTTCACCGCTTTCGAGCCCACCGCTTTGATTAACTTGAGGCCTTGCTCGGTAGTGTTCAAGAAATCGGTTTCGAAACGATTCAAAGGCTCAACGCAAAGTTCGATGCCTTTTTTCTCTGCATGCTTCGCCAGTTTTTTCAAATTCTTAACCACCAATTTAAAATGCTTCGCTTTGGTTTTATCATCATGAGCGCCAATCAAGCCGACGACAGAGTAGATAGGGCCGATGATACGAGGACAACCCATCGCAGCGGCTTGATTGACTAATGCCGTAAGGTACTGCATCGATGTTTTTTGATCTTTGGCGCTTCCACGAAAATCGCGACCAGGTCCCATCGCTGCACAAATCGACCCGATGGCAATCCCCGCATTGGCAGCGGACTTCTTTAAAAAAGCAGGATCCACGTGCGAGGGATCTTCGATGGCGATTTCTACGGTATCGAAGCCCCACTTCTTCAATTTCTTAAAAAGCGAAACATCTTTGTTGGTGAAAGGAGAAGCGTAGAGGAAGGTGTTAAGTCCGAAGCGCATGATGGGTGATAGGTTGGGAGTTAGGGTTTAAAACTGATGACAGATAAAGATACGGTCAAGGCTGGGCTGTTAAGATTCAGCCCTCATTAAGGCAAAATCTCCCCCTTCACCAAAAGGCTACCGGGGTAGAAATAATGGGACGCATAAATTTGTGCCTTATCCTTATCGATAGTGATTTTACGTTCACTCAAAATTTTAGCCTTATCCACCTTTTCGGCGATTAACTCGATTTTTACCTCGTGGATAGTATCAGGTAAGTCCGTCGCGATGGTGAAATAGTTTACTCGGGGCTTATCCGAATAACTGTCAAAACGGGTGAAGATTTTGGGAGAGCCTTTGTCTAAGGTTACGGCAACCTTACCAGTATAAGGAGCAATGATGTCGTAAATGGCGACGTGCGTCCCCTTGAATCGAAAAGTGATAAACTGACCAGGCTTGGTCAGTTTTACGATTGTCGGCATTCGCCGAGCGTAATCTTTCAGCTCTTCGTCTTTATCTTCTGCGAGATTCTCGCACTTTAAACCAGGAGAAAACTTCGCTTTCGAAATGGGAGCAATCCTTGCGGCCTCGTAATTTTTTTCATCGAGCGGCTTACTCAAGGTATACGGCTCGAGCTTCTTTGAAGCTCTAACGATTTCGGGCCAAGAACGCTTGAAGGCATCCATGAATAGATTGTGCCCCGTCTCAGGATGAGGATGCACATTATCGGGAGAGTAAGCGATTTTATCTCCTAGCGCTGCTTTCTCTTCATCGGTCTTGGGCAAAGGAGCTCGCCAAAGAATGCGTCCTTCCTTGTCCAAACGAGCAACCTCTAAACCAAGGTGAATCGAGGGGATACCATAAAAATCTGCCACCTTCTCCATCGCACTTGCTGAGACAGGGAACTTACCCTCGACGAGATTAACCGTGTGTCCACGTCCAATGGTATAAATAAAACAAATATCACAAGTCGGGAAGGCCTTCCAGGTTTGGCGCACAATCCCTTCCATGTAGCGAATAATTTGCTGAGGAGGTAACTCGCCATCATTGACGGCAAATTCAATAAACAGCAAATCGGGTTCGTAGGCTAAGACATCTTGTTGCAACCGAAAGACGCCGACATCGGACCCCGTTCCGCCAAGCGAGGCGTTAATCATTTGAAAATTCGCTTCGGGAAATTGCTTCTTTAAAAATTGAAAAGTTTTTACGCGCCAACCCGCTTGGGCGGTGATAGACCCGCCGAGATAGGCCACTTTAATCGGATGACCTAAACCAGAAACAATTGCGCCCGTGGATTTAGCTTTTTCTAAAACGTGGGGTAATCCCTGACGAGGACGACACTCCTCTGCATCCACTAAGGCAAATTCAGGCGCTGCTTTCTCTGCCGCCGAGGCCGAAAGACCAATGACCGATAGGAACAAATAGCAGAGGGCTCGCATGCTTATTCTATTCAAACACCTAAAAAGTGCCGGAGTTCGAGAAAAATTGCGTTTAATAATAAAATAATTCAACTTCGGCTTCGCTTCAGTAAAAAGTCGGTACAATAGTAGAGAAAATGGATAACTTGACCCATGCGGCCTTGGGGCTATCGGCTGGCGTATTAACCGTCCGCAAAGGTGGTTCGTTGCCTGCTGCCGCCGTGGCCGCCCTTCTTGCCGCCGAAGCACCCGACCTAGATATCTTCATTCGCAATGCGAATGATCCACTGGTCTCTTTCCGCTGGCATCGTCACTTTACCCATAGCCTTCTCTTTGCTCCCGTTTGGATGCTGTTATCTGCCATTTTTACAGCCTGGTTTTTCCGACAAATCAATAAGCCAGGTGTTCATTGGAAAGATCTCCTACTGCCCAGTTTAGCGGGAGTGACGACGCACCTACTTTGCGATGGATGCACCAGTTATGGCACCATGCTTCTTTGGCCATTTAATGAAACACGTTACGCCTGGGATTGCCTACCCATCGTTGATTTATTTGCGACTCTACCGCTTCTCGTCTGCGCAATCATTGCGTTAATCAAGAACTCTAAGCGGCTTGCCACGGCAGGCCTCCTTTGGTTCTGCGCTTATGCAGGACTCGGGCTTTATCAGCATCAACGAGCGGAAAATGGATTACGTCAATGGTTGGCGGAACAGAAAATTACGCCCGAAAGAATCGCTGTTAAACCAACCATCACCAATCTTATTCTCTGGCGTGGGATTTGGTTACATGAAGGAGTTTGGCAAGTCGGTGCCGTGCGCGTAACTCCTTTCAGCGAGGCACAAATTGCGCCAGGAGATAAACGAGTTGCTTGGACAATCCAAGCAGAGGGCAATCCACCGCGAGGTTCATTTGCTGACGATATCATACACGACTTTTCTCATTTCACGCAGGGTTGGAATGCTTACGAAAAAGGAGCCCATGGCGTCTCGGTTGGTGATATTCGTTTCAGCATGTTGCCGACCAGTGGTCGGCCACTCTGGTCGGTCTATTACGGACTAGACCCTAAAAACCCTAAGGATTTTCAAGTCGAAGTGGTCATGGATCGAGATATTCATCCCGGCGACTGGAATCATCTCAAAAGTCTTCTGCTTGGCACAAACCCTTCGTTCGTCTCCGCCTCCGCGCAGGTTTCCCTGCAGGCCAACTAATCGGGCGTAGACATCCAGAGAATACGCCACGAACCCCAAGGTTGCCTCTTCTGTGCGACAGCGGTGCGTTCTAAAGCGATAATCGCTGCTTTTCTAAAATAAATACCCTCCTCGCCCTCCTTTAATCCCAATAAAAGCCCGACCAATCGAGCTAAATGCGGGTTATGTCCAACGAGACAGCGAGAGCGACGCGAGCGAGACAAAATCTCTGCCGTTTTTACCGCAGAACTTTCAGGAGAAATGCCTGAAAGTAATTGCAATGGCTGCTTTAAACGAAAGTGAGACTGAAGAAGTTGAGCTGTTTGATAAGAACGAATTAGCGAACTATGTTCGATAGAAGAAACTTCACCAACGATTCGCTTAATCAACAACGGAGACCAAGCTACGATTTGCTTTTTACCTTTTGTCGAAAGCGGTCGCTGCTCGTCGGGCTCTCCCGCCAAGGCATGTGCATGTCGAATAAGAAAAACTTTCATCTTTCAAAAGAGAGCATGCGCAGAATTTGACTTGCTGAAATAAAAATTTTTCCAAGCAGTAGGAGCGTGCGCTGGCTTTACCTCTTTGCTTTTTATCTAGGATGCAGCCTTTTCAGCCACGCCCTAGGAGCCCAAACGGTTGTTCTTGAATCAGGTGTCTCGATTGATGGCGCCATCTGCATCGATGCCGAATCAGGCAATGTGCTTTTAGAAAAACAAGCCGACCTTTTAGGACATCCCGCCAGCGTAACCAAACTGATGACGTTGCTACTGGTCTTAGAGGATATTCAAGCAGGGAAAACTTCGCTTACAAAACCCATTACGATTACAGCCGAAGCGGCACGCCAAGGCGGATCTCAAGTTTGGTTAGCACCAGGCGAAAGTTTTACCACCGAAGCCTTACTCTATGCAATGATGCTTCACTCGGCCAACGATGCCTCGGTTGCTCTGGCCCTCAACCGGGAAAATTCTGTTCAAAATTTTGTGCAAAGAATGAATCAACGAGCCCAAGAACTGGGCATGAATCGAACTCATTTCGTCACTCCCAATGGTTTAACTTATGGGGCTGGCCCTCATGATACCACAACGGCACGCGACTTAGCCAAACTCGCCCAAACCCTCTGCCAATTTCCCGAAGCCCTAACTCTTTCTGGCAAAAAAGATTACCTGTTCCGTCCCGGATCACGTTCGGTTGTATTAGATAATCATAACCACTTACTGAATTCTTTCCCTGGGTGCGATGGACTAAAGACTGGTTGGACTGTAGCCGCTAACGCCTCCATCGTGACCACGGCTAAAGTAAATGGGCGCCGAGTTATCGCTGTCGTGCTCGGATGCAAAAGTGAGCAGGGCGCCAAACCCTCTCAACGTGCACGCGATCGATTGGCCGCTGACTTGATGAACAATGGCTTAAGAGAACTCGGAAAAGTCACCCCCTCCGTAGCTCTCCCTGTGGCAACGACCAAAGTTCCCCTAGCCCTCTCTAAATCGACCGCAAAGGAAGATAGTTTCTGGGATTTCTTGGACGATATTTTCTAATTTTAGAGGAAATACCCTTATAATAAGGGTTTCACCCCACCAAGGACTAGGTAAAAGAAAATAGTGAACATTTGTTCATTTTACTTGCCAGCGGTCTATCGTTTGCCACTTTAGCGTTCTCAACCAAATTACACGTATGTCATCCACCAAGACGGAATCCTCGGCCAAAGAAAAAGCCTCGGCTCAAAGCGCTGAACGCAAAACCCTCGATCTAGCCCTCTCGGCCATCAACAAACAATACGGAGATGGAACTCTCATGCGCATGGGGGATGCCACGAAGATGCAAATCTCCACCGTCTCGACAGGTTCGGTTGCTATCGATTTAGCTTTAGGTGTAGGTGGCTTACCTCGCGGACGTATCGTAGAAATTTTTGGTCCAGAGTCATCTGGTAAAACCACCCTTTGTCTTTCCATCATCGCCGAAATCCAACGCCAAGGAGGCAACGCAGTCTTTATCGACGTCGAGCATGCCCTCGACCCACGCTACGCCAAAGTCGTTGGTGTCGATTTAGACAACTTACTGGTTTCTCAACCTGAATCAGGTGAAGACGCTCTCAATATTGCCGAAACACTAATCCGCTCGGGAGCGGTCGACGTCATCGTTGTCGACTCCGTGGCTGCGCTGGTTTCCAAGCAAGAACTCGATGGGCAAATGGGAGATTCCACCGTTGGTGTTCAAGCTCGCATGATGAGTCAAGCAATGCGCCGTCTCACCGCCGCTATCAGCCGTACCAACTGCGTCGTTATTTTTACTAACCAAATCCGTGAGAAAATTGGAGTTATGTTTGGCAGCCCTGAAACCACTCCAGGTGGACGAGCGCTGAAATTCTTCTCCTCCGTCCGTATCGATATTCGCCGAATTGGACAAATCAAAGAACCTTCCGGTAAAGTAATCGGAAATCGGACAAAGATTAAAGTCGTGAAGAACAAAGTCGCTCCGCCTTTCACCGAGTGTGAGTTTGATATCATGTACAACGAGGGAATCTCTCGTACGGGTTCAGTTCTCGATCTCGGCATCGAACATAAGATTCTTGAAAAGAAAGGCGCTTGGATTGCTTATAATGGTCAACTCATCGGCCAAGGTCGCGAAGCAGCGAAAGAATATTTAATGAAGAATCCCAAGGTTCTCGATGAATTACAAAAGACCATCCTCGATAAAGTACAAGTCGTCGGGGGAATGACGCTCGGAGCGGGAGCTGGCGAAG
>CANHRV010000025.1 GCA_947463395.1 Opitutia bacterium | reverse complement strand
TTACTTTTTTTCTTCTGCAAATAAGCTTCCGCCTGACGGGATGAAATCGATACACCTGTGTGCTGTACCCATTTAGAAAAACGTTCAGCGACATCGCCTTTCTCCGTCGAAACCAGAACCCAATCACCCACTTGATCAATCGTTGCCTCTTTGGCATCCGACCAAGCGATGATTTTTTGAGCAGCCGATAAAGAAACCAAAGGAAACAACTCTCCGGTTCGTTGAAAAGTTTTTGCCGCAATCCTGGCCGCTTCGGCCACAAAAGGGTGGCGAACAAATCGCGGATAACCTCCAAGAATATTCTGCCAAACTCGAGGCTCCTTGCGCTCGTAACTTTCGACATCGGCCAAGGTAGGCAAACAAACCACCGTCGCATGTGGTGTGTCGGGCATCAAGGCACCCAAGGGAGGACTGCTTAATCCAGACATTGTCCTTAAGCGCGTAATTCGTTTTGAATAACTTGTTCCAACGTTTGCCGACGACGAATTAATTTCGCTTGGCCGTTAGTTTGCCACAACACTTCGGGTGCTTCAGGGAATGAATTATAATTTTTGGTGCTCATTCCTGCACAATAAGCACCCGCTCCGCCAATCACACAAAGGTCGCCCACTCGCGCTTCTGGCAAATCACGCGTCGCTAAGGTTTCAGGCTCACCTGGAGCACAACTGATGAGATCGCCGGATTCACAACAATGCCCCACAATCACATAATTTTTCCGGTTCGCGGTCGGTTGCTCAGGATAGAGATAAACGGGATGTTGCGATCCATAGAGCGAAGGCCGAAGAATTTCCGTCATTCCTGAATCCAATTTAATAAATTCTCGCTGACCCGTTGAGACAATATCTTGCACCCGACAGAGAACCGCTCCGGCGTTGGCGACTAAAAATGTCCCCGGTTCAATTTCTAGGTGCAACTTTCTACCTTCGCTTTGCGCGAATTGCACAAAGGCGTCGCGAACAGGTGTGCCAATGATTTGTGGGTCGGTTCCTTTTTCCGTTGCGACGCGCGCAACCTTATAGCCTCCACCTAAATTAAGTGATGTGGCCGAGGGGAATTGGCGAACCAGAGCTAAACTGACGGTGGACACCTGTTGCCAAACCGCAGGATCGCTACCCGATCCGATGTGCGTATGAATGCGAACCACATTCAAACGATGCTGTGCGACGATCGCTTTCACACGATCAACCCATTCATGCCAAATGCCAAAAGAGGAGTCTGGACCGCCGACATTCGTCTTTCCTGTACCACCCGATCCCTTTCCAGGATTGAAGCGAATTCCAACCGCATGACCGGGGAGTGCTTGGCCAATGCGTTCAAGTTGCAAGAGGGAGCACGCATTGACTTGCGTACCTAAGCGCAACAACTCGACAAAATCGTCGGGCAACTCTTGCGAGGAAAGAGAAATGTGTTCGGCTGGAATACCCGCCTGAATGGCTCGCCGCACCTCCCAGCCCGAACTCGCATCAAAATGTAAACCCTTGGATGCAAACAATCGAAGAATCGATGCGTTCGGACAGGCCTTCATCGCAAATCGAACCGTCAATCCATAGGCATTGGGGAAGGCCAACATTGCATCGGCTTGTTTTAAGAGAGTGGATTCATCATAGACATAACAAGGGGTGCCCTGAGCCTGTGCGATGAGTCGAGCGGAGGTTGGATTTAAAAAAGGATGCTGTTCCACGGTTGTATAAGGTCGAACTTTGCCATACCTGCTCCGTCATTCCAGCCTTTTCAATTTTAATGACACCGCTTGCCACCCTGCCCCGACCTCTATTGAAGTGAGTTTAACGTTAAATGTCATCTTTTGAAACCATTGTCGCTACCTCAACCCCGGCGGGAAGGTCGGCCCTTGCTATTGTCCGTATCGATGGACCTTTAGCGGGAGAAATAGCACAGAAAGCCCTCCATCGAAAAACGAATTTGGCGGAGAGGAAGGCCACCATGGGCATTTGGCGAGATATTCGAGGTGAACCAGTGGATCAAATCGTCGCCGTGCTTTGGCGCAGTCCACATTCTTTCACGGGTCAAGATACGCTTGAAATTACCTGCCACGGAAATCCTCTCCTCGTTCATCGCCTCATCGAAGATTGTTTTGCACGTGGCTGTCGCTCCGCAGAGCCAGGTGAATTTACCCGTCGTGCTTTTCTCGCTGGAAAAATCGACCTAACCCAAGCCGAAGCGATTGCCGATTTAATTCATGCTCAATCCGAACGTGCCCTCACCTCAGCCCGTCGTTTATTAGCTGGAGAGTTGGGCAAACTCGTCGCCAATTGGACCGATCGTTTGCTTCAAGCTCTGGCGATTTTAGAAGCACATATTGATTTTCCCGAAGAAGACCTCCCAGCGGAAGACCCTACAGGACCCTTGTATTTATTGAATAAAATTGCGTCAGAACTTTCTGGATACGCTGAAACCGCTCGTTATGAGGCGACGCTAAAAGAAGGCCTACGCCTCGCCATTGTCGGAGCACCGAATGCTGGTAAATCGAGCTTGCTCAATGTTCTCAGCGGATCCTCACGTGCTCTTGTCAGCGAGGAAGCGGGCACGACTCGAGACTACTTGGAAGCACCCGTGTTGGGCCTACCTCTCACCATTACCGCGGTTGATACGGCTGGACTCCGAGAAGATGGAAGTGTGTTAGAAAAAGCCGGCATGGCACGATCGCTGGAGCAAGCTCGCGCAGCACATTTTATTCTTCTGGTTGTCGATGCATCGACAACTCCTCCTTCCCTGCCCTCCTCGTTGCTCGACTGCCTCCACCCTCAGCGCACTCTCCTTTTAGCAAACAAGTCGGATTTACCCATACACCCCGACTTCGCAAAATTCTTACCCAAGATACAACGCATCCAAACTTGTCTGCTCGACCATCGAGATGCCGAAAAACTGCGCTCACAACTCGGCCAGATCTTCATCGAACGCGAGGTAGCCCCTGGTGCTGACGACTTGGTGGTCGGAACACGCCACGCAGAAGCCCTCAAGCAGGCAGCCGTAGCCTTAAAAGAGGCCGTGGGGCACCTTCACCCCCCTGCTCAGACCGAACTGGCAGCCACCCGTTGCCGCCAAGCCCTAGATTTTTTAGGAGAAATCATCGGACGTATCGACAATGAGCGGATGCTCGACAAGTTGTTTGCTTCCTTCTGCATAGGTAAATGATTTCCTCTGCAAGGAGGGACATCCTATGCATCCAGCCAAAGAAATCCGCCTCGGCCCCAGCCGACCTTACGACGTCATCGTCTGTGGGGCCGGCCATGCTGGCGTTGAAGCCGCTTTAGCCGCCGCCCGCATGGGTGTCGATGTTCTGCTCCTTAGCGGAAACATTGATACGATTGCACAAATGAGCTGCAACCCCGCCATTGGCGGACAGGCCAAAGGCCACATCGTTCGAGAAATCGATGCACTCGGAGGCGAAATGGGTATTACCGCCGATGTAACGGGAATCCAATTCCGGCTACTCAACTCGTCCAAAGGACCCGCCGTCCAAGCGCCTCGAGCCCAGTGTGATAAGAAGGCCTACCAATTTAGAATGA
The DNA here is from genome assembly GCA_947463395.1 of Opitutia bacterium. Classification (GTDB taxonomy): domain Bacteria; phylum Verrucomicrobiota; class Verrucomicrobiia; order Opitutales; family UBA953; genus UBA953. The sequence goes on along the minus strand of CANHRV010000025.1, from coordinate 8,186 downwards.
AGCACCGGTGTGAACACCAAAAAGGCCTCACCATTTTCCAGGCCATGGTCACTGGCCTAATCTTTGAAAAAGGCAAAGTCGTCGGAGTCCAAACCAACCTCGATCTCTCCTTTTACGCCCAATCCGTTGTCGTTACAACTGGCACTTTTTTGCGCGGTTTAATGCACATCGGTTCAAACAAAACCGAAGGCGGAAGACTCGGAGACTTTAGTGCTAAGTCGTTGTCTAACAGTTTCTTAGACGCTGGAATCGAACTCCAAAGACTCAAGACAGGCACCCCACCCCGCATCCTCGGCTCATCCATCGATTTCTCGAAATGCGAAGAGCAGCCAGGAGATCCAAACCCCACTCTCTTTGCCTTTCATGACACGCGCCAAGAAGATGATATGTTCCACGTGGAACATCCTGGGGAAAGACTACCTGGTTGGGCACCTGGGTCGAATCAAGTTTCTTGCTGGATGACTGAGGCAACGGGGACTACTGGTAAAATTGTTCAAGATAACCTGCATCGCTCCCCCCTTTACGGCGGAGAAATCACGGGCGTCGGGCCGCGGTACTGCCCATCCATTGAAGATAAGTTTGTGAAGTTTTCAGATAAAGAGAGCCACAAGCTCTTTTTAGAACCGGAAGGTAGAAACACGAATGAATGGTACATTAACGGCCTTTCGACCTCCCTTCCCTTTGAAGTTCAACTTGAAATGCTGCATTCGATCCGAGGCCTAGAAAAAGCGGTCATGCTACGCCCTGCTTATGCGGTTGAATACGATTTTGCACCACCTACCCAACTCTATCCAACCCTTGAATCCAAGAAAGTTGAAGGACTGTTCTTCGCTGGGCAAATCAACGGAACCTCTGGGTATGAAGAAGCTGGTGCTCAAGGATTGGTCGCTGGAGTTAATGCGGCCGCGAAGTGTAAGGGCTTGACCCCCATGGTGATAGGACGCGATGAAGCCTATATCGGCGTGCTCATCGATGATCTGGTCACTAAAGGAACTCAAGAGCCTTACCGAATGTTTACGAGCCGCGCTGAATACCGACTACTCTTTAACCACGGCAGTGCCGAGTCCCGTTTAGCTTCAAAAGTCGCTCATTATGAATTGGTTCCGAAAGAACGAATGGCTCGAATCAACCAGAAAATAAACCAGATTAATCATTGGGTCGAATACTTAGAGAAAATCGCCATCAACGGTGGAATTGCGGGAGATGTTTTACGAAGAAACATGGAATCAGTCCCAACTGATTTACCGCCAAGTTTCTTGGCCGAATCTCCGGAGGTTCAGTCTGAAGTCATGTACCGTGTTAAATACAAAGGATACCTTGAGCGCGAAATGAGATCGGCCAAAAAACTCCGAGACCTGGATAATTTTAAGGTCCCAGAAGGCTTTGATTTTATGAAGGCCTACGGACTCAGCATCGAAGCTCGGCAAAAATTGGCCGCTATTAAGCCTTTGAACTTAGGACAAGCGAGCAGGGTAAGCGGAGTAAACCCCGCTGACTTATCGCTCTTGATGGTGTTATTTAGAGCTCAAGACTGAAGCCAATCGGGCTAGGGCAGGGGACTGTTCCACGTGGAACAAACCCTATGTAACACTTAGGCTTTTTCCGTGAAACAATCTGGTAAACATTATTTGTAAATGTTTGTCTATTAACTACTTATATAATTATCTCCCCCTTGTAACCGGTTTGCCTTAATTGTCACGAAACTCTGGCGCTCCGCTAAAATCTGCATCAAGGTTGGGTAATGCCCAACTCGGAAAACGAATTATTAAAACGCATTCTTGTTGTTGATGACGAAAAGGATGTCACGGAGCTTTTAGACTATAAATTTAGGCAAGCGGGCTATGCGGTTCGTGCCCTTAACGACCCGCTTCGTGCGATAGGGTTGGCGAGAGATTTCCGCCCCGATTTAATCCTGCTCGATGTTATGATGCCCGAGTTAACGGGAATACAACTCTTACGGATGATCCGCTCGGATGCTTTGCTACAAGATACGCCCGTAATTTTGCTGACCGCCAAGGGAGAAACCATTGATAAAGTAAGAGGGCTGGAAACGGGTGCGGATGATTATGTGACTAAGCCCTTTGATGCGCGTGAGCTTTTGCTTCGCGTGCAATCTCTGCTGCGTCGCACTAAATCCGCGGCGGCGAAACCTTCGACGCGGCTAGCGGCGGGCGATTTACTTTTAGATATCGAAAGACATCAGGTCTCCGCTGGTGGAAAAGAAATCAATTTAACCGCCACGGAATTCAAACTATTACGCCTTTTACTCGAACGCAAGGGGCGGGTTCAAACTCGGGAAGAGTTGCTCGCGGAAGTTTGGAATTACTCGCCCGATTTAGAAACTCGCACCGTCGACACTCACGTTCGTCGGCTCAGAGAAAAATTAGGGACTGGCGGAGAAGTCATTGAGACCATCCGCGGAGTGGGATACCGCGTTTCTGATTAATCGGTTTACTCTCGCTCGTTATCGATGAATCGACAGGCTATCCTTAAATAAAGATGGATTGGCTTCTCTTCATCATCTCTGCGGGAATTATCATTGGCTTGATTGGAGCGGTCATGAATTTGCGCGCCTCTATTTGGCGTGCACGAAAAGCGATTCTACGGGGCGAAACCGAAGCACGCCCCCATGATTGGTTGGCCCGTTGGTTTGGTTTAACGGATTTATTTAAGGCCATCGAAGGACGTACTTTAACCGAAGAAGAAATTAGTTCTGCGGCAACGAAGCGAATCACCACACTACTCGAACCATTGACCGATGCGGTTCTGGTTATTGATGCCAAAGATGTTCTACGCGTCGCCAATCCCGCCGCCAAATCCCTTTTTTCAATTGGTGATGATGATATAGGCGGATCTTTTGTGCCCCTCGTACGCAGTGCCGACTTCATTGAGTTAGTGCGGCGTGTTAGAAATGAGGGCAGGGCAGGGGCAACCATCCTTCTCCATCGTGCACCCTTAGCCGATGCCTGGATTCAAGCGGCTGGTGCGCGCACCGACCCGGAAGCCTTTGGCGAAGGAGCGGTAATCTTTGTGCTTACGGAGGTCACAGCCCTCAAACGTTTACAGGCGATGGAAAGAGAATTTGTGACGAATGTTTCTCATGACCTGCGAACACCTGTCACCATTTTACGCGGCTATGCTGAAACTCTGGCGGATGATTTCGAAACGATGAGTCCGGCTGATCGCGAAAGATTTTTGCAAAAAATCGTTTCTTCGGTGGGGAGATTACAAAGTCTCGTTGAAGGCCTGCTCGCTTTAGCAAGTTTAGAAAGTCATTCGGATTCTATCAAACGCGAACCTCGAGCGGTTCATCAAGCTTGTCGCGAAGCGGTCGAAGAATTTTCTGCTCGCTGTCGAGTCGCTAATGTAAAATTAGAACTCGATCTTTGTGCAGAAGAAGAGGCGAGCGCAGACCTGGTGCAGGCTCGTCGCCTCGTGCAAAACTTAATCGACAATGCCCTAGCACATGCGGCAGGGGCAACCCGCATCCTCATTCGCACCGCTTCATCTCCCTCGGGCGTAATCTTGACCGTAGAAGACGATGGCGGTGGGGTCGCCCCTCAAGAGCTCTCTCGATTATTCGATCGCTTTTATCGCACCGACAAATCGAGAAGGGCAGGGGGTAGTGGCCTAGGTCTCAGTATCGTCCGCCAAGTTGCAGAATTACACGGCGGAACCGTTTCTGCCGAAAACATCAACCCCCACGGACTTCGGGTCCAAGTCGTTCTCCCGCAAGATAAATAAAATAACCCACTCGAAGGTGGGTTATTTGATAAAGTGGAGCGCGCGACTGGACTTGAACCAGCAACAGCCACCTTGGCAAGGTGGTACTCTACCATTGAGCTACACGCGCTTTCGGACGGTTAGCACACGCCTCTCGGCTTCATCTGTCAAGCCTTTGAGACAAACGTGCCCGAATAGACTTAGGGCAGGGGTATAAGCCTTGGGCTTTTAATTTCTCCGCAACTTCGTCGGAAAAGAGCCAAAGCATAACCTCCCGCATCTCTCGCTCCTTATCTGTGCGCACATAGAGATAGAGAGGTAAGCGCAACGGATAGTCCCCCGTGTAAATATTCATTTCATCGGGAAAGTACGCCACCTTCGGCCGTCCCTCACGTCCATCCGATACGGGCAAAACTTTTCCAGGACTTCCAGCCGGCAATCCTGGCATTACGGCGATAATACCAAAGCGGGCGGCTAAACTGTCGAGAACCGCAGACCACTCCACACGTTGACGCACTCCTGATTTCCAATCTTCCCCTTCCATAACAAATCCTTGGAAAAATTCCTGTGTAAAAGAACCAGTAGGAGAATAGACCAAAGGAGAGATTGGCTCGGCTAAATTCCCATTTCTAAAATCGCTCCAATCATTAAAAGAAACTCGCGACTCTTTTGCGTAAATTCCTTTGAGCTCTTCGAGATTAATTTGGCCAAAAGGATTATTCTTGTGAACCACCACGACGGCCGCCGCATTCGCCCAAAGGTAGCGATTTAAAAAAAGTCCATCCGGAGCGGTTGGCTCAGTGTCCCCCTCTTTCACAAAGATTAAGGCCAGGTTTGCTTTACCCGAGGCAAGTGCCCGACGAGCAGGCAAAGTGCCCATCAGTTCTACCGAGGGGGCTTTGGACAATTTACTGATTCCAGGAACGACGATTTCCTTCACTAAATCAGAGCCGACCACATCTGCCGCCAAAGCAGTAACACCGCTGACGCAGAAACAAAAGCCGAAGCACAAAAATTTCATTAAATGATTAAGAGGGTGGAGGGGTAGAGGCTTCCAACTCGGGCCACTGTAAAAGCTTCCGGTGTAAAGTGCGACGAGAAATACCCAGAGCCTCTGCTGCTTTCGTCCGATTGCCTCCCGCCGAAGCCAAAGCTTGGCGTAAAAGATTTTTCTCATTCTGCTCTCGATCAAAAACCCCTGGGGCCATTGTTCCCAGAGTGGTTGGTGTAACAACTGGTCGAGGAGAGATGGCAGGTTGAGTGAATCGAGGGTCCAAATCAGCCACTTCAACGTTTTTCCCAGCTCGAAGAACCGCCAGATTTTCGCAGGTGTTTCGCAACTCGCGAATATTACCAGGCCAACCGTATTGCACCAACGTGGTCAAAGCAGCGGAAGAAAGTTTGGCCTCAGCGGTGTTATTTTCGGAAGCGAATTTCTTCAGGTAATGAGTAAGCAGAAGCGGGATGTCATCTCGACGTTCACGAAGGGGAGGCAGGCGCAAGGGCACAACGGACAAACGATAGTAGAGATCTTCCCGGAATTTTCCTTCAGCAACCATTTGGCGTAAGTCGCGATTCGTCGCACAGACTAATCGTAAATCCAAAGAAATAGGCTTATGAGAACCCAGTCGCTCAACCGACCGTGTTTCTAGAAATCGCAGTAACTTAATTTGTGTAGTCGCATCAATCTCACCAATTTCATCAAGGAAAAGCGTTCCTCCATCAGCCGACTCGAATCGTCCCACTCGTCGCTCATTCGCTCCCGTAAAAGCACCGCGCTCGTGGCCAAACAATTCACTCTCTAAAAGATTGGCAGGAATCGCCGCACAATGCACCGCCACGAAAGGCCCCTTTGACCTAGGGCTGGCTTGGTGAATCATTTGGGCAAAAAGTTCTTTGCCAGTGCCCGTCTCCCCCAACAAGAGCACGGTCGCATTCGATGGCGCTACCGTGCGCACTTGTTCAATCGCCTGAGTTAAGGCATTCGAAGAACCAATCACTTCGCCCAAGGAGAATTTGCGGTCTAATCGTGTTTTTAAAGCAACGACCTCTTTTTCGGTTGAGCGCGCCTTGAGTCCTCTTTCGAGCAAGATTTCTACCTGCCTTAAATCAACAGGTTTTTGTAAAAACCAATACGCACCTTTATTCATCGCTCTGACCGCCGTTTCAACATCTCCATAGGCCGTCATCATAATACAAACCGGCTGAGGTGAGAGCTTCAAAGCTCGATCAATCACCGACATCCCATCCTCTCCAGCCATTCGCAAATCGGTTAGCACCGCATCGGGTGGCACATCATTCATTAAGCGAGCGGCTTCGGTGGCATCCTTCGCCACAAACGTTTCATACTTTTCTTCCAAAGCGGCGCGCAAACCATCGCGGGTGTGTTTTTCATCATCAACAATAAGAACCGTGGGCTTCATAAGGATTCAGGTTGATAAAGTTGATTTGCCGCACCCCAAGCCCTCGCTGCTTTTTCCGCTAAGGCTTCTCGCGCGCGCTGCACTTCTGCCAAACGGGCATTTAAATTAGCATTCGCCACCGCCGCGAGATCATCCAAATCGCAAAGATAAGTACCCTCCACCTCACGATTCTCGCGGGCAAAATTTCGTGGCACTCCTAAATCGACCAAAAGAATCGGACGACCTTCACGTTGTTCCAGCATCGTTTTTATTTCTTCTGGAGCCAACAAAGCACGCTCAACCGTAGCACACCCGATAATCACATCATGATTGTGTGCCTGATGTAAAGCGTCGACCAAAGACAAGGAGGCCCCAGCAAACTCTTCGGCAAGCTGTCGGGCTTTTTCAAAAGTTCGAGAAGCCACAGCAACCTGCGCAACCCCGCGTGAAACCAAAGCTTGGACAACTTGTCGCCCAACTTCACCTGTACCAAGAACCAGAACTCGTGTTTCTTTGAGTGAACCAAAAACTCTTTGTACTAAATCAACCGTGACATTACCCAAACTCACTTGGCCTTGCGAAATGCCCGTATGCGTTCGCGCCCAGGCAGCGGCCTGAAAGGCACGCTGGAAAATGCGATTAAGAACCGCGCTCGTCATACCACGTGCCAAGGCGTCCGCATAAGCCTCTTTCACTTGTCCGGCAATTTCTGCCTCACCGACCATCTGCGAATCAAGGCCCGCAACGACATCAAACAAATGCTCGACTGCTCGTAACCCAGGAATCGGACGAAGGTGTAGATCTAATTTTTCTGCTTCAATGCCCGAGGCTTTCAGTAAAGCCGTACGTGCGTGTAAAGCCACGGCCTCATCGCCCACCGCATAAACTTCTAATCGATTACAAGTGGTTAGTAAAACCGCCTCCTTTAATCCCTGCTCGCGAATAAGCTGATAAAATTCATTCACCTTTTCTGGCGTTAAACTAAACGAGGCACGGTCGTCTAATCCGGCGGTATGGTGAGTGGCGCTCAACGCCACCAGGGTTGGCGTCGAAATAGTCATTTAACAGAAGGCAAAGAAAGCCCCAGAGCGATGAGAGCTGGAATTAAAATATAGAGACAACCGCGCGCAAAAGCGGCTCCGCTAAGATGATTTCTCCGCCGTTGAATCAACAGAACTAAACAACCCATCCAAGTAATCAGAGCGAGAATGAGTTTAGGTATATTAACAATATTAGGGAGGTTTTGGAACCAATCGACGGCTCCAATAACCACGGAAAGTCCCAACATCCAAACCGCTGCCCCCATCAGTTGCGTCCCAATACGATCCATCGGAACCAAGGCGGGAAGAAAAGAATAGATGCCACCAAATTGGCGTTTTGCCAGGGCATGATTTTGTAATAAATAAGCGAGAGCATTGAGTGCTTGCGCTGCTAAAATACAGTAAGCAAAAATTGCTGTTCCAACATGAATCAAAATAATCGGCTTATAAGAAAAAGCCTGGTTTTGAATTTTGATTTTTAAAATAGCCGCCACGAGCAGCGAGGCCGTTGTCAGTGTGGAAATCGCCCAAGTCGGCAAGCGGTGTTCAAAAACTAATTCCAAGAAAATCGCCACCCCAGCAATACCCCAAGCCAAGGTAAGGAAAATCTCCCCAGGAGAATGTATCGGTAAAGAATTTCCAACCAATCCGATATATGCCAGAAAGCCCGAGAGCAAAAGCCATCCACCACGGAGTATCCAAAGACCCCAGTCGGGAGCATTCGTTAGCCAAAGCCCCCGGTTTTTTAAAACAGATGCGAGAACTCCTAAGAAAAAGATGAGCGCCGTGATAGACACAAAGCCCTCAGGGGAAATCCTCTCAGCTTGGGAGATAAAAACGGGCATTAACCAACAGAGTGGAGGGGGTGTGACATTTTGGCAACCTTCAGAATAGCATAATCTTTACCAGAAATCTTGTCCTAGCCCCCATTTTTGAGAAGAATTTTAAAACTTATGGCCTATGATCCGTACGATTTAACCCAACACCCGCCTCGAAGCCCACGTTGCCGACTCGGCGGAAT
>CANHRV010000024.1 GCA_947463395.1 Opitutia bacterium | reverse complement strand
CTTGAGGTACGAAAAATTAAAATCAAGCCTTGGCGAAGCACAAATCCCCTCGCCACCTCAAAAATCGACCCCAATTTAAGGTGTAGCTTATGCGTGCTGACTTCATTGCATCCCAATTTGCGGTCCCAGGAAGACTGCTCACGATGCGACCTTTTGGCTCGGGAAACATCAATGATACTTATTTAGGAGTTTTCCGCGACGGGATGGAGGAGCGGCAAGTTATCATTCAACAGATAAGGCGAGAAGTTTTTCCTCACCCCGAACGCATCATGCATAATCTGCGTGAGTTGAACGCACATCTTTATCAGCAACTTGGCATGCCTGAACAGTCGTCGTGGAGATTTCCCGAAATCATAAAAACAAAAACGGGCGAAGATTACATTTTAGAGCCCGAAGGAAATCTTTGGCGGGCCCTGGCTTTTATTGAAGGGGCACAAACTTTTGAAAGCGTGCAAAGCCTCGAACATGCCCACGAAGGGGGATTTGTCTTGGGACAATTTCACTCTCTCGTTGAAAATCTTTCGCCCAGCAAGATGCAAGTAACCCTTCCTGGTTTTCATCACACCACTGCTTATCTAAAGAAATTTGAAACTGTCTTAAAGACGCCGACCGCCACCGAAACGAGCCAAACGTCTGTCGCCACCCGCAAGGCAATTGAGTTTATTCAAAAACGCATACGCGTAATCGATGTCATTGAGCAAGCTCACGCTCGGGGTGAAATAAAAACAACCGTGACGCATGGTGATCCCAAATTGGGCAACGTGATGATTGATATTCTAACGGGCAAAGGCGTCTGTCTTATTGACCTTGATACTGTCCAACCAGGACTCGCTCCCTATGACTTTGGTGACGCCGCACGCTCTGCCTGCAACCCTGCTGGCGAAGAAAACCCTGAGGTTGAACTTATCGACTTCAATCTTGAGCTTTTTCAGGCCTTTTATAGGGGATATTCCGCCTCGGTGACTGAAACAAATCTCAACTCCCTGAAGCCTTTTCTCTGGAGCGGAATCCATCTCATGACCCTTGAGTTGGGCCTAAGATTCTTAACCGACCACCTCGAAGGAGATGTTTATTTTAAAGTTCAACAGCCTGGCCAAAATTTACACCGCGCTTGGGTGCAATTCAAATTGACCGAGAAAATTGAACAAAAGGAATCTGAAATTTGCCGTCTCATTGATGAGAGATAAAGATGGATAAATTTCCTGAAACGACTTCGTGGACCCTCCTTCTGGCGGGACTACTTTTTCTTTGGTTAATCATTCGAGGAGCTTGGCGCGGTTATCAACGCGGACCGCTTCGCCAATGCGCTGGCCCTTTTTCCCTGAGTCTAGGCATATTGCTAGGCTGGATGTATGGACGAGAATTTGGTTTTTGGATTTTAGAAGAAACCTCTTTCCCTTGGTTACTCCGCGGTTTCATCGGCAGTCTTTTTCTCGGCTGCGCATCTGGTCTTTTTCTTTATGGTATTATTTGGTGGTTAGGGAAAAAATCTACCCAAAGCGAGGAGGCCGAAAGCCCTGTCTTGGGATCCATCATTGGCTGCTGGACGGGCATACTTTATTTTTCGATTCTCTTTTTACTAACCACGACTTCGGCTGCGGTTATCGAACTTTGGGAGCCGACCGAAAAGAATCGCTCAAACTGGATTGTATCCCTGAGAGATGATTTAGCCGCCACTCCTTACACCTCATGGATCAAAACATGGTCCCCCCTCCCCAAACGAGCCCATGACCTCATTCAAGGCATTCGCTACCTCGCCCAAAACCCCGAAGCTCGAGCCAAACTCTCAAAAAACCCTAAAATCAGTGAAATCTGTCGTTACCCCTCACTGAAAATGGCTATCGAAGATGAATATGTTGTTAAACTATTGAATGATAACAACTTAAGTAATTTTATCTCCCACCCTAAGGTGCAAGCTGTTCTGGCCGAAGAAGATTTGCAAAGAAAAGTAGCCCAATTACAGATCATCGACCTGATTTTAGAGTTATCTGAGTCCGGCAATCACTGATTCAAATGATTTGGTCTGGTCTCGAAGAGCCCTTTTCCCTAAATTAAACAACCCCATAAAATCATTCCATGAAGAAATTTCTCTTATTGGTCGGTTCCTTGCTTTCTATTGCCGGTCAAGCAGCCGACCCTAAACCAGCTACCCCTGCCACAACCGAGGCACCGAAGTCGATTCAGGTCGAGGTTCTCGATGCCGATGGGCGACGTTTCGTTTTAGTTAAAGTAATCACTTCAGCAGAGGAATTTGCCGCCTTTGAAAAAGATACACAGGCCATTACCGCCGAGCGAAAGCAGGCCGAAATTACCAAACAATTAGCCGATATTGCTATCACCACACCCGAAAAGGAAGCCCGTGGCAAACAGCTCGAAGCCCAACTCGCCAAACTCACCGAGAACAACAACAAGATGGCGAAAACTTATAATTTCGATCTAACCCGTCAGTACTTGATTGTCCCCACCGCCGTGCGCGTTTTGACCGCCTTAACGGATGACGATTTTAAGAAACTTTCCAGTGCCAAAGATTTTAAGGCAGAGAGCGTGGTTACCCTTGGGGAAAATAAGAAATTCCAAGTTCGTGATAGCATTAAAGGACCAGCCGAAGTTGAAACCTTTAAGATGCAGGTGGGTCGAGTTCTAGAGACCAAACGATCACTTCAGCAACTCGTCGATGCCCAGCCTCGCTTCACTAAAGATGAAGATAAAAAGAAAATCGAAGAGGCGATTAAGAATACTCAAAACGAAGTAAACAAGAGCTTGGAGGAATTCCAAAAGGCCCGTGGCTTCGAAATGCCCAATGAATTTACCATCCAAACCATGGAAGCAAAACTCTACACCCTGCTGAGCGATGAAGAGAAAAAGAGTTTGGACGAAAAAGTTCAGCCCAAAGATTCTAAATCCGAAGCATCCCCTGAGAAAAAATAATCCCCATGACTACTGAAACAAAATCCCCTGCCGCCACCCCTACCACGGCACCTGATCCTAATTTGATGCAAATTGACGGTAAGGTGTTTTACAAATACCTTTCGATTTCTGCCCAAGATACGTTGGCTCGTTTTAGCAACGATCTACGAATCATGGTCGAACAAGCACACCGTATCCTGCAGTTGGCGCAACGCATTCAAGAGGCACTAACCGCCTCCGAAAAAGACGCCCTAACGAAAGCACGTGAAGCGGAATTGCGCGATTTCAATCAAAAGGACGCCATCTTCGAAAAAGTTTATAAATTCAAAGCCGATCACGTCGCCATTCGTCCGCACTTTATTCAAAACACCTCGATTCATTTGCTCACTCCTGTTACCGATGAGCAAATTGCCGAGTTTCGGAAGAATCCTGATTTCAAAGAATCGGAAATTTTCGCCCGCGGTAACAACAAAGTGGTGTTACTTTCTACCATAACCGGCGGACAAATACCCGTGCTCGAACGCAACGTACAAATCGTCCAAGCCCAACAAAATAGCCTAATACAATTGCGGGCAGCCGAACAATCGACGACCGATGCCGAAGCTAAAAAGAAGATTCAGGAGGAAATCGAAAAGGTCACCGAGGCCCTGAAAACCAATGCCGAATTCATCGGAAAAACATACGGTATTTTTACTAACAATATTATCTTTGAGCCTCTGACGGGCGATTTCTGGGTAGCTCTCACGAAAGAAGAGCTGGAAAAATACCTGCAAAGCAAACAACAGGATTCCAGTTCAACCGCCGATAAAGATAAGCCCAAAACGGAAGCAGCTAAAGCGAAGAAGGCTTAAAGTTTATTCGTTTTAGAAAGAAAGCCCGCCAATTGGCGGGCTTTTTCTTTATCAAAAAAGTTCACCTTGGGTTGTCGCAGGAGGCGAAGAATTCTTGGCGGACTTTGTCTCATCCCTGGCAGATAGCCCATGCTTTTCTTTATAACGACGCAAAGTGGCATTCATTTCCATGCTCAAAAGAAAATCAACGACGGCAGAAACATTCTCTTGGGGCAAGTCTCCGACATCAAAACCGAAGTGCGTCTGAAAGCGAACCAATGATAAATTAGCCCTAATACGATCCGCCTCCGATTTTATCGACTCGGAGAAACGTGCCGGCTCAATCTGGTCGGTAGCCGATAAGACGGCTTCGAGATTTCCATACTGCTTAAGCCATTTTACGGCCGTCTTTGGACCAACACCTTTTAACCCAGGAATATTATCCGATTGGTCTCCAATTAAAGCCAAGTAATCCGCGATTAGCGAAGGAGGCACGCCAAACTTCTCCTCGACTCCTGCCGCATCCAGTTTACGCCAGCCTAAGGCTGGATTAGCGGTTGGGGGTGGAGTTAACTGAAGGACTTTTCCTCCGACACATTGACCAAAATCTTTATCAGCACTAACAATGATGCATTCGTCTCCTTTAGCAGACAAGTGGTGAACTGCTGTGGCAATTAAATCATCTGCCTCAACTCCGTGCTTCTCCACAACCTGAAAGCCTAACAGATGAGTTAACCGCTTGATTTCAGGTAATTGCAAAACGATGTCTTCAGGGGTCTCGTCGCGTTGAGCCTTATAATCGGGTAGCACGGATAGATGTCGTTCGGATCCGCCTAAATCGAAAAACACCGCCGCACGGTCTGGCTTTTCGTTATCCCGCAAGTCCTGCAGCGACTTCATCCAACCATGTAGAGCACCCGTAGGAAACTGGTCATGCTTTCGGCGCAGGTTGGACCGCTCCATCGCAAAATGACTGCGAAAGACGAGGTTAAATCCATCAATCAATAACCAGCGCACCCCATCAGTCTCTCAAACCTCAACGGTGGTTCGAGAAAAAAATCAGCCCACCTTTTGGTGGGCTGATTTGCTTAAAATATCTTTCCTAATTTACTGACCCGAAGCTGGTGAGTTTGAAGGCGATTCTGTGGCCTCAATTGGCTCACGATAAACCGCACCACCAGGAGAAATGATAACAGGGTTCGAGAATGTCGATCCTGCACGCATTCCGGGGAAGTTGTTCCGCTGGGTCGAACCACCAGGAGAAACCAAGTTAGCGGTGACGAAGATCATGAGGTTCTTCTTAACCGTTGATTTACTGGTGGAGCGGAAAGCGGTACCCACGACAGGAATGTCACCAAGTACTGGAACCTTGTCGTTAACTGTCTTCACTTCCTCACGGGTTAGTCCACCGATAACAGCCGTAGCACCGTCAAAGACCGTGACTTCGGTTTGAACTTCACGAACCGAGAAGATAGGCTGGAAGAAGCCCGAGGGAACCGTAACCGTGATTGTGCCAGAGATGGCTACCGAGGTACCACCGTACTCAACAAAGCCTTCGAATTCGGTGACACGAGGCTTGAGCATCAGGCCGATAGTGTCGGACTCAGTGCTGACTTGAGGTGTTACTTCAAGAGTCACACCGACATTCTCGACCGTAAAGTCCTGAGGTGTTCCAGCTGTAACGGCAACGGAGTTTCCACCACCGCCAGTACCACCGCCACCACTGCTACCAGATTGCGAACCCACTTGGGCTTGAATGTCGCTATAAGACTGAGGATAGCGAAGCAACTGGGCGACTTTGATGACGGCGGTCTTTTGATCCATCACCGTCAAACTGGGGGCAGACATTAAATCAGAGCCACTGTTTTGCTCTAAAGCTTTAATGAAGATCGAGAGATCGTAAGAGCCAATCGTGCCGATTTTACCGACATAATTCCCTGTGGCACTATTCCAGCCAGCAGCACCGCCAAAATTAGGCTCCGTTCCGCCGTAATTAGGCGTAGGGAATTTAGGTGGTGAGTTGGGAACTGATGTTTCTATTCCATCGACCAAAATTAGCCCGTTAGACTGAGTTACAGCACTTCCGAATACTTGGTTTGCCGAACGAAGGTTCGTTTGAGCACGAATATTATTTCCGTTGGACAAGCGGAGATTGCTGCTCAACTCATTCAGCGAACTTTCTGTGACCTCAATAAACTTAGCCTCGATTTGAACCTGTTTAATATCGGAATAACGACGGATGATATTACGAATGCGCTCTAAGTTCTTGCGATTTTGCGTCACAATTAAATTCGCACCATCGAAGTTAAGCTGTGCACCCGTAGCGTCGAAGGAAACACCCGAGCGGATAAGGAAGTTCTTGATGGCCTCATTTCGAGGGTCAGTGTCGGTTGCACCTGCACCCGTTGCACCACCCGAGAAGGGACTTGCAGTTGCGCCACCACCCGCGGCAGCAGCACCAGAAATGTTACCCGTAATCTTGCTAATGGCAGAGGGATTAAGGGGGAAGAATTCAGTTTCGAGATCGCTCGAACCAGTGTCAGGACGAATTTCGATGATGCCCTGTCTAATTTCATAAGTGAAATTGACCTGCTTGGTGATGATATCGAGAGCTTTCTCTAAGGTAACACCGCGCAAAGTGATAGGATTGACTGAGGGATTCTTATGCTCGGGATCAATGACCACCATATTTACACCCTTGTTGTCCTTATCGTAAGACTGAGAAACAACAATTAATTGACTGATAGCCCGATCCAAAGGCATATCGCGAATGTTGATTTCGGGCACATTGATGGAGCGTAATTTCTCCAACACAGGATCGGACTCTACCTTACCTGTCGTGCCTGAAACTTCACGGTTATAGAGTTCAGGAAGTTTCCAAGATTCATCAAGAGTTTCAAAGAGTTTACCCTTCGTTACGGTGCGATTCCACTGACCAGAATTTTCAGAAATTGTCTGACGGATGCGAACTTGGAACGCCTTCGCTTCAGCGTTGTTGGGCTGATATTGTAGAACTTCTCGGTAAGTTTCGAGAGCACCTGTGTAATCACCGTAAAGATAACGCGCCCGACCTTTGACCAAGAGTTCTTGCACTTTATCATCCTTAGCGGTGAGCCCAGGAGATACTTCTTTGATGTTTCGATAAGCAGGATCAGATTTGCGGGCCGTTAGTTCCTCGCGCAACATCACAGAGGCGGAGTCATCCGCACCATTCAGTGATTCAAACTCCTTAACGTAGCCCTCTGCCGTAGCCATGTCGGTAGCATCCATCGCCATATAAGCACGACGAGAGAGGATGGCCGAACGAGTGGTTTTAATGCGCTCAACAATAGGAGCGGTAGCGACATTATTGGGTAAACCTGATTTAGCCCTATTCAAAGCCTCATTAGCCTCATCAAGTTTGTTATCCGCCAGCAAACCTTCGGCTTCATCAATCATTTCAGAGGCGGCCTGGACTCTCGATTCATTGAGTTTGGCGATGCGCTCAAATTCAGCACGAGCCTGAACTTGCTGAGCATCTTGATCGCCTGCACTCCGACGAAGCAACACGTCTTGGCGAGCCAAAGAAATCTCGTCGCGATAAGATTGGGCGGCCGTGTTATTCGGTAAAGCATTGGAAGCTCCGTCTAAAATACGCAGGGCTGCACCATAATTACCGCGCGCTGCATTCTGCCGAGCAAGAGCGACAGCTTGTGTGACTTCGCGATAGAGATTTTGCTGACTGCTCGCTACCTCGTCTAAAAGAGACCCAGTTTTAACTGCGGCAACTTTGTTTCCAGACAAAGCAGCTAGGGCAGCATTAACTGAAGCTAAACCTTCTCGAGCGGCCTCATCATTAGGATCAATTTTTTGCAATTGCTGATAACGTTCACGTGCCAACTTGAGATCACCCTCTTCACGAGCCTTCAAGGCTTCGGAGAGCAATTGCGTCTTATTAGTAACTTGATCGCCTTCTTGAGCAACGAGTGTGCCGAAGGTGACAGCAGCAACCAAGGCTACTGAGGCAAGGGCGAGACGTGAATTGGATTTCATCGGAGTTTGAAAGTGTGAGATTAGCGTGATTTTTTAGCTTTATCTTTCGGAGGAGATGGAGACTTCGTATCGGTGGACGATGGCAGATTCAGAGTCTGAGTGAAAGTCTTAAGTCCCTTTTTGGGCACGGGAATGAAGGTCTTATCAACGGTCACGGTCTTATTATCTAAGTCAATGTCTTTGATGACGTAATCGGCCATTTGGTAGGTAAATTTGGCCCCTTTTTCATGGAAGGTCCAAGTCGTGGAGGGGTCGGAGGTCGAGACAAGGACGATATCAACGGTATCCTTGAACTCGACAGGTTTGACGTCATCGATGGCGATGGTTTGATTCAAAAGATTATCCCTCAGTGTGAGGACGTTACGCGGAAAACCATCCGCTCCTTTTTCCACCTTAAAAGATTGAGGAATAATGGGCAATTTGGGGTCGATGGGACGCTTTAACTTACAACGCTCGTAATAGGTCTTGGTCTCGACGTTTTCGATGGTGAACTCGCGATCCTCTTCTTTACCAGACTTAGCTGCCATCGTGGAGCGAAGGACATAAGGGTACCGGGGATAGGCCAACTTAACCAAAGCCACGCCAAAAGGTGGAGTGGGTATAACCTTGCGCGACATGGGAACGTACTCGCCTTGTAGGCTATCCCAAGCGATATCGATGGTGGTAAATAAATCATAATCCCAGCCATCATCATTTTCTTGAGGACTTGGCCAAGTTTTGACCCCATCTTTCAACGCAATGCGAGGCGTATTGGGGTAAATTGTTCCTTGTGGATTTTCGGACAGTTCCGCGACATCTTTAGGACCCTCCTGATCCTTGGGGATAAGAGGTTTTGCTAAACCAGGAAACCAACCTTGATACAACGATCCCCAAGCCAAAATAGACAAAATCAACAAAACCAGGGAGCCCAAAACAAAGGTGATATCTTTACGGGAATTCATGGGGCCTGAGTTTATTATTTTTTCGTCTCTCCTGTGGTGGCAGGCTTATCTTCGGGAGCAAAAAGATAATCCAATTGAATGGTGAACTCCGACGGCGCCTGTCTCATGACCACTTTTCGTTCAGGAGCAGCAGGAGCAGACCCTGTTGAAGAATTGGCCAAAGTGGCATCCATGAAAAAAGCAGGTACCGCGGTCGGGGTGGCCGAAGCGGCCGAATCAATAACCACGTTACCGCCTAAACTTTTTACCATTTCGGGAGAGGCAGTATTCACCTCAATTGAGGTAATGGCAAAAGGACGACCTGTGTCGTGCAACTTGTTGAGGAAAGTCCGAAGCGTAGAAGTTTGAGAGACGAACTTAATTCGGAAAGAAAGTGCCTCGACATACTTATCTTGGCGAAACGATCGCGTAGGCGTAAATTCATCCGCTTCAAAACGTGGCACTTCACCCGTTGGGCCAGCGTCGAGGATTTCAATCGGCTCGCGATCGATAGAAATCAGCATGAGCGGAATACGAGTCGAACCACTTGAGCTTGAACGTGAGTCGGCCAATAATTTGTAAAGGAAATCGATGATGAGTCGCTGTTGATCGATTTTGGGGAACTTGCCACGAGGGGATGAACCCGCATTACGAATATAGCGACGAAAACCAAAATCGCATTTATTCTCCCCCGATAGCAAACGAATGCCTTGATCGTTGGCATTCTTCGTCCACTCATCAACCGATTGTTTCATTAAGGCAACCAGTTCGGTATTCGTGATTTTCTCTTTTCCGAGAATACGCAATTCCTGGGGGGCTGAAATAGCCATGCGCAATTTTGTCTGATGATTAATCAGTTCATTGCTGTCGGACGAAGCAAAATTAACATTCTCTTGGGTGAGGGACACAGGCTCCGCTTCGGGAATAACCTTAAAACCAGTAATCAAGTTACGATACTTATTCACCTCCAGATTTAATTTTTTCGTACTCGCTGTATGATTGGAACTTAAACTGTAAACAAACCAGAGACCAGCTAAGAAAACACCCGCCAGCAGAATGACAACGGAGTAAAAAATGGGATTCTTTTTGAAATCGTTCATGGCTTATTTCACAGGGCTTTTTCCTGTTTTATAACCAAGGTAAAAGTGACCCGAGGAATGTTGGGTTCACTATACTCTGGCTTGATTTCATCGGAGGGGACATCTGAAACAAAGGGTGAACGCTTTAAACTTTCTACGAGAGCAACCTCCCGTTCATTGAACTCTTGTGCGTTGAAAGGGCGACCAGGGGGAACTTTATTCAAAAGAATTCGCGCGGTGACGATGACCTTCGTTACCGAAGGGGGAACGGGCGGGGGAGTTTCCCCTTCTGCAACAGGAGCAACAACAGCCTGCTCTCGCTTCACGCGGATATCTTCAATCCAAGTATCGGGACTGGCCTTAATGCGGTCCTGCAAATCGACCAAGAAATTTATCCAGTTGGGAGATTGTTCAAAAACGAATTCCAGCTTTTTGTTTATATCCCAAACGGAATTAGCCGAATCACGTGTTTTCTTTAAATCACTTTGGTGACGAAGAAGTGCATCGGCCTTGGTTTTAATCTTTGCGATTTGCTCTTCGTTATACTGATTGGCTGAGAAATAAGCGTGGCATATTGGCAAAGGCGAAATAGCGACGAGCACAGAAGCAAGAATTAACAAAGGCTTGCGCGCATCGAAAACCATTTGCGCAGCAATATCCCGGGGAATTAAATTTACCCCCGCGGCCTTAGGTAAAACCAATCGCGCCGCTTCCCCAATCACCTCAGAAATCTGAAGAAGGTGCTGTTGGACGTACTTAGGATTCATTCCTGCATCGAGCACAATCGCCGGTGAGGGATTAAAATCTTCTACAGGTAAACGCAGAGATTCGGTTAAGTGCTCGGAAAGACCTGGCACTCGAGAACCACGTCCAGTGAGCAGAATGCGCGTTGGCTGACGAGCCCCCGTTCCACGACGAATATTAATTAAGCGTCGATTGATATCTTGAGATAAACGACGAATAAAACTTTGGACGTTGGCCTGCAGAATCGCGATTTGTGGATCTGATTCAGGCAGATGAATCACGCCATTGAAGTAACCAATCTTAAGAGCTTCAGCATTGAGAAAGGCCTGGCCTGTGTTATCCGAAACACCCTGAGTTAAAAGATTTCCTCCGATATTAGCCGTTTGAATATTGGATCCAGCCGGCCCAATAAAACTTAGTCCAGTCGAACGAGCGCCAACATTAACAATTAAAGATTCTTCATCTCGAGTTAGGCCCGCCAACTGTGCGGCCTGTGCATCCAACAATGGTGCGGCCTGAATAGCCAAAGGACGCAAGCCTGTAGCGGCAATCGCATGGGCAATTTTACTCGCTACTTCTGTGCGCAATGCGAAAAGCAAAATCTCTGCCTCCACTCCATCGGAGGAGATAACCTGACTATCCCAAATGACCTCGTTTAATGGATAAGGGATGTTATTTTGAGCTTCGAAAGCGACAATTTGCGCCTGACGCTCAGGCTCCACTTGAGGGACCTTGAGGGTCTTCTGTAGCAGAAGAAAACTAGGAGCAATAATGGTAACCCTCCCAGAAATTTTGTTAGCCGAAACTAAATAACTGACAGCCGTAACAGCCTCATTCAACCAATCCTCATCGGCCAAACCTGGAGCCAAATCGCGCGTGAAAAATTGTTCCAAAATCAATTTCCCCGCTTCAGCACGAAAAGCTGAAATGGAAACATGTGACGCGGCGAGATTAACAATAAGGCTATTTTTCTGACTCATGCAGTCGAAAGACAATATTCGCTAGGCGGAATTAGCGGGATGGTGTGTCTTCTCGAATAAACTCGGGAGACTCAGGGACCCATCCCTTGGTGTCAAAATAAGACAATAGATACTGTGGTCGTAGAACTCCGGGGTTGTTAAGTACGCCTCGATCTGCTGCTTCTTTCGCAGGATCGAAATTAGATTTTAAAAGTAAATCTTTGTGTATGCCCCGAGCTTGCTCAGGAATGACCAAACCCTTGGCATCAAAAAGAAGCTCCTCTTTGCCGTTCACTTCAAGTTGTACAAAATAATAATCTGGTTCCTTGCTGAGACGATCGCGCTTCACGATATCACTCGGCAGATAAAACAAAACCGAGCGAGAATTTGAAGCTCCAACCTCTAAAGTTAAAATCGTCGCGGAGGCACGGTAGTAATTCCAATCTT
>CANHRV010000023.1 GCA_947463395.1 Opitutia bacterium | reverse complement strand
TGAATGAGAAGTTCTTCCTCGCTCGTGTCGCTATCTATGTCGTTTTCTTTGCGGTGATTACTTGGGCTCTTCGTCATTGGTCCTTCTTGCAAGATCGTGAGCGCTCGGCTGCCCACACCCATCGTTTGCATGCCATTTCTGCGGCGGGTATTCCTTTGACGGCGGTCTTACTCACTCTCTTGGCCTTTGATTGTTTGATGGCACTGACCTACCACTGGTTTTCCACGATGTACGGTGTTTGGTTCTTCGCTCTTTCCATTCGCCTCGCTCTCGCGGTCACTGTCATTTTAACTTACGTACTTTCTCGCGGAGGATGGCTTGATGGTATTCTTAATCAGGCCCATCGACATGTTCTCGGCTGTTTGATGTTAGCCTTCACCGTTTTTTGGGCTTACATCAGTTTCTCGCAGTACTTCCTAATCTACTCAGCGAATATTCCCGAAGAGACTTTTTGGTATAACATCCGTGAATTAAATCCTGTCACGGGAATGAAGAATGATTGGTGGGGTGTTTCTCTGTATCTCATCTTTGGTTTCTTCTTCCTTCCATTCCTTTGTCTCTTGTTCTACCGCACCAAAATTATTGCTAGCCGCCTCTTAACTATCGCTTGGGTCATTCTGATTGGTGGCATTTTTGATTTATGGTTCAATGCGGTGCCTCGCCAAATTGTTGATAAGACTGCGCCCGAGGGATTTGTCGTTTCTCCATTCCTCAGCGGTTTCCTCTGGCTCGACTTACTCGCCATTCTTGGTTTCGGCGGTATTGTTTTAGGTCTCTTTTTACGTTCTTCAGCCAAAGCTGAAAAGATTCCTGTCCACGACCCTCGCATTCTCGAGTCCATCCATTATCATGAGTGAGCCTTCTTCCTCTTCACCTCGCCCGTTTATTCCTGGCCAAGTTTATTCTTGGTTAGGTTTTACTGGCTTTATTCTCCTCGCCATTATGGCCTTGGTTTACGCTTACCTTTCGATTTCTCCTTCGACTTCGGCAGAGAAGGAACGTCGTGTGGCTCAGAAAAACCTACGTGCTGAGACAGAAAGCAAAGCTCAAAGTTTGCTTAATCAAAGTAAGCGAAATGCTGATGGCACCTATCATTTGCCTATCGATACGACCATTGCTTTGATTATCGAAAACCCAAGTATTCTTGTGGAAATGCGAAAGCCAGCGGCATCCAAGCCAGCCGTGGCTTCTTCCGCACCTGCACCTGCGGTAGCCAGTGGCTTTGTCAAAGCCGATGACGAGACGATGAAGCGTGGTCTGGCTGTTTACTCCCGCACGTGTATCGCTTGTCACCAAGCCAATGGTATGGGCTTGGCTCCTGTATTTCCTCCGTTGGCTAATTCTTCGGTTGTCGTTGGAGATGCTACCTTGCCGATTAAGTTTATTCTGCACGGCTTGATGGGTCCTCTGACCGTTGGTGGAACAACCTATAATGGCATGATGCCTCCCGTGGCTGGAGTGAATGATCAGGACATCGCTGACGTACTAACCTATGTTCGCCAAAGTTTTGGTAACCAAGGTACCATTGTAACCCCTGACCAAGTCAAAGCAGTCCGCGATGCGAATGCTTCTCGCACCACACCTTGGACAACGGCTGAACTCGGTCTCAAATAATTACTTTCTCCTCCATGAGCCAAGATTCTTATCGCCCTTCGTTTACTCTCTCTCGAGTTGATGCGAGTGTGGCACAACCTGTTCGCCTCTTTTTTGCCTCAGCTTTCCTTTGGCTGATTCTGGCGTCCATCGTCTCAGTTATCACCGCCATCCAACTGAAAGATAATTCCTTCCTGGGTGGTTGCTCTCTAACCACCTATGGTCGCTTGAAGGCGCTTGAAGGTAATCTCTTTGCTTACGGCTGGGTGACCAATGCTCTCTTTGGCTTAAACCTTTGGTTGATGTCATCGCTCACGCGTTTTGAATTTAAAAATGCGTGGTTAGCGAACCTCGGTGGAGTAATTTGGAATCTCACTCTAACTTATGGTGCTATTCAAATTGTCTTGGGTAACATGAATGGTTTGAGTTTACTCGAGATGCCCAAAGAAGTGTCCTTAGCTTCTTTTGTTGGCTTCCTCTTGGCGGCTTTGTGGCCAGCCGTTGCCTTCAGTCGTCGTCCCACTGGACACGTCTATGTTTCGCAATGGTACATTCTTGGATCAACTTTTGTTTTCCCCATTACCTTTGCTTTGACTCACCTTTTGGTTCTCTGGTGTCCTGCCCAAGGCGTTCTGCAGGCGCTTGTTCATAGTTGGTTTTATCAAAACTTCCATCTTCTCTGGTTCGCTTCCTCGGCGATTGCGGCCGTTTATTATTTTATCCCGAAGGAGTCTGGTCGTACCGTTGCGGCTTATTACTTATCGACGGTTGGTTTTTGGACCTACTTCCTCTTCGCAAGTTGGACAAGTCCAGCATCCTTGCTGGGCAGTCCGTTGCCTCTCTGGATTCAGTCGGTCGGTGTCGTCGCCTCACTTCTGATGCTCATCCCTCTAGTGATTTTATCGATTAACTTTTTGGGTACGCTGAGCTGGAACCGAGGTCTTTCTCAGTCTTGGAACAACACCACCCTGCGTTTTGTGCTGGTCGCTATTTTCGCCCTTATTCTCTGGGGTGCATTATTTGCTGTTTTCTCAACACGCGGATTTAATGCCGTGGTTCGTTTCACCTCCTTTAATGTCGGTCTGGAGCACTTACTGTCTTATTCGTTTGTGTCTTTTGTTATCTTTGGAGCCACCTACTTTATTCTTCCCAAGGTCACAGGGTCATTTTGGCTCTCTCCTAAACTTGTGCACCTGCACTTCTGGTCTAGTGCGATTGGTACCGTAAGTTTACTTGTCATTACCTTGGTTGCTGGGTGGCAGCAGGGTAGTGGGCTCCGGACTGATTGGCCTTCGGGAATCTTCCCAGCTGTTTTATTTTTAATCGGGCATATCGCTTTTGGCATTAATGCCTTTGGTATGCTTACCGCTAAACTCTCATCGGGTCACGAATCCACTCATGCCTAAATCCGCACGATTATGAAAAATATTAAATTAATTTTCGCGGGTGTCTTATTTACCCTTTCGGCTTCCTTCATCGGTATCCTCCTCAGTGGCCGAGTCCAACTTGGCTCTCTTGGTCGAGCTCCAGCAGAAGAGGGTGGACCTCTGTTTCCGCCTCGTGAGCCAGGTTTAGCCATTCAAGGCCGCCAAGTTTATATTAGTCTTGGATGCGTGGCCTGCCACACCCAGCAAGTTCGCCCTGCAAGCCAAGGCAACGATATCGCTAAAGGTTACGGTCCCCGTCACTCCGTGGCTCGTGATTACGTCCTTCAGCCTTCGGTGCTTTTAGGCTCTCATCGAATTGGACCAGACTTAGCTAATTATGGAGCTCGAGTAAGTTCGGAGAATGAAATCCATTCCCATCTTCGCTCTCCTAAGGCTGGTTCAGCCATGCCGTCCTATGCTTTCCTTTATACCACTGGCAAAGATGGTTCAGTGGTTCCCACCGAAAAAGCGACCGCCTTGGTTGCTTATCTAAAATCTCTCAAAATTGATTATAGTTCGCCTGAAGCGAAGCTGAATCAGTAATCCCATGACCGACCAACATCATTCCTCTGATCAACCTCGCCGTCCTTCGGCAGGAGATTCCGTCTCTGACAGCCGTCTCGTTGAGGCTCATTCGCACTTGGCTCGGGATAAGGAAGAGCCCAAGGAAGGCTTTTCGCTTCTTCCGATTGTTGTGGTGTTTATCTTTTGCGGGTTTGGTTTCTGGGCAGGTCTATATCTCACCCGTAACGCAGCAGGATTCTCACCCAGTGCTTTTGATCTCAATGCTCCCCGTGAGGTGGCCAATGATGGTCCAAAAGCTTTCGAGCCTGATTTAGCTAAAGGCGAGAAACTCTTCTTGCAGCAGTGTGCTTCCTGTCACCAAGCCAATGGCCTTGGTGTTCCTGGTGCTTTTCCTCCTTTAGCTAATTCCGCCTGGGTAAAGGGTAGTGAAGACCGAATTATTAAAATCGTTCTCGCTGGTATTGCAGGTGAAATAGAAGTCAACGGAATGAAGTATAATGGAAACATGCCGAACATCGGTGCAGGCCTCAAAGATGCTCAAGTGGCTAACATTGTTTCTTATGTCCGTTCGGCCTGGGGTAATCACGCAGATCCAGTAATGGATACCAAGGTCGCTGAAATCCGTAAGGCAATCGGTAGTCGCGGCCAGTATTCTCCCAAGGAAATTCTTGAACAGCATCCTTTAGAGACCAAGTAAGCCTCCAGTGATTATAAATAAAAAACCCGAGGGAATTCCTCGGGTTTTTTTGTGCTTACTTTTTAAAATCGATTAAGAGTGTTTTTTAATAAAAGCGGCAATGTCACCCTTGGGGCGAGCGCCGACGATTTTATCAACAACTTGACCATTCTTAAATAAGAAGAGGGCCGGAATCGAGGTCACTCCTAGTTGCATCGCTAGGTTGCGATTGGAGTCTACATCGACCTTGCAAATTTTTACAGCTGAACCCATTTCCGCTGCCAATTGATCTAATACAGGGCCAAGTTGTTTGCATGGTCCACACCAAGTGGCCCAGAAATCAACCAAGACAGGGACAGGAGATTCTTTGATGGTCGAATCAAAGGTCGCGCCATCCAGATTTGAAATAAGTTCAGACGCCATAAAAATTAACCCTTAGTTTTGTTGAAGAGTTCGATGTAAAGAATGATGAACGGAGCTACCGAGGCGGCAAAAGTAAGAACATCGAAAGCCGCCTCAGCAGTACTCACTCCACGAACAGGTGCGCCTTCTAATGAAGGGGAGATGCGGGGAGAAGTCGGGGTCGTGGTTGCTGGCTTAAGGGGAGAGGGCTTAGGAATTTTAACATTCCCGCTCGGAGGTGGAGGAGGGATCGGGGCAGGAGGTGGAGGAGGCGAGAAAGAAGGGCCTGCGGGTTTAGAAAGTTTCAACTTTGGAGCTGAATCTCCAGAGGGAGGTGGAGGAGGGATGTCACTCATGTTCTCGGTGTCATAATCAAGTCTTGGAACAGGGATGAGTCAATCAGTCTGTAGCAGATTTTCGCCATCAGTGGCCTTCTTCGTGCTTTCTTAACAAATCAGCAATCTCCCTTGGGTCTGCCATTTGCAGGTTACGTCCCTTACGTTGCAAGTCTTCGACCGTTTTGATGACGGTCTCAGTCATCTTTTCATGGGTTTCGGAAGAGCCACCAACTAGGGAAAAGCCTTCGCCCTGTGTAATTCGTTTGTGGTTATCGGTTTGATCTAAACCAATACCAAACAAGTGGTTCTTTTTGATGTTTTTCGACCGACCCATAGCCTAATTGAAAGAAATTATCCCAAAATTTCAATCCGTCTCCTTAATTCGTCTCTTCTGGGGGCTGATCGAATTCTGAGGTGGTAGTGTGACTGATTTCACCGCCCGAACCCGATCCAGGCTCGGCCTTCGAGCAACGAATATCCTGAAAATTCGATTCTTGCTCGAGGTGTAAATTACCCAAGCGGGCGAGTTCTAAGCAGGCAAGAAAGGTAGCGACAATAAAAGTGATGCTTGGGCGTTCAGGTAAAAGGCTCGTGAAACTAAAAGAGGATTCGTTTTCTAACCGACGTAAAATCGTTTCCATACGATCGGAAACAGTCACGGTCTCGGAGGAGATGTTGCCAGGTTGAATTTGCTCGGAGAGCCGTTTGAGAACGAGGTTGAAGGTGTTCCAAAGCTCGATGCGGTCAACGGGGGCAACGGGACGAATTAAAGCGTCCTCTCCTTGGGGTTGAAGAACGTAGCGTTCAAGCAGGCCTTGGCGATCATCCGCCAAACCCTTGATGATGGCAGCCGTCTCTTTTACTCGTTTGTATTGGATGAGTTGCTGGACGAGGGCCCAGCGCGGATCTTGACCTTCGGGTGACGAAACTTCCTCTTCTGGACGACTTTCCACAGGCAAGAGCATTCGACTTTTGATATACATCAAAGTGGCTGCCATGACGAAAAATTCACCCGCTAGTTCCAAATTATCTTTTTCTTGGTTTCGTAAAATCTCCAAGAACTGCTGCGTGACCGATTCAATCGGTATATCGTAAATATCGATTTCGTTTTTACGAATCAGGAAGAGAAGTAAATCCAAAGGACCCTCGAAAACATCTAAACGAATGGGTAAATCTGCGGGAGGCAGAATGCCATCGCGTGGAAGGGTGGGGGTGGATTCGGGGTTTTCCTGCACGGTTAGAATTTGAAGAGACGAACACGAACACGGAACCCAAGCGAGCCATCGCTCAAGGCGGAAATGCGCTTTTGGAATCCATATTCAATTTCCCACGAATTCCCGATACGTTGGATTAAACCAATCGACTGATAAGTATAAGCATCAACGAGCGCATCGTAATTAGTGGTAAGAATCGCCGAAAAAACAGAATTCAAACGCACCTCACCTCTTAGCCATAACTGGCGAGCTGGATCGCCATAATTCAATTCATACCAACCTGCTGAGGCATTCCAGAAATCGCCAGAATTAAACGCGATGGATTGTAGTGTTTCGACTGCATTATCTCCCTGTTTGCCATAGCGATTGTAAGAATCGAGGGTGACCCAAGGTGCGGGAGTGAATCGAATATGTGCTAAAAAATCAGATTCGCGACTGAGGGCTTGTCCATCGCGATTCGACCAATCTTTCATAATGTCGAAACGTAAAACTTCGCGTGTTCCCCAGTCAGCATCACGTGTTTCAATTGAATTTCGAATCCCCATTCGTGACACTTGGGTGGCGGTCGTGGCCATAACATCGGGACGATCAGCTAAATCCAGTTCGTGAAATGAAGCTAAAGCGACTGAACGGTCTGACTTACCAACCTTGCCGATGGCTTCCTCCGCTCCAGGCATGACGCGGTATTGAATAAAGGGTCGAATACTGTGACGCATGCCATTGATTGACCACTTGTCTGCTTTTAAATTCCAAGAGCCTGTGGCTAAACCCTCGAGGTCAAAACCAGCTTGCCCCATGACTTTGGTGGTAGCTCCCTCGCTGTTTAATCCCGATGTCCAGTGGGTAGCTCGAGCACCCAAGACAGGTTTGAAGGATAAATAATCTCCTGCACGTATGGGATACGTTAGGCCATAGTAGGCATCCAATCGAGAACTAGACCAAGCGGTATTCGATCCAGTCACCGAGGCGAAATCTCCTAAAGGCACTATCTCTGAAGGACGTTGGGACAGGTAAGAGACGGAGACAAAAGACCTTTGATTGAAAGGACTTAATCCGAGCGATGTTTCAGGTAAATCGTATCTCAACTCGGGTAACTTTTGTACAACGTCCTGGTAGTTGTCTGCCTTGGCTACAACATTCCCTGACAAGAAGCCGTTCGCTAACGGAGATGTGATTTCAAAAGTCGCATGGGGATAGCCCAAATCATCCATCATTCGTGGACGAAAATTCCGAATAAAGTTGGCATCACTCACGGCAAATACCTGACCAGCGATTTCTATTCCGGTAGTGGTTCGGCCTGCTATTTCGCCATTGAGGAATCCGCGATCTTGGCCTGGGATTCGGCTGTATTTATCCGACTCAATTATTCCGCTGTCATGGATATAGCCACCTTTGACAAAGCCATGCCAAAGAGTTTCGTTCCCTCCATTTTTTCGACTATCAAATTTAACCGAAGGTCCGATAAGGAAACCAGAATCAGTGTAATAATCTAAGAGACCGCCGACCCAGAGTTTAGGCGAGGTACGAACCATAACCATAGTTCGGAGATACTTACCTTGGGTGTCCGTCGAACCTGTTTCTAACTCAACATCATAAGGGATATCCTTGTAACCCTCTTGTCCATAATAAGGCACGTAAAGAAAAGGGATACCTACTAAATAGGGTTTGGTGCCATGTAAACTGAGCCAATCTTCTTTTTCGGAGTAGTAGGCACTCTCAATCCCAAGTTCCATGCCATAGGGATGGGGCTCCTTGTTCCACATGCGGACTCCACGCATGGATTTATCGCCTTTTTCAATCCGAAGTTCTTCAGCGGTAAAATAATAAGGGTTACGACCAAACTTAACATTTTCAGCGACGATTAAATCAGCTTTGGGATCCATCTTCACCCGCTCGCCCATGATGCGAAGATTTTTCCTTGTATAGATAACATTACCTTCGGCGGTGATTACACCAGAGACCGAATCGAAACGAATTTTTTTAGCTACCAATCGAGCATCATTTGCCTCAAAGCTCGCATCAATCGCTACCAGTACTTTACCATCCTCTTCATAAGTAAAACTTTGCCCTTGGACATTGGTCATTTTCTCTAATGACTTTTTAATGTCGGGTTTGGTATCCGTGGCATAGAGCGACGCTGCCAAACAAAGGCAGAGAGCGATAATCCACTGTGGTTGGCCAGGCATTGGCTTCAGACTTGTGGATTAGGGCTCATCCTCAAGTATTTTCGGGCAATGTGCGCTTGCGAAAGGGGTATTATTCTTGGAAGGTAAGGCATGCTTCTCAGCCCAGCAGAGCTTAAGAGCCTGATAGATGGCACTGAAAGCTGTCCCCATCGCCTTTTAGGACATCATTCCACGGGGGGTAAAGGTACGGTCGTCCGCAGTCTTTTTCCAGGGGCAATCCAATGCGAAATCCTAAAAAAGCAGAGTAAGCGGGGATTAAAGATGACCCAACTTCACGAGGTTGGCCTTTTTGAGCGTACGTTTAAAGATAAGGAACTTTTTCGCTACCAGTTCAAAGTCACCTATCCTGACGGAACGGTTGCTCAAGTCGAAGACCCTTATCGTTTTTTACCAACCATTTCGGATTACGATCTTTTTTTATTTGGTAAGGGAGATGATCATCGGGTTTATCAAAAATTAGGGGCACATCTCAGAACGATTGATGGAGTAAAAGGTGTCTCGTTCGCCGTGTGGGCTCCTTCGGCTCGCCGTGTTTCTGTGGTGGGCGATCAAAATTTTTGGAATGGACGCGCTCACCCGATGCGTTCACTCGGTGCTTCGGGAGTTTGGGAACTCTTCATTCCTCATTGGCAGGCCGGTGCTCGTTATAAATTTGAAATCGTTGGACCACACGAAAGCACCCCTTTTCTAAAAACAGATCCCTTCGGTTTACAGTTTGAACCATCGCCCAACCACGCTGCCATTGTCTGTGATTTATCTGGTTTTATTTGGCACGATGAGGATTGGATGGAGTCTCGTCGTCGAACCAACTCACGACTTCAACCCCTGTCGGTCTATGAGGTTCACTTAGCTTCTTGGCGAAGGATTCCAGAAGACGGAAATCGGGTCTTAAGTTATCGTGAAATCGGCGAACAGTTAGCCGAGTACTGTCAGCGATTAGGATTTACGCATGTGGAGTTGATGCCGCCCGCAGAACATCCTTTCGATGGTTCTTGGGGTTATCAAGTCACAGGTTTTTACGCACCAACGCACCGATTCGGTAGCCCTTGGGATTTTATGACATTGGTGGATACTCTGCATCGAGCAGGTATTGGTGTCATTATCGATTGGGTTCCCGCACACTTCCCTAAAGATGCTTTTGCTTTGGCGCGATTCGATGGCACCCATCTTTATGAACACGCCGATCCCCGTTTAGGTGAACACCAAGATTGGGGAACGCTTATCTTTAACTACGGTCGTCATGAAGTGAGGGGGTTTCTTGTCGGGTCTGCGCTTTCTTGGTTGGAACGATTTCACATTGATGGACTTCGCGTCGATGCAGTTGCTTCCATGCTTTATTTAGATTATTCACGCAAGGACGGTGAATGGATTCCTAATCGTTATGGAGGTCGGGAAAACCTCGAAGCCATTGAGTTTCTCCGTCAAGTGAATGCACTGGTACATGTCTACTATCCTGGAGCAATCACCATTGCAGAGGAATCTACCTCTTATCCAGGAGTCACGAAATCAATCGCTGAGGGGGGCTTGGGTTTCGACTACAAGTGGAACATGGGCTGGATGCATGACACCTTAGGTTATTTTAAGGAGAACCCGCTTTTCCGAAAATACCATCATCAGCAGTTAACTTTTGGTATGCTCTACCAGTGGACTGAGGCTTTTGTGCAGTCATTTTCTCACGATGAAGTGGTGCACGGTAAAGGTTCCTTGATGAGTAAAATGGCGGGTGAAGGCTTCTCTGAAAAAGCGGCGAATCTCCGTTGCCTGTTGGCTTTGCAGTGGGTTTGGCCAGGTAAAAAATCACTTTTTATGGGCTGTGAGTTTGGGCAGTTTGCGGAGTGGAATTTCGCTCAATCCCTCGATTGGCATTTACTCCAGTACCCCATCCATTCTGGCCTACAAAAATTAGTCACCGATTTAAATGCACTCTCTCGTCGAGATTCCACGATTGCTGAGCGCGATTACGATTCGGGGGGATTTGCTTGGATTCATGCGGATGATGCTAATCAAAGTGTTCTAACCTTTGCTCGTCACGGTTATCGCTGCTCTTGGGTTGTGGCGGGGAATTTTACGCCTGTCGAAAGAACTTATCGAATCGGCGTACCCACGGCAGGTTTTTGGGAAGAGGCGCTGAATACCGATGCCTCGGTTTACGCAGGTAATGGATTGGGCAATTTAGGCGGCGTTCATTCGCAGTCCATTCCTTCCCATGGTTTCTCGCAATCGATTGAAGTACGTTTGCCTGGTCTTTCCCTGCTTGTTTTTCGTAAGACAACGGCCTGAGGTTTAAATGACTAAACGTTCCGACACTTTTCTTTCACTGGTTCAATCAGACCCAGCTAATCCACTTTTTCGCTTCTCTTTAGGCCAGTCTCTCTTGCAGGAAGGTAATGCGCAAGGGGCCTCGGTACATTTGGAAAAAGCCGTTATCGCCAAAGCCGATTGGATGATGCCAAAGATTCTTCTGGGGAAATGCTATTTGGCACTTGGGCAAAAAGAGCGTGCCCGAATCGTGCTACAAGAGGCATTACACTGTGCTGTCAGCCAAGGACACGAAGACCCCGAGGCTGAGTTGCGTGCCCTGTTAGCGACTTTATAATTAAATTTTAGGACGCTGGGTTGACACTCAACCGACGCTTCTCGATTTTTAATGTGATGGATTCATTTACCGAAAAGTCAGCTCGAGGAGTTTCTTTGCACTCAGCTTTTCGGCGATTTTTTGCTTTCGTTGGCCCTGGTTTCTTAGTCGCCGTGGGCTATATGGATCCAGGGAATTGGGCCACCGATTTAGCGGGGGGGTCAGAATTTGGATACGCTCTACTCTGGGTTATTTTGCTCTCCAATTTAATGGCCATTCTTTTTCAGCATCTCTGTATTCGTTTGTATGCTGCCACGGGAGAAGATTTGGCGCAGAATTGTCGAAGGCGTTATTCTCCCTTAGTTGCTAAATTTCTTTGGATTTCAGCCCAAATTGGAATCATTGCCATGGATTTAGCCGAGCTCCTTGGCTCGGCCATCGCTCTGCAACTGCTCTTCGGTATCCCCTTGTTTTTTGGTGCACTGATTACGGCTTTCGACGTGCTTCTACTTCTCGCTTTCACCCGATTGGGTTTTCGTTGGTTAGAGTCTTTTGTGGCGATTCTTGTTTTCACTATCGCCGCCTGTATTGGTGTTGAACTGCTTCTTGCCCAACCAGCCTTGGCTGCGGTGATGCAAGGGTTTATTCCTACTTCGGCAATTATTCAAAAACCCGGAATGCTTTTCATCGCCTTGGGTATCGTGGGTGCCACGGTCATGCCACATAATTTATACCTGCACTCATCGATTGTCGGCACTCGCGATTTTGGGAAAACAGAAACAGAACGAAAGCAGGCGATTCGTTATGCAACTTACGATTCAACCGTCGCTCTGTCCTTTGCCTTTTTTGTTAACGCGGGATTGCTAATTTTGAGTGCCACCGCTTTTCACAAAGTAGGACATCCTGTCGTTAATGATATACGCGAGGCCCACCGATTGTTAGACGGAGCTCTTGGCTCAAATGTTGCCTCACATCTTTTTGCCATTGCGTTGTTGGCCTCTGGTTTGAATGCAACCATCACGGGCACCATGGCTGGACAAATTGTCCTTGAAGGCTTCTTGCGAATTCGAAGTTCGG
>CANHRV010000022.1 GCA_947463395.1 Opitutia bacterium | reverse complement strand
TCATTGACATAGCTCCCGTTGCACCCTTCATTTGACCCCTTTTCCTTTAGAAAGGCCCTTTCTAATGTTCTACCATACGGACGATTTACGCATCCGCAGCCGGCTCCCCCTGTTGCCTCCCGCTCTCCTACTTCAGGAATTGCGCCCGACCGA
Organism: Opitutia bacterium; assembly: GCA_947463395.1. Taxonomy (GTDB): domain Bacteria; phylum Verrucomicrobiota; class Verrucomicrobiia; order Opitutales; family UBA953; genus UBA953. Next base: position 12,309 of record CANHRV010000022.1, on the reverse strand, counting down.
ACGTGCCACGGAGGTCGTCGCTCTCGCTCGTCGCGATGCCTCGGCGATTCTTTCAGGTAAAGACGATCGTCTCTTGGTGGTGGTTGGACCCTGTTCCGTGCACGACCCGAAGGCGGCTTTAGATTACGCGAAACGTCTTTTGCCTGAGGCGAAAAAACATGCCGCTGATTTACTCGTCGTCATGCGAGTCTATTTTGAAAAGCCACGCACCACCGTTGGCTGGAAGGGTTTAATCAACGACCCTGAAGTCGATGGCTCATTTAAAATCAACGACGGCCTGCGCATCGGTCGTCGCCTGCTGGCTGATATTGCTGATTTAGGTCTTCCTTCGGCGAGTGAATTTCTCGATCCGATTACGCCACAGTATATTGCGGATCTGGTGGCTTATGGAGCGATTGGTGCTCGTACCACCGAAAGTCAAATTCATCGAGAATTGGCTTCTGGACTTTCTATGCCAGTGGGTTTCAAGAACGGCACGGATGGCTCTGTGCAAGTTGCCGTCGATGCCTGTTTATCGGCTCGCTCTTCGCATTGGTTCCCTTCGGTGACTAAAGATGGAGCCGTTGCTATTTTCCAAACCTCTGGTAATCCCGATGCTCACGTCATTCTACGCGGGGGTTCGCGCACAGGTCCTAATTATGGTGCTGATTTCGTCGCCGATGCCGAGACTCGCTTACAAAAAGCAGGTATTCCGACGCGTCTGATTATTGATTGTTCCCACGGCAATAGTTCCAAGGACCATCGTCGCCAATCCTTGGTTGCAGCCGATATTGCTGAGCAAGTTTCCCGTGGATCTAAAATTATTGGCGGGGTAATGATTGAGAGTCATCTCGTCGAAGGTCGACAAGACTGGAAAGGTCGCGATGCTTCTACCTACGGCTGTAGCATCACCGATGCTTGTATCTCCTTCGAACAAACCACTCCTATTCTCCAGCAATTAGCCGAGTCGGTTCGCCAGCGCCGTGCTCTCGTTAAAGCCTAATTTTCTCTCCACCATGAACCCAGTCCTAAAATTATTACTCGAGGGTGAGCCCCTTGATACCGCCCAAATCGGAAAGATTTTAAACATGGGCCAAGCGGCCGTGGAAAGTCAGTTAGCGGAACTCCGTCAACAGGGTATCCTGTTAGGCTGGCGTGCAGTTTTGAATCCTAGCTTCGAAGCCGAGCGTCGTGTTCGTGCGGTAATCGAAATTAAAATTCGTACCGAAGGCACGGGCGGTTTTGACGTGATTGCTGAACGCATTAGCCAATTCGAACAAGTCGAGAGCTGTTATCTAATGTCGGGCGGTTACGATCTGCTTGTCGTCGTTACAGCTGATAATCTCTACAAAGTCGCTGGTTTTGTTCACGAACGATTGGCTCGTATTGAAGGAGTTCAAGGCACCTCGACTCATTTCTTCCTCCGAGCTTATAAGAAAGATGGTTTCGTTATTACTGATGAAGCCTCACGTCGCGATCGTCCATCCGTCAGCCCCTAAGCGCTCTTTAAAACATGGATGATTCTGGTCGATTCGTGGCGCACCACGTGGCGTCGCTTCCTAAGTCAGGAATTAGGGATTTCTTTGCGATTGTATCTAAGATGAAGGATGCGGTCTCGCTGGGTATTGGCGAACCAGACTTTGTTACACCATTTCATATTCGCGAAGCGGCGATGGCTGCTTTGGAAAAAGGTCGTACCTCCTACACCGATAACCGAGGCACTCTGCAATTACGCGAAGAGATCTCTCGTTACGTGGCTCAAAATTACGGACCCGAATATAATCCCGAAGATGAAATTTTAGTGACGGTAGGTGTTTCAGAAGGTCTCGATGCTTTGTTGCGTGCGACTCTCAATCCCGGTGACAAGGTACTCTACCATGAGCCTTGCTATGTTTCTTATGCACCGAGCGTGAAGCTTTGCCATGCTATCCCCGTGCCCGTCCGCACCACTTCTCAAGATCAGTTTGCTCTCGACCCCGCGGCTTTGCGTGCGGCTTGGCAACCTGGCTGTAAAGTCTTGGTTTTAAATTTTCCCACCAACCCAACGGGCGGAACAGCCGATCGTAAGAAACTCGAAGAGATTGCTAAATTTGCCATCGAAAAAGACCTACTGGTAGCTTCCGATGAAATTTATTCGGAACTCACCTTCGAGGGTAATCACGTTTCCATTGCTTCCTTGCCGGGAATGCGTGAGCGCACAGTTTTCCTTCACGGATTTTCCAAGGCATTTGCGATGACGGGTTTTCGTATTGGCTATGCTTGTGGACCTGCTGCGGTCATTGATGGTATGCTGAAGGTGCACCAGTACGGCATCATGTGTGCTTCTATCATTAGCCAGGAGGCTGCCGTTGAAGCGTTGCGTAATGGTCGCGACTCGATGTTGCATATGCGCGACAAGTATCGCGAACGTCGCGATTTCATTGTTCGACGCTTCAATGAGTTGGGTTTAAAGTGCCATCTCCCAAGGGGTGCTTTTTACGCCTTTCCTGACATCACCAGCACAGGACTTGATTCGTTGACCTTTGCTTCGAAATTACTCGAGGCACAAAAAGTAGCGATGGTTCCAGGGACCGCTTTTGGAGAAGCGGGCGCAGGATTCTGCCGTGCTTCATTCTCGACGAGTTACGAGCGTATTCACGAAGCCTGCGAGCGTATCTCCAGATTCCTCGACAGTTTGCCCCAACGCAAGTAGGCTCCTTGCTTGCTAAGTGGGCTTTTCGCCCTGAACACTACACCTATGGAACGGAACACCGAAATTTCACGCTCAGTCGCCATTGTGGGCCGTCCTAATGTGGGGAAGAGTCGTCTCTTTAATCGCTTGGTCGGTCGTCGCATCTCGATTGTGCACGACCAGCCAGGAGTCACTCGCGATTTAATCACGGCGGAGGTTTCAGAGGGTCGATACACGCTCATGGATACAGGTGGTATTGGTTTATATAAAGCAGAACTGACTCCTCAAGTGGTAGCGACAGCCGTTGAAGAGCAGGTTGATTTTGCTTTAGCTGCCGCGAGCCTCGTCTTGCTCGTCGTCGATGCACACGAAGGGTGTACGCCTTTGGATTTAGAAGTGGCTGCTAAATTGCGTCAGGCTGGTAAAAAAGTCATCGTGGTGGCGAACAAAGCCGACACCGAAGAACGCGATGGCCGAGTGGGTGAGTTTTATGATTTAGGTTTTGGTGATCCGCAGTTGATTTCAGCGGAACACGGACGGGGTATCGCCGAGTTAAAGAAAAACATTCTTCAAATCATTGGACCAGCTCCGCAGGACGAAACTCCATCAGGTTCACATCCCATTCGATTAGCTTTAGCGGGTCGACCCAACGTGGGTAAGAGTTCCTTGGGTAATCGTTTATTAGGAGGTTCCCGTTTAATTGTCAGTGAAGTCGCGGGCACAACACGGGATCCCGTACGTTCCCGTCTCATTCGCAAAAAGTCGGACGGATCAAAGACTGAATTTGCCTTGGTTGACACGGCAGGACGACGCACCGCCAATAAGCGAGACACTCTTGATTTCTTTTCGCAAATCCGAGCCGAAGAAATTTTAGCGGATACCGACGTCGTCTTTTTAGTTCTCGATGCCCAACAGGGCGTCACCCGTATCGACAAGCAATTAGCGGGTGAATTAGCTCTCATCGGTTGTGGGATTGTTCTCGTCATTAATAAATGGGACCTCGCTAAAGACGCTTTTCGTCAAGACGCCTTAACGGGTTATGAAGATGAAGAGGAGTTTCGGTCGAAGTTCCGTAATGCGGTTCGTCGCGAACTCTTTTTCTTACCCGAACCTCCCGTGTGCTTTGTTTCAGCAAAAACGGGTTTGCGTACGGAGGACTTGCTTGATGCGGCCGAAGGCGTTTATCAACGAGCTGGGGCCACGATTTCTACGGGGAAAATTAATCGCGTCATACAAGACCTCATGATTAAACGTCCTCCACGCATGGTATCTGGTCGACGTTTCAAATGTTACTATGTCACGCAGACTTCACAGCGTCCTGTGCGTTTCCGGCTCTTCTGTAATTCGGAAGAGCGATTGGAAGAGGCCTATCAGCGCTATTTAGTCAAAGGTGTGCACGAGAATTTTGATCTCTCAGGTGTGCCTGTTTTTCTTGATATTGTCGGTAAACCAAAACAAGAGGGGCGAAAGTATTTTGCGCCTCCTGGTACTCGTCCCGACGGAACCAACGCCCATTTGGAGGGCGTAAAACCCAGGATGACGAAAGTCGCTGCGAGTCAGCCTCGAAAGGGTAAAAGCAAGGTGGGAAAGAGTAAAACTAAGTCCTCTCGCACTTCTTTTTCTCGTTGGGATAAACCACGTTCCTTGAAGGGCCGTGCTGCCCGTCAGGCACGTAAATAATTTTCGTTATGAATGAACCTCGCCGACATCGTTTGGTTTTGTTGGGTTCTGATGAAATCGCTTTGCCTGTTTTTGAAGCGATTTTAGAAATGACGAATGTCGAAGTTGTCGGGGTTTATTCGCAACCCGATCGACCTGCAGGACGGGGCCAAGAAATACGTTCCAACCCCATAGCGACTTGGGCTAAGCAGAAGGGTTTACCATTACTCCAACCTGAGCGTCTCACGGAAGTGCACGCTCAGGCTCTCAAAAAACAACAAGTAGATTTAGGCGTCGTTATGGCATACGGGCAAATTTTACAGGAAGGTTTTTTGCAGTCCACTCGTCTGGGCTTTGTTAATTTTCACGGATCTCTTTTGCCAGCTCTTCGCGGTGCTACCCCCGTGGAGGGTGCTTTAGCCCTTGGATTAAAGACCACGGGCGTTTCCTTGCAGCAGGTGGTTCGTCGCTTAGATGCTGGACCAATACATGGTTCAGTTGAATGTGCGATTAATCCTGGCGAAGGACGTGCCTCGCTTCGTCAGCGACTCGGCATCTTGGCGGTAGATCTCGCTCGGCAAAAACTCGAATCCCTCTTATGTGGGCAATCTCAACCTGTGCCACAGGATGAAAGTCGTGTAATGTATACGCGACGATTAACGCGCGAGGATGCCCCACTTGATTTTAATACCTCGGCCGCTGAATGTGCTCATCGTATTGCTGCCCTTGAAGGTTGGCCTGGTTCGACAATTCCTTATCGTGAAGTTTTCTTAAAGGTTGGCGGCGCTGAGTTTGAAGAGAGCAATAGCCAAGCCTCGCCGGGAACAATTTTATCCGCTGACTCCACAGGTTTGCGGATAGCCTGTCGCTCGGGTGTACTGGTCATAAAGTCTCTGCAAAAACCAGGAGGGAAAATGTTGCCTATCCGAGAATTTTTAGCCGGCCATCCCTTAGTGCTCGGTGAGGTTTTGTCTTCCAAGTCGATGCCCCTCTTGGTTAGTCCGCATCCTTTTCCTCGGGCCCCCAAAGCATAAGCGCTTGATTTGCGAGCACGGCTGAGGTGTCATAGTCCTATGCGTGCCATTGCTCTGACATTTTTCCTAGCAATCGGGCTTTTGGCTCAACAGAAAGAAATTACATTCGAAAATGTCGGTGGTGGTTCGTTGGCGGGATATACGGAAGATGAAAAAGCTGAAAAAGCTTGGGAAGTGCGTTCGGCTTTAATGAAACCAGCGGGGCAATTGGGTAAATGGAATTTAACGAATCTCGAGGGACAGACTTTTCGCGATGGCGAGGTGGCGCTGACTTTTTCCAGTCCTTCAGGAATCATGACACCCTCGCAACGTACGGCAGAAGGAGAAGCCCAGTTTAACGCTCAATCCGACAGTTTTAAACTAAAAGGTATTGGCTGGAATTGGAAAGGCGGTCCCACGGGAGATACGTTTTCAGTTTTAGCTGAAGTGGTGGCGAATCTCGATTTGGCCAAAGATGAACCACAGCAATTCAAAGTGAAAGCAAAACGTTTAGATGTGATGCCATCACCTCAAGGAACGCTACTGGTTTTTAAGGGAGAAGTGACGATGAATCGTGCTGGAGAAAAACTCACCTGCCAAATCGCCACCTGTCTTTTGAATGACATGTCAGGCGGAGATAAGAGTTTGCAGAGTATCAAAGCCGAAGGTCAGGTCATTCGTGAGATGAATGGACAGCGAGTGGAAAGTGATGTGGCAATCTTTGAGCAATCCTCGGGGCAAATTAACCTTTCAGGTAATGTGCAATTTCAAGAGCCCAACTTAAAGGTTACCGCACAATCGCTTAATTATGACCCTAAGACTCAAGTGATGTTAGTAAAGTCATTCGAAAAAAATCGAGTCAGTATCAAGTCCACTCGCCCAGGTTATGCGACGGGCGAACTTTTTGGTAATCTTGGAAAATTGGAACGTAACTTGGATACAGGATTACAAGTCCTCACCATGGAAGGTTTAGCAGAGTTTATTTCTGAAAGAGGTAAAGTTACCTCAAAGAAAATTGTCGTTAGTGAAATCGAAAAAGGCGAAACTTTGGTGGTCGCTGATGGTGCCGTGAAGGGAGAACTGCCCGAGGGAGATTTCGCTGCCCAAGCGGCACAATGGAACCAGACGAAAGGCACGATTGAATTATTAGGGGGTGCTCTTTTACGTGATCCTAGGGGAATTGAGGTAACGGGAACTGTAATCCGGTCGAACACTGTCACGGAAGAAGTCGTCGTACTTTCAACTCCAGGTTATCGTGCCAAGGTTAAGATTCCTCGTGGTGGTAATCTGCCTGCGGATGCTCTGGCTGAAGCCGATACGATTTTCGTGAACAACGAATCAAATGCTATCGAGATTGATATGAATGGATCGGTTAAGTACACGATGGGTAGTACGCAGAGTGACTCGAGTCGATTGGTTGCTTACTCTTTACCTCGTTCCAAGAAAGAAGCAAAAGGGGATTTTAATTTACAAAAAGTTTTCCTCACGGGTGCAGTAAAGTTTAGTCAACCTGGATTGCGCTGTCAGGCTGAACGTATCGATTATCAACCTGCCGTGAAAGTGGAGGAGGTTCTCCCAGCGGATAACTTAACGGGAACACCCCAATGGCTGGTTCTTAGCGGCGGATCCGATGAGACCCGACCCAAATTATTTATCGATTCCGAAAATGGAAAAACCTCCGAATACATTGCCGATAAGCATGAGGTTCTTAAGACGGCAGAGATGACCAAGTTCTTCCTTCGTGGCGATGTGGTTATGCATAGCGATGGTCTCGATGCGAAATGCGATTTGTTGGAGGGGTTGGCTAAAGTTAATGCGCAAGGTCGTCAAACCGCTCGACTGATTGTGGGTCGAGGAGGAGTCGATATCGTTACCGAAGGTTCCAAGGCCTATGGTAAAACGCTCGAGATTAATCCCGAAATCGGTGAGGCCCGACTTTTTGGCGATGCCTATTACCGCGATCAGGAGGGTCGAGAGGCGGTTCCAGCTAAAGAAATTGTCTACGATATGGCCAAGCGCGTTTGGCGCATGGAACAATCGGTCAATCCCAACAATCCAAATCAGGTCGTACGTCCCAAAATTTACCTCGGACCCGAGTTTACTCTTCCGAAGGTCAAAAGCCTCGACAACTGACCCGAACCGCACCCTCATTGTCTTATGCCTGACACAAGCGAAAATGGATTAATTCGCGTTGAATCGCTGGGGAAAATTTACGGTCAGAACGCCGCCGTCAAAGAAGTTAATATGCAATTGCGTGCGGGGGAAATTGTTGGACTGCTCGGACCCAATGGAGCAGGGAAGACGACGACCTTCTATATGGTCGTGGGATTGATTCCTGTTTCTTCAGGCAAAGTTTTCCTTGATGGAAAAGATATCACGCAGATGCCGATGTGGCAAAGAGCCAAAAAGGGAATTGGTTACCTCCCACAAGAGGCCTCCATCTTTCGTAAGTTAACCGTTTGGCAAAACGTCATGGCGGTCGTCGAGACTTTGGGTCTTTCTCCGCGTGATGCCCAAACGCGAACCGCTCAGCAATTGGCTGATCTTGGTTTGGAGAGACTGGCCCGCCAGCCTGCGTTTACGCTGTCAGGCGGTGAACGTCGTCGTCTGGAAATCGCCCGGGCCTTAGCGACTAACCCTCGATTCCTTCTCTTGGATGAACCCTTTAGTGGCGTGGATCCTATTTCGGTGGCTGAAGTACAATCCATAGTACGTCGCCTCAAAGAGAGGGGCATAGGAGTGTTAATTACCGACCATAATGTTCGCGAAACCCTTTCCATCGTCGATCGAGCCTACCTCATTCACCAAGGACGCGTGCTTGTCTCTGGCACACCGCACGATATAGTCAGTAATCCAGAAAGCCGACGTCATTATCTTGGCGAAAGCTTTAAACTTTAAAAGTCATGCCTGATTCAGCTCCCGAAACTCGCCCCGAATCCGTCTCAGTGAGTGAATTTTTTCACTCTTACCGCGATATGCTACAAATGGAGTTAATCGCTGGAGCCGAGGGACTAGAAAACGTCATTTCAGAAAAATCGATTAACCGTCCCGCTTTAGCGGTGACAGGTTATTTTAAAGAATTTGCAAATCGCCGATTACAACTTCTCGGAGCTGGTGAAATGGCCTATTTAATGGATCAAACGCCAGAAGCACGTCAGCGTTTAATGGAAGATGTTTTTACCAAACAAATTCCAGCGATTGTTATCTCACGTGGTTTGCATGTGGATGAATCCATGAAACGTTTGGCCGATAAGCACCGCGTGCCCATTATTCGTACTCAGTTAAAATCCAAAGATTTCTCAGCTGAAGCGACGGTCTTGTTGGAAGAGAAATTTGCTCCACGAACCAATCTGCATGCCACCATGGTCGACATCAAAGGCGTGGGAGTTCTTCTCCGCGGAGCTTCGGGAGTTGGTAAAAGCGAGTGTGCCCTCGCCTTAATTGAGCGAGGTCATTCTCTGGTGGCCGATGATTTTGTTTTAGTGACTCTCATTGGTGATCGTGAATTACAAGGCACCTCCAAAGAGTTAAATCGCGGATACATGGAATGTCGGGGTATTGGTATTATTAATATCGCCTCGATTTTTGGCGTACGTTCCGTACGTCGCGATAAGCGAGTTGATTTAGTTATCACCTTTGTCCTTTGGCAGCCTGGAATGGAGGAAGAAAGGTCTGGTCTCGATGTTGAGACCGTTGAGATTTTGGGACGAAAAATACCCCATATGACTTTACCAGTCCGACCAGGTCGAGATATGGCCCGATTGGTCGAAGTAGCAGCGATGGTTCAAGCTTTACGTGGAATGGGACACGACTCCGCTAAGGAATTTAGCGATCGCCTGATTCAGTTCATGAATCGAGGCGACCAAGATCGAGAGTAGGCCTTAACTACGCGAGCCATCCCATCGGCAATCAGCCATCACGCGTAAACAGATTTCACGTAAATCGAAAAGCGCGTTTTCGATATCGCTGGTTGCTTCAGCCGAACTGAGCTTGGCCTCGAGAGGCAATTGTGCTGATAAACCGATGGCTTGATTAATGGCCGAGAGGGCTCGCTTCATATGCACGAGGGCCAGTGACATGTCGCCCGTATCGGTCGCATTGATAGCCATAATCATCTCGTGTTGCACGTCCCAGAATGAGTGCATTAAATCACCTGAAGCACTCGCGGTAATGGTGTCGCCAGCATTTTTGTTGAGGGTGTTTAGCGAAGAGGTGAGTTGTTGTCCAAGAGCCCGGGCAACGACGTAAACGGGGTGTTGATGAATGCAATAAGGTAGGTCAAAAGATTCACCTTCTTCATCACGAATTTCGTCTGGGGGGTCACCAGGGCCCCAGTCTGCATTTTCCCAACCCATGCGCCGTGCACTGATATCGAGACGATCAGGCAGGGTTTTTATTTCCTGATAATAAGAAAGAAAACGGGCAATTTCTCGGTCATTGCGGCGTAAGTAGTTCGCCCAATCATTTTCGCCCCATGAGGCATTTCCTGAACCTTCAAAATCGCCCGAAGAATGGTCGCCATCGTGCATGACGACTATGCTTACATAAAATTGGTGATTTGCAAACCCCTAGTCATATAAATTCCCCTTGTCCCGAGGGGGCAGTCCGTGGCTAATAGGGTAATGCAGATTGAACGTTTAACCTCAGCCTTGGCGACCAGACAGAATTTGTCTCGGGAAGAAGCAGGTTTTGCGGCAGAAGCCATGGCTGACCCTCATTTATCTGATGCTCAGAAAATGGCTTTCCTTTTAGCTTTAGCACAAAAGGGGGAGACGGCAGAAGAGGTGACTGGATTTGCCCAAACTTACCGGAGGTTGGCTCGAAAGATTGATCTCGGTGATTTCCCGCCCAGAGCTATCGATATTGTCGGCACTGGAGGAGACAAATCGGGAAGTTTTAATATTTCCTCCACCAGTGCTTTGATTGTCGCTGCAGCCGGAGTTCCAGTCATCAAGCACGGCAATCGCTCAATTACTTCTAAATCAGGCAGTGCCGATTTTTTGGCTGGTTTGGGGGTAAATCTGGAGGCTACTGATGAGAAAATTCGGCAGGCTCTTCGTGAAACAAATTTCTGTTATCTTTTTGCACCCGCTTTTCATCCTGCGTTTAAAGTGATTGCGAGTGTCCGCAAGAGTATCGCTGAGAAAGGTCAAAAAACGATTTTCAATATTTTGGGTCCGCTGATTAATCCCGCACAGCCGTCCTGCATGATGGTGGGGGTTTATGATGAGCGTTGGGTTGAACCCATTGCCTTAGCGCTTGGTGAACTCGGTATTCGTCGAGGTTTAGTGACGCATACCCAAGCGGGTGGAGGTATGGATGAGGTGACCACGGCTGGCCCCGTGCGTGTTCGCGGTTGTGGCGAGCTTGCCAAGGTTAACGCGACTTGGTTGCCAGGAGATTTTGGTTTTCGCCAATGCACTATCGAAGACCTTCGGGGAGGAAGTCCCGAAGAAAATTTATCAATGTTCAGTGACTGCTTAGTCGGAGCCGTTTCCGACGGGCTGATGGATACGCTTTGCTTGAGTGCTGGTACCGCCCTCTGGGTTGCCAACAAAGTTCCTCATCCTTTAGACGGAATTAAATTGGCCCGTGAGATTATCCTACAAGGGGCATTGCGAGAAGAGGTCCGTCGCATCCGCGATGTTTATCGCGATTAGGATAAAAGCTTTTGCAGAGTTCTCTCGGTCGCTCCACGATTTTTTTCGTGCCACAAGACAGCGGACTGGCTCTGCTGAAGACGTTTTTTTGTATCAAGGGCTAGACTGACTAAAGCCTTTTGCGCAGAAGAAGCGTCAGGTGTTTTAGTAGCAGCCCCAATCGATTCTAAACCGCGACAGATCTCTCGGAAGTTTGTCATGTTAGGACCGTAAACCATGGGTACGCCTGAAGCCGCGCAATCGAGAGGGGTTTGTCCTCCTTCGTGCGGAGGCAGGCTTTTCCCACAAAATGCAAAATCAGCTAAGGGGGTTAACTGACGGAGTTCTCCCGTGGTGTCGGCTAAATGGATGATGGTGTTAGCTGGTGCGGTAGTACCATTCACGGATCTTTGATGAAACGAAAAACCAGACTGGCGTATTTCTTTCATTAACGAATCACGTCTTTCGGCATGTCGTGGAACGAGAAGAAGACGGGCATCGATGCTTGAATTTCTTAATTCTTTTAGGGTTTCCAATAAAAGGGTTTCTTCACCCGACCAGGTGGAGGAACCTAAAATGACGATGGTCTCAGGATTATTTCCAAACCCTAAAGACTCGCGTTGTTTGCTTTTGTCGAATGCGGATAAAGGACCCGATGAGGGTACATCAAATTTTAAGTTTCCCGTGACTTGAATGCGATCAGCGGACGCTCCGACTTTTTCCAATCGAATTGCATCCTCTTCGCTACCTGCTCCTATCCAGCTAAATTTTTTTACTAAACTTTTCGTAAACCAATTAAACTTTTGATGACGACGAAAAGATTTATCAGACAGACGGGCATTGATGAGTAGGGCAGGGACGTGACGTCGCTCGGCATGCCCGAGGTGTTCTGGCCAAATCTCTCCTTCGGTTAAAACAACACAATCGGGTAGAATACGTCCCCAAGCGATGTGACTGCAGGGCCAGAAATCGATAGGGAAAAGTCCAATCTTGAGACAAAGATCTGCATAGAGTTCACGGGCTAAGCGATAGCCTGTGCTCGTGGTGGTCGTGAGCACCACTTCGGTTTTCCCCGAATGCTTGAGTCCACGAAGCAATGGACCAATCGCTTGAACTTCGCCCACGGAAACTGCCTGTATCCAAAGACGACGGCGTGAAGAATCTTTGGGGGGTAGGTGGGGGAAGAGCCCTAAACGCTGGCCAAAATCCTCGCGGTATCCCCCTCGTCTGAACATTCGCCAGAGATAATAGGGGGAGGCGATGAGCAGGGCTGGCAGAAAGATTATCCGGTAAAGCCACTTCATGAATGCCCTAAAAGTGAGACACTTAAGCAGAAAGTCACCCCTTT
>CANHRV010000021.1 GCA_947463395.1 Opitutia bacterium | reverse complement strand
CTCCTTTGCTGTCTGATTGTATGAATGAAGACGGACCGAATTTCTGTGATGTTAAGGGTCAGTTAAAAGTTCGTCGTGCCGTAGAAGTCGCCGCAGCAGGAGGACATAATTTGCTTATTCTCGGTCCCCCTGGTTCAGGCAAATCGCTCATCGCCAAAAGAATTCCAACCATACTACCCACTCCAAGCGCCTCTGAATTTCTAGAAATCCTTATGGTGCATTCCGCAGCAGGAATGCCTCTCCCTGTGCAAAACAAGAGTTGGCGACGCCCCTTTCGATCCCCCCATCATACCATTAGCGACATTGGATTAATTGGTGGTGGCAGCATTCCTGGACCTGGTGAAGTTTCCCTCGCTCATCTCGGCGTGCTTTTTCTCGACGAACTTCCTGAATTCCGTCGCAGTGCACTCGAGGTTCTTCGTCAACCCCTAGAAGATGGACAGGTAACGGTTTCCCGAGCCGCAGGTAAAGTCACTCTACCCTCTCGCCTTATGTTGGTTGCAGCGATGAATCCCTGTCCTTGTGGGCACTTAGGCGATCGGCAAAAAGATTGTCGGTGCTCCACGGTCAGCATTCAACGATACCGAGCAAAAATCTCTGGACCATTGTTAGACCGCATCGACATTCAAATCGAAGCACCCGCACTTTCAATTGATGAGCTGAGATCTGCTCAACCTGGAGAATCTTCGCAATCGATGCGTCAGCGCATCGAGGCCGCCCGTGCAATACAACAAGCTCGATTTCGCGACCGTACGCTGACCTGTAATGCTTTACTCAGCGGAAATGATTTACGAACCTACTGCGCCCTCGAACGCGCTCAAGGTGACCTACTGCAACAGGCCATGGAGAAATTACGCCTCTCCGCTCGAGCCTACGATCGGATTTTACGCGTTGCTCGCACGATTGCCGACCTCGCTGGAACCGAGCGCATTGCCACCGAACATCTTTTAGAAGCCATTCATTATCGCTCGTTAGATCGAGGGTAAATTAGCTTGTTCGAGTTTTCAATTTGCAAGCCCGCCAAAACACTCCAACCCTTACCCCATGCGTTTTGCCAAGTATCACGCCCTCGGAAATGATTACTTAGTCCTTGAACCCAAGGACTGCCCTACTCTGTTTTCCGCTGAATCCATTCGCAAAGTTTGCCACCGTCATTTCGGACTAGGCTCTGACGGCATTCTCTACGGTCCGATCACTCGCACCGATGGCTCCTTCGGTTTGCGTATTCTCAATCCCGATGGCTCCGAGGCTGAAAAATCAGGAAATGGTATCCGCATTTTTTGCCGCCACTTACTCGACACCCAACGCATTAAAGAAGGTGAAGAATTTAAGGTCCATACCCTCGGTGGCTTGGTTGGTTGCACGGTATTTGATGGTGGCTCACGCATTCGTGTCGAAATGGGTAAGGTTTCTTTCCGTGCTCCCACAATTCCTCACGTTGGTTCTGACCGTGAAGTTCTTGGTGAAGAAATTACCGTTCTCGATAAAACATTCAAGTATTGGGCTGCCACGGTTGGAAACCCTCACTGTGTTATTCCAGTGGAAGAGTTGACGCCCGATTTGGCGAAAAAGTATGGACCTCATCTCGAGACACACACCTATTTTCCTAACCGTACCAATGTGCAGTTTATGAAGATTTTAGACCGAAAGAACGTGCAAATTGAGATTTGGGAACGGGGTGCAGGGTATACCCTCGCTTCAGGCTCATCCTCCTCTGCTTCCGCCGCCGTGGCCCGTAAAATGGGTCTCGTGGATGCGGATTTGACGGTTCATATGCCTGGCGGAAAGATTATCATTGGCATCGGGCCCGACTTCTCCATCGTAATGACAGGTCCGACCACCCCGGTAGGCATCTTTGAGATGCACCCTGGGGTTACGAGCCAAGACGTCGTCCTTTAAAAGACGAGCTGTCTTTCCCCAAATTATTATTCTTGGTGCACTTTAAAAGTCGCACCTTTCATCGCACAACTCACCTATGGCGCCGCGACAACCGCTGCCCAATATCTCAGAAGACGATCTCATTGATTTGGCTGGAGGCGCCACTGTACTCCAAGCCAAACAACTCGTCATCGACGGAAAAGTGAAGAAAGCCCTCTGGTCTTTCCCTTTCGTCGAAGCACTGGTCGATGATGGTAAAGAAACCCGCGAGGCCCGCTGGAACATCCGTTCCATCACTTTCCAGCGAAATGAATGCGGCTGCAATGTATCTTCGGTGCAACGTAAACTTTGCGTTCACTCCGTCGCTGCCTACCTCGCTCTTGCCGCAAAAGAAGGTTACCTTGAATTAAAAAATAAAACCCCTGAGACACCTCCCGCAAAGTCAGCGACAGTAGAAGCAAAAGAGTCGGCGGCTAAAAACGGAAAAGCTGAATCGACTAACGGTGCGAGTGGTCCTCGTCTTCGATCATTCAATCTCTCGCCTCGAGGAACGCCGATTGAAGCTCGTTTCATCATTCCTCCCAACATCGCGGTCGCTGCACAACGCGACGAAATCATTTGTCGTCTAGAACTGCGTATTGAAGGAGTACAAGTTGCCCCAGAAAACATTGATCGCACAAAGGCGTGGACAATGGAGTCCGATACCGTCTTCTTTTTAGCGATTCTGGAAAATCTTTGTAACGGAAAACTACAAGGCCTCCTCCCCCTTTCCCGTCGTCACCTCAGACAGCTTCTTACGGTAGGCAAAGGCCTCGCCATCTTCCGTATGGCCAACGCCCCAGAAGTCCCCTTGGCCTGGGAAGGCGAAAATCTACAAGGTGTTCATGAGCACCTTCACGACCCCGATCCTACTCCGCAAACCAATGCGAACGGCGAAGAGGTCGAAGAAGAAGTACGAGCACAAGACCGTGGCGATGAAGATCGCCCGTGGGTCGATGGCTCAATGAAATGGTTACGTATCCGTCTTCCACAAAAAGCGACAGGCGCAGTTGCTGAACTACGCGAAGTTCTGCAACGAAACGGTTTTGTTTTAGAAACAGCGACTCGCGAATGGCGTTTGGGTGGCACCATTCAAGTACTCAATTTCTTAGCCCGACATCATAAAATCCTTTGTGTCGATAATGATGCTTATTTTACGCACAACCTCTCCCACTCTCTGCGTAATGTCGATTTCGCGAAAGCCAAGTGTGACGCCGCCGAGGAGACGGGTGGCTATCGCTTCGCCATCGGCATCGATCCTGAAGGTAAAAACCCAAAAATCATTCAAGAAGCTCTCTCCAGCGGACGGATGTTCTTTTATACCGATCGGGGCCCACGTTTAATTACCCCCGAATTGCTTGAATCCATTCGCAATGCCCAACGACGTATCACCGGTGAATCGAAGCGTGAAGTTGATTTAGATTTAAATTTAAAAATTGGTTATGCCGATTTAGCCAGCGCCGATGCGATTGCTGAAGAATTACAGGCCGCCTTCGCCCCGCCCGAAACGTGGACAAAGCGCTCGGACGCCATTCGCAATCTCTCGAAGCTACAAGCTGCACCCATCCGCGAGGATTTGGAAAAGATGCTCCGCATCTATCAAAAACTCGGGGTGGCTTGGCTCTGGCACTTACATCGTAATAGTTTAGCTGGTATTCTGGCCGATGAAATGGGTTTAGGTAAAACCGTACAGGCTCTCGCCTTTATGGAGGTTATTCGACGTGAAAGGCCCGATGACGGGCCCTGTTTAGTCGTTTGCCCAGCCTCGCTGGTTGAAAATTGGCGTCGCGAAGCTAGACGTTTTACCCCTGCTCTCAAAGTACTCGCCCACCACGGTCAATTCCGCGAATCGTCTCCCGATTTCTTAAAGCGTTACGATTTAGTTATCACTTCTTATGGCACTTTAGCTCGCGATATTGGTTCGTTCTCACTGGTGAACTGGGGCACAGCGATTTGCGATGAAGGACAGAATATCAAGAACCCTCGCGCTCAATCGACGAAAGCTGTTAAACAACTCATCGCCAAAGGACGATACATTCTCACGGGTACACCCGTCGAAAATTCGCTCGAAGATTTACGCTCTCTCTTCGGCTTCCTCATGCCTGGGTATTTACCGAAACCCGAAGAACGTTTGGCTGCTGAAGATCGTAAATGGCAAGACGACCGTCTCCTGCAAATGGCGGCACCCTATATTCTCCGTCGTTCTAAAATTGCGGTGGCTCCTGAGTTACCAGAGAAAATCGAACAAGTGGTTTACTGTGACTTCGAGGAAAATCAAAAGAAGTTCTACGAAGAAATGCAGGAGAGTACGCGCCAAGAAATTTTTGATATGGAAATGAGCGGTGCGAAAGAAGCCAGCATCCGCATGGCCGCCTTCAATCAACTCCTACGCCTCCGCCAAATTTGCGCTGATCCTCGCATCTTAGATCCTAAAATGGAAGAGGCGGACTCTGCCAAACTACAAGCCCTTCTGGAATTACTCGAGGAATCCAAAGATGCGAAACACCGCATGTTGGTCTTCTCCACCTTCGTTTCTGCGTTAAAAATTATTCGTAAAGCTCTGGAAGAACGAGGCATCAAGTACTGCTACCTCGATGGCTCAACCAAGGACCGCCAAGGCGTCTGCGATGAATTCAATGGTAATCCCGATATCCCCGTCATGCTTATGTCCCTCAAGGCAGGTGGTACGGGCTTAAATCTTACTGGTGCTGATACGGTTATTCACTATGACCCTTGGTGGAACCCAGCCGCCGAAGCTCAAGCCACCGACCGAGCCCACCGCATTGGACAAACTCGCACGGTTACTAGCATTAAACTCATTGCCACAGGCACCATTGAAGAACGGGTGATGGATTTACAGAAATCGAAGTCGGAAATGTTGCGAAAACTCCTGAGCGAGTCAGATTCAGTGTCATCGGCCATCAGCCTCGAAGACATCAAGGCTCTACTCAACGCCTAACGCTATGCTCTCCTCACTCATACGTCGCAAACGTCCTCGGAGTGAAATGACCTTTCTCGAGCATATCGATGATTTGCGCGTCTCCTTGGTACGTGTCTTTTTTACTCTGTTTATCGGCATCGGTATCGCCCTGATTTATTACGAAAAACTTCCTCATTTACTGGGCTTTCCATTAGTCTGGGCAAAGGATCCTTCCACTTCACCCATCGGCCTTCTTTTAGGTAATGCTGACCCTTCGATGCAAACTCTGGGTGAACTGAAGGAATTCACCTTTATGGGCGTTTGGTCGGTCATGTTCTACGCTGCCTTTGCCGCTGGTATTGCTCTGGCTTCGCCAGTGCTGCTTTACGAAATCGTTCGGTTTGTTGGTCCTGCTTTAACCGCCCGTGAAAAACGTGGCCTCATCCCCTTCTGTGTCTCGGCTCTGATTTTATTCCTCGCTGGTGCGACCTTGGCTTTCCTCTGGCTGACTCCGATGTCCATCAAAGTCTGGCATCACTTTGCCTCAGGCATGGGTATCGCCGTCACTTGGCAAGCTTCGGATTATTTCGGTTTTGTGATTATGATGAGTCTGCTCACTGGACTCAGTTTTCAATTTCCCCTCGCTTTGATTATCTTGATGTGGCTGGAGATTGTTCGCCCCATCACCTTGCTTCGTAAATGGCGAATCATGCTCTTCTGTATCGTGGTTATCGTGGCCCTAATCACTCCGATTGGTGACCCCATTTCACTACTCATCCTTAGTAGTATTCTTTTCAGTTTCTATTTAATCGCCGTCTATATCGGCTCAATCATCGTGCGGCGTAAACGAATTGCACGAGGTGACACTCCTTATCCCGAAGAGGATGATATCGTTTTAGATGATACAGATGAGGAGGACGATGATAACGACGAACCCAAGGTTCCACCAGCTCGACCCGTTAAACCCAAAGAGGGACCTCCCTCACCCCCTGGGGATATACGTTCGCTGGACTGATTCGCTTAACTTGTCCCTAGGGTTTAATCCTTTAAGGCAAAGCGTATCCTGCCTTGCCTAGAGACCTAGTTGTCTCAATTTAACACTGTGTCCACCCCTCTCCATCAAGGTCTTGAAGCGTACTTTGCTGCCTTAAATACCTTCCTGAATCAACAGGAGGAGAGTTTCGAGCCCGAGGTACGTCCGATGCTACGCGAGGTATTAGCTCATCCTGGAAAACGACTTCGCCCCTTGCTCACCTTTGCCTCTGGTGCAGGCAACGGACCACTCACTCCCTTGGTTCGTGGCGCTGCGATTGTTGAACTCGTTCACCTCGCCACCCTCGTACACGATGACGTACTTGATGGTGCGGAACAAAGACATGGAGCTCCAACCCCCCATCGTATGCACGGTGCCCACGCGGCGGTTCTTTTTGGCGATGCACTTTTTGCTCACGCCCTCGTCCTCGCCAGCGAACACGATACTTCTGAAGTCTGTGCCATCGTCGCTCGGGCCTCACGCGATGTCTGCTCTGGCGAAGTCTGCCAAACCTTTGCGCGAGGAAATACCGAACTCACTTTGGCCGATTACCATCGTCAAATTCGCATGAAAACCGCGGTACTCTTCGAGGCCTCGTGTCACGTAGGAGCTCTCCTCGGCGGACATAACGAGAAACATATCAAAGCGTGTGCTCAATTCGGACTTCACCTCGGGGTAGCCTATCAGATTTACGACGACCTCATCGATCTTTTACAAGATACCGCCAAAGCTGGAAAAACCTTAGGAACCGATGTCGCTAGCGGAAAACTCACCCTGCCTATGATTCTCGAGCGGAATCGCCGTGGTGGCGATCCAGCGGGAGAATTGCGACGTGGACTCAAGGCAAGAGACGTCATTTCTCACGATACATGGAGCGAATGCTTCCGTATTCTGGAGGCTGAAATAACAGCTGCCGAACAGGTTCTTCAGCCGATTCAAGGAACTCCTTCAAGTGACTTCCTTCGGCGTCTAACGGCTTACTTACGCGAAAGCACCCATAAGCTATCGCATGCTGGATGAAGTTGTTTCTGACCACTCGAGCGGAGCGATTAGGACTTATCTTTCTCTTCAGCGTTTTGCTGATTGCTACAACGCTGCTCTGGATTTGGCGGTCGCTCTAACTTACTGAGGCAAATAACGATCGGCAGAAAACCCTCGAGCTAAGAGAGCATTTTTTAGGTCTTCCATCTTTAGTCGATCTCCCACCTTCACTCCACTCTTGGCGTACCACCCCAGAGGCATCTCCACGGCATAACGAATAGCCGATGACTTTGACTTCACCGTCGTCTTATCCTGAGCGTACATGGATTTAATTTCATCAACCACTCCATCCGCTCGAATAAATGCGATATCTAAATCGATAAGTGTATTCTTCATCCAAAAACTCATTTGCTGATCTTCCCCATACATAAAAATCATTCCTTGGTTTTCTGGTAAACCCGAAACACCCATCAAACCTTGGGCTTTTTCTAAATCCGTTACCGCAAATCTTAACTGACTTTGAACTTTTCCTTGTTGAACGGAAAAAGGAACTTCAAAACCAACCTCAATCGGTACTTCTTGCGCCCAAGCCGAGATAGCACCCCAGGTAAAGAATCCGGCGACAAGGACATACCACTGCAATCGCTTTATCATCGAGTCATTCTTCCTGCGATTGCCTTCGAGGCAAGATTGGCTTGAGGTCAAGTAATGGAGACCGACCGCCAAGCCCATTGGCTTCACCCGCTTACCGCTGTCAATTATGCACGAGCCGCGGTACAGGTTGGTTTATGGAAATCGGAAGAATCACTCATAACCCAATACTTTAAACCCGAAGCTCACCTTCTCGAGTTAGGGTGTGGCGGAGGTCGAGTGGGTCTGGGCTTATGGCAACGAGGCTATCAATACCTCACCATAACAGATTTTTCGCCCGTGATGATTGAGATGACCCGTGGGGTCTTCCAACAAATGGCTCCGAACCATCGAGCTCGAATCGAAATAGCCAATGCCTGCTCTCTCCAGTATGCGAACGAGTCGTTTGATGGAGTCATTTTCGCCTTCAATGGCTTGATGTGTCTGCGAGGACGAGAAGACCGAGAAAAAGCTCTGCCAGAAATTTATCGGGTGCTTAAGAAAGAAGGCTTCTTCATTTTCACTGCTAACGATCGAGAAAAAGGAGAAAATACCAGAGAGTGGGCGGTCGAACCGATACCACCCAAAGGCGAAAAAGGTGATCGCTGGCACGAAACCGATTCCACCCCCGTCTTCATGCACAGTAGTACGGAATACGAAACCTTGGCGGAGTTAAAAACGGCAGGATTCAAAACCCTACAAAGCAAACTGCGTTCCGAATTGGTTTCCGAGAACGCAGTGGTGAAAAACTTTGCTGGAGAGACACGATTCTACGTGGCCCAGAAAATTTAATTTATTCTGAGCGACGACCTAAGAAGAATTGGATGACGTACCAAAGAAGGGTGACGAAGGCGGAGAATAGAATTAGCGATGCCAAAACATAGTCTTCGGTCGAGCATTCATCCTTTATAACCCAGGTTTGATAAAGAATCACCGTGGACATGAGCAAAATCATGGCCAAGGCGAACCAAGTACCAGGGTTAATTCCCATCAAGGAGAAGACAATGATGGCGCCTAGGGCACAGATTGAACCCACAATAACAACCATTCGTAGGAAGGAGAAGTTAACTCCCGTGAAGAAGACCGCCACAGAAAGACCTAAAACCAGTGCGCCCGTCACCGAACAGGCGGGTAACAGAATTTGACCGATATCACCATGCGTCTTATAGGCAACAATCGCAATGAGGGGGATAAAAATGAGGGCTTGGAGAAGTACGTAGAGACCTAAACCGAGATACTGGGAAGGACGTGAGGCGCGATTCGCAGCCATCTTTTGAGCGACATAAGTACCACCCCAGAAGACAGCGAGAACGATGAGCCAAGAGAATGCCCCAGCGGTTTGGGTTAATTTCATCAATCCCGACATAACCGATTGGGCGATGCCACTGGCGAAGAAGGCATACAACAAACCTGCGAAGCCAGCGAAGGCTGCAGCCACGTGAGCATAGGTACGACGGTAGAAGGTCGCACGATCGGTTTCAGAAGCTTGAGAGACGATGAATGGAGCGTTTTCCATACCTATTCATTTTAGGACTTTCTCTGGTCAGTCAAGTCGCACTGGCACATCTCCCTTCCCCATTTGTTATAAAAATGAGGGAAAATTCTAACGACAGAGAGAGTATTTTGCGCACTACCCCCTTTTACCTAGAGCATAAACCCTAAGCTCAATCGATTGCACCTACCTCAAAGCCATGTGAAGTGCTTTCTCTGCTATGAAAAGCCTTATCGCCAAAAGAAAAAACTTACTGGCCACTCGACCGCCACTGGAGATTAAACCAAAGACGGTAATCATCGCCGAGGATCAAACCACGGTGCGGGAAATGACAAGGGAAGTTTTTAAAACGCTTTCTCGCTACAAGGTTCTTGGCACCGCTGGAGACGGAGCAACGGCCGTCGAGTTAACCCTTAAACATCGACCAGACCTTTTGATGCTCGACGTTATGATGCCAGAATTCAGCGGCGTCGAAGTATTGCGAAGACTCGGAAAATCGATTCCCCATCTCCGCGTCCTCGTTTTCTCTGCCAAACAAGAACCTTCCATCGTCCGCGGCCTTGTTCAAGAAGGCATGCACGGATTCGTCAACAAGTCGTCCTCGCTCGACGAACTACGCCAAGCCATCACTACTGTCACTGCAGGCGGTCAGTGGTTTAATGAAGATTTTAGTCGAACCGTCCGCGAAGCTTTAGCTCGTCCCTCCCATCAATCGGAACACATGATTGAACGACTAACTCCGAGAGAACGAGAAATCTCCTGCCTCATTGCACAAAGTCACAGCAGCAAAGAAGTCGCTGCCCGACTCAACATTAGCATCAAGACCTCGGAAAACCACCGAGCTAACCTTATGCGTAAACTGGGAGTTCACGATGTTGCTGGCTTAGTGCGTTTCGCAATTCGCCACGGACTCATCGACGCCTCTGAACCCTAATTCTCTAGGGTATTAACCCTATGAAAATTAACCTTTTCACTTTGTATTTTTGCGACTAAGCCCTGCTTTTATTATAAGATTCTAATGCTTGAATGTATTCACTCCATTAAGGCTAAGACCCCAACGGTGATGGTTATCGAAGACCAAACCTCCATGTGCGATTTTGTGGAGAAATTGTTAAAAGATGACTTAAATTATGAGGTCATTGGAAAAGCCGAAAAAGGGACCGATGGCGTGGCTAAGACCATCGATTTAAAACCCGACCTGTTGATTCTCGATATGCATTTACCCGATATTAGTGGCAGCGAAGTTTTGCAACGCCTCCGCCTGGAAATGCCTAAACTACGAGTGCTCATTTTTTCTTCTAAAATCGAAAGGCAACTAGCCCGAATTTTAGTCAAAGACGGTGTACAAGGTTTTGTTCATAAAAACAGCCGGATCTCAGAATTACGCGAAGCGCTTTGTCGCATCACTCAGGGAGGCAAATGGTTTAGCAGTGAATTCAATCAAACGCTTCATGAGATTCTAAAAAATCGCGAATCCCGAGTGGATCAAATGACGAATGTCTTAACGGAACGTGAACGGGAAATCGCTGTGATGATTGCCAAAAGTTATACCAGTAAACAAGTGGCCTCGGCTCTCAAGATTAGCACCAAGACCGCCGAAAATCATCGAACTAACCTAATGCGTAAACTCGGTGTACACGATGTGGCTGGAGTGGTTCGCTTTGTCATTCGACAAGGGTTTTACGATCCGACTGTCGAGAACTAGAGTCTCACCCTCAACCGAGGAGAAACTTTCGTGCCTACTGGCTTCGGCTTATTCAGCTTAGCTGGGCGATCGCCGTCGGTATCCCCTAAAACCTTAGCAAACTCCTCAGGCATCGGAGAAACGGCCTTAAAGTAAATTTTCTGCCCAGCCCAATCGACCGTGAACTCGGTTTCACAGGCATGGAGAAACAGACGCTTGAATCCACGGGCTGTGCCAAGCGTTTTGTTAAAATCAAAATCCCCATAAGTCCGGTCACCCAAAATGGGGTGACCATGCTTGGCTGTCTGAACACGCAATTGGTGAGTTCGGCCGGTGCGAGGCTCGAGCTGTAAAAGTGATAAGGGCATTCCATCCGAGGCAGCACGTTCCCAACGATAAAGGGTTATCGCAGGTGCACCACCAGCCGACTTAACCGCAGAACGAACACCCGCCTCCGCCCCCTTTGATTTAGTCAAAACATCCTGCCAAGTGCCTCGAGGAGTTCGCAAACCACGGCCACGCACCACGGCCAGATAACGCTTGGTCACTTGGTGCTGAGCAAAAAGCTTTTTAACTTTGTCGGCAAGCGACTCCTCTAAACTTAAAAGCAAAACCCCACTGGTCGGTGAATCGAGTCGGTTTAAAAGATAAACGCGACTCATTCCCCCTGCCCCATCGCGAACGTGGAAAGCTTCTTCCTCCATGGAATAATTTCCCTGAATGAGAACCGCCTCACCATCGCCTTTTTCACCTGGATTAGGATGAGCCATCACGCCCGCAGGCTTTTCCACAGCCACCAAGCCCACAGGATGTTGGGCGAGAACACGTACACCACGGGCAAAAGGAATCCAATCCAGTGAGTTCATTAGAGGTAGTGGAAAGTGATGGTAACGATGTCATCCTCCCCAAACAGGGCGACCATATCCTCACGCCAGGCATCAAAGGGAGCCGGAGCCTGCACCGCATCTTTACAAGCAAAAGCTAAAATTTGTGGCACCTCGCTGCGAAGAATTTCAACATCAACCACGCTACCATCGCGACACATCTTAAACTGAATAACAACCCGACCTCGGGCCACGCTTTCAAATTTTGATTTTTCTAGAATCGACCACCAACTTGACTGGATGGCTTCCATCATTCGTTGCATGTAATCGCCGTAGTTGCTAAATCGAGCAGAGATAGCCACCGCTCCAGCACGATTGACGCCAACGTTGTTTCGTAAAAGCAAACCTGTAGTACCAGAAGGCACAATCGCCTGCGGACGTTGTTCGGGAGAGGGTTCAACTGACTTTTTTTCAGACACTGAAATAGACTCTTTTTTTGGCAAAATACCCACTTTTGCCGAAGCCGTCCCAGCATTCCCCTCGCTTGCCGAAACCTCACTCACAGAAATCGGTCGAGGCATCGCCTGAACAACCTTGATTTGATTTTCGTCCTGACCAGTCGATCGCGGAGTAACGGATTCCGTTTTGACTTTTTCTGGTATCGGCTGCGCCGCTAATTGATTTTGAGCCGCAATCAAAGGCGTGGCAGCAGGTGCTTGTTTATTAGCCGAGGCATTGGCTTCTGCCAAACGCATCGAAGGAGGCAAACGATTCTCTGGAATCGACACTGGCTTTACCAAAACCTCAACAGGTTTGGCGAGATTGACTTTAACCGTCAAAACCTGAGGTAAAAAAACAGCCATAAGTCCATGCACAAGCACGGTGATGAGCATAGCTCCCCACATCGCTCGACGATCGACTTCATTAGATGACCACACGGAAGAAACAATAACGAACGATTGTTTAACTTCAAGAAGGACCATCAATCAAAGCGACAAACGATGTAGCAAACCTAGGCTACGCAGACGCTCTTGCACAAATTCAACTGGCAAACCCATAATAGTCGAAAGAGGCTCTTGATAGGCTTCGATAATCATTTCTTTACCCTCTTGAATCCCATAAGCACCTGCTTTGTCCAAGGTATTCACGAGAGCTTGATAACGAGTAATGGTTTCATCGGAAAGTTTTTTAAATCTCACCCAGGCGGTAATATCATGTCGCTCATCCACGCCAAAAGTAGGACACAATAAGCAAATACCAGTATGGACCGTGTGCTCTCGCCCGGATAAACTCTGCAACATACGACGCGATTCCTCTAAATCAGCCGGCTTATTCAGCGACTTATCTCCTAAAGCTACTGTCGTATCGGCTCCCAAAACCAAGGCTTGTGGATAAAGATCTGAAACCGCTTTAGCCTTAATGTACGCATTGTGCAAAACCATCTCTCGGGGATCGGTCGATGGATCCTCTTCTTCCGATACTTGGGCGACGACAACGCGATGAGGAATACCCATCGCTTGTAGCAATTGAGTTCGTCGTGGGGAGCCCGAGGCGAGAATAAAGGGAATCGGCGCTTCCACAGTTAGCAATCTGTGCAACTTAGTGATGACTAGGCTTCCAAGTCGCTGCTCGATCCGCCAAGTATTTAACATAAATATCCTGATCATTGAGACAGGGAATCTGTTCGAAAGATTCACCTCCCGCATGCAAGAATTCTTCTTTTCCTTCCCCACTAATTTCTTCGATGGTTTCTAAACAATCCGCCGTGAAGGCAGGGCACATGACGAGGAGTTTTTTGACACCTTCTTTTGGCAAAGCATCGAGTCGTTCATCGGTATAGGGCGGAATCCACTTCTCGGGACCGAAACGCGATTGGAAAGCGACTTCCACTTGTTCAGGTCGGAGTCCCGCCGCTTCGGTAAACAATCGCGTAGTCTCAACACACTGATGCTTATAGCAGGTAGCGTGACAAGGACTAGCGACTGCACAACAGTTAGCGACCTTGGTGCAATGAGCTTTCGAAGGATCACCTTTGCGCAGATGACGCTCTGGCACTCCGTGATAAGAAAATAGAATTTTATCAAAAGGCTTTTCTAACCAAGGACGAGCCGACTCCACCAACGTTTTGATATAAGCGGGATCGTTAAAATAAGGCTGT
>CANHRV010000020.1 GCA_947463395.1 Opitutia bacterium | reverse complement strand
GGCACAAAATCGACCACACTGGATTACGGGTTGGAAAAATCGCTGGCTTGGATTCTTTAGTGCCCGCTTGCCGAAAGCATGGGCTGCAAATATCGGGTTACGAATGATTCAGAAACTAAAACTCGATCGGTTTCGTCAAAAGTAAAAATTCTTAAGCTCCATCAAGTAATTCTCGTGCATGCGAGAGAGCGACTTTGCTGTTTCGATCACCCAACATACGGGCCAATTCCATTTCTCTTTCTTTTCGCTTTCGGTGTACGGAGTGAATTTCAACGGTGGTTGATTTCTCATCCTGGGTTTTGGTGACGACGAGGTGAGAATGTCCTAAGGCAGCAACTTGAGGAAGATGGGTTACACAAAAAACTTGGTGATTTTTACCGAGCGCGGCTAATTCACGTCCAACTTGAGCACCAATTTCACCACCGACATTAGCGTCAACCTCGTCGAAGACCAAAACGGGCGTTTGATCGACCTTAGCCAATACTGTTTTCAGTGCGAGCATCACTCGCGCCGCTTCACCACTTGAAGCAATTTGACTTAGTGGCAGTAAATCCTGTCCTGCATTAGGACAGAAGAGAAACTGTACTTTATCGGCACCCGTGGGCCCTAAATCACTCGCCGTCACAGCAATTTTCAAATCGGCTTTTTTAAAGCCAAGCGAGCCCAACATTTTTCGAGCTGCCGAAGCAAGTTTATCGGCCGCTTTAAAACGTGCAGAATGTAAAACCGTAGCTTGTTTTTTCAGATCAGCTTCGAGCTGAACCAAAGAAGCCTGCCATCGAGCCACCTGAGCCTCGACTTCACCTTGAGAAAGCAAACGGCGACGAATTTGCTCCCGCTTTTCTCGAACCGACTCGGCACTTGGCCCATATTTACGCTTCAAATCCAACCAGAGATTCATTTTTTCATCTAATTCGGCGAGCGACTCTTCATCCCTATTCAATCCGCGAGCCAGCCGTGCATAATCGGCACGCAAGTCGTCAATTTCTGCAGCCAAAGATTCCATGCGTTCAAATAGCGGAGCCGCTTCGGGATCAATCCGTGCGATATCTTGAGCTGTTTTGAGGACCTTCGGTACGAGATGACTCAACCCCTCCGAGCCCAATCCTTCCTCCATTTGAGCCAAAAAGGCAGCGAGTTCTTGCAAGCGTGAATGACGTAAATGGTCTCGCTCAAGCTTCAATACCGCTTCTTCGCTGAGATCCAAACGGTCCATCTTCTCACACTGCATTCTCAAAAAAGTCGCTTCATCGTCCGAAACTTTTTCGGCGTTAGAAATTTCCTCGATTTGTCGAAGCGTCTCGGTGTGTTGGCGCCAAAGCAAACGATAAGCCTGCAAAGCTAATTCATGGCCAGCATGTAAATCGAGCATCTCCAGTTGCGTCTCGGCTCGCAAAAGTTTCTGGGGCTCACCGGGTCCATGAAAATCAATCCAGCATTCCCCTAATTTTTGCAACTGAGCGAGAGTCGCTGCTTCACCGTTGATTGAAACCCGTCCGGCCTTACTGACAGGAACGGTGCGCTTGAGGATGAGTAAGCCCTCCTCACATCTGGGTAAATGCAACTGCTCTAAAACCTGATTAATTTCTTGGGGATGAGCCATTTCTAGTTCTGCTTCCACAGAACATTCTTCCGCTCCTTTGCGAACAACGGCTTTGTTTGTTCGATTACCCGCCAACAAGGAGAAGGCTCCTAGTAAAACCGACTTACCGGCTCCCGTTTCTCCTGTCACCACGGTAAAACCTGACCCCATCTCTAACTCCGCCTTATCCATCAAGGCGAGATCACGAATGACAAGACGGCGAATCATGGGGCGGGACGACTGCCGTATAAAGATGAACCCACGCGCACGCAGGTCGAACCTGCCGCGATGGCGACTTCCAAATCTCCACTCATTCCCATCGAAAGCTCGGGAAGCTTAATCTGAAACTGAACCTCAAGAGCATCACGACAAAGACGCAACTCCTGAAAAGTTCGCTCCGCAGCATCGAGTCCATCAGAGAGAGGTGGCACAGCCATTAATCCTACAACCCGAAGGGCTGGTTGAGCAAGTGCTACTTCGATTAACGCTGGTGCTAAACTTAAATCGCAACCAAACTTTGCTGGATCATTGCCTGCGTTTACTTGAATATACACATCGCGTTGGACATTCAGTTCCTGGGCAATCCGACCTAGTCTCTTGACCAAATCAATCGAGTCCACCGATTGAATGACGTCAAAAATTTGCAGAGCCTGTTTGGCCTTATTCGACTGCAAATGGCCAATTAACTCCCAGCGCAAATCGGGAGGAGACAATGGTCGTTTCGCTTGGGCCTCTTGCACCCGATTTTCACCCACCGCACGCAAACCAAACTCATAGGCAAAAAGAGCCGCCTCCACTGGGTGGGTTTTGGTTACAGGCAGAAGTCTTACCGTGGAAGGGTCTCTTCCGCAATGACGGCAGGCCTCGCGGATTCGGGCCAAAACTGCCTCACAATTAACCCTAAACTGGGCGTAGGTGACCATTTTCACCAATGGGAAGCAGATACTGCCCTAGAGTCAATGCCCACGGCTTGAAGCGACCCAAAAGCACCTAAGACCTACGATAAGAAAATCTACACTTGAAGCGTTTTTGTATTAGATTTATTAATCCTACTCGCTCGTTTTCTATGCACATCGAAAACCTTAAAATTTTCCGCGACTTGGTCGACAACGAGAGTTTCTCCAAAGCAGCCAAATTAAACTCGATTACCCAGTCCGCTGTCAGTCAGCAACTCCGTTCGATGGAGAAACACTTCAATGTACTCATCGTCGATCGCAGTCAGAAACAATTTCGTCTTACCCGAGAAGGTCGTAGCCTCTATGAAGCTTCCCGTGATATCTTAAATCGTTACGAGGAAGTCTCGAGCGAAATGCAAGAGATGCGCAAAGTGGTCAGCGGTACGGTTCATGTCTCCACCATTGTTTCCATTGGTCTCCATGAGTTGCCTCCTTACGTAAAACGATTCATGCAAGAGTACCCGCATGTAAATGTTCGCATCGAGTATCGTCGATCCAATCTGGTTTACGAAGACGTTTTTTCCAGCACGGCTGATTTTGGTCTCGTAGCTTATCCGCAAAAATACCGTCAGGTAGAAATCATTCCTTTCATGGAAGATCAGTTGGTCGCCATCTGTGCTCCCAAACACAAATTAGCAGGTAAAAAAGAAATTGAGTTAGCCGACTTACAGGGCTGTCGTTTTATTGGTTTCGACCAAGATATTCCGACGCGAAAAGCACTCGATCAATTCTTCCGTGAACAACGCATCGAACTCGAACCCACGATGGAATTCGATAATATCGAGACTTTAAAACGTGCGGTAGAAGTCGATGCAGGAGTGGCACTCGTACCCGAGGGAACCATTCGACAAGAAATTGAGCAAGGGACTCTGGTCAAACTGCGTCTACGCGATCGCCACGTGGTTCGTCCGCTCGCCATTCTTCATCGCAAAGGCCGAGTCATGACTCCAGCCATGAAGCGTTTTCTTTCTTTAATGCTCAACGGACTCGGCAATAAAAAGCCCGAAGGAGATTAAACTCTCATCTTGCGTTCAGTACGACGCGCCAAAGCAAATCCAGGGAGGGATTGTGCCATGAGAAAACCTAGGCCCACCCAGGCTAAAGCATCATTGTCAGAGCCTCGCAGAGCAAAACCGGCAAAACACCACCAGAGAATCGTGCCACAGAGAGGTTCATAAGCGAGACGTAACGAAGCACGAGCCAAGGACCATGTCCCCATTAAAGCGGAGGCGATAGCCATCGCCGACGCAAAGGAGAGTAAACTTAGAGCCGCGTGTGCATAAAAAATAAATCCACCCGAAACAAGTAAGCCAGCCAGTATCGCAGAACCAACGCGAAATTGATTGGGAAACAGACGCAAAGATAAATGATGTGCGCGCAAATACATGACTGTGGCCAAGAGCGCCATGACGAGAGTCAGCGACCAAATGTAACGCAGGCCACTGATAGGAATCTGATACTGATGAATCGCCCATTGGGCTAAAAAGCATTTAGCTAAAATGAGCGACCAGAGAGCACCAAGTCGATCGAGGATGACCGCTTCGCGATAAGCCCGCTCAACCGAAAGCGCCAATTCCGCACCCGATTTAGAGGGCAATGTGGTCAAACCTGACATAGAGAAACAGAGATAAGGCAGACCTCAAAATGTGCAAACTGCCAGTGCAATTCTCGCTCCTGCGATTTTAAAGCCAGAGTTTTAGGCGTTTAATTTCATCAGCGACGGCCTGTGGCACCTCCCTCTCCCATCCTTCCGTGCCAGCATGAATACGATCAGCCAGTGTTCGAGGCTGACAGGCTAACGACTGCGAACTGGCCCCCGTTATCGGAACAAGGAATCCATTCGTGCGCAAATGCTCAAAAAGCCCAGCAACTTTAGGTCGAACCTGTACATCGGCTGCCGTGACCACCGAATCAACATCGACTTGATAAGTCTCAGGAAAACAGACCTGACAGGCAATAGGATCAGAAACTAGTCGGCGCAATTGATCACCCCGCATCGGGTAAACCATCACGCGAACGCCTTCTTTGAAAAGTCGGCCACAAGCTTCCAAGACACCACCCTCGAGGTTCGAGTAATAATCGGGGTTAAAGAGATCCACCAAATTATTCATGCCGGCCACCAAGGCAATTTTCCCATCGGTGTGTAGACGGAAGTAAGCAGGCAAACGATACCATCCACGTAAACGAGTTACCAAGAGAGGCCGTCCGAGAGTGGAAACAAGTTTAATTCGGGAAAGAATTTCCGATTTCGGACTCGGGTCATGCCCAATCGACATTTCAAAAAGTGAAACGGTATCTTTTAAATCGCCTGTCGCCTTCTCGGCACAAGCCAACATGTCGACGTTAACCAAGGAAACAGGGCGAAAAGTGCCACGAGCAACAAGGACTGATTTCTTGTAAAAAAATTCACCCGGAACGGCGGGCTTACCTTCTCCATCAAACAAAACCGCATCGGTTAAGCCCAATCGAACCAATTGAATGGAAGCGAGGTGATTATCAAACCCCGCAAAAGCGGGTCCGCTAAAATGAACAAAATCAACTTCGACCCGACCCGACCCGACTTCGTCAACCAATGACTGCAAAAAAGCATCAACAAAACCGCGGTTGTTGAGAGCCGCATGAATTAAGTTCACGCCGACGATGCCAAGAGCATCTTGCTGGCGTCCCGCATCTCGATCCCAAAGTCGCAAGTGAAGAATCACTTCACTCGGTTCGGCGATCGGGGTTGCCTGAAAACGCATCCCCATCCAGGAATGCCCCTGCCCTTTACCATCGTGCGGCGTTGTTGCGACCGTATCCGCAAAAGCAAAGAATCGCGTTTGTGCTCCACGCTCAACCGCTAAGCGATCCACCAGTAAACCATACTCGTGATTCATCATTTGTTCTAAACGCTCGCGCGATACATAGCGTTTAGGATGACCATAAATAGCATCACTTACCCGCATGTCGTAAGCCGACATACTTTTTGCAACCGTACCAGAGGCACCGCCGGCCTTAAAGAAATGTCGAACCACCTCTTGGCCTGCACCAATTTCAGCAAAAACTCCGTAGGCGGAACGGTCCAAGTTAATCGCTAAAGCTTTGCGAGCCGTGGCCGCACCAGGTTCTTGAGTAGGATCGGACATAACTTGAGTGTGAGATGTCTAGACTAAGAAAACGAGCGGAAACGCTGATGAAAAATGTTACTTTTGCTTGGCGATTATTGGCCAAACCAGCATAGTGATGTTATCTTATAATCAATTTATCATGAAAGATTTTCTAAAATCCGTTCTCGCTTCGGCCATCGGCACTTTTTTAGCCGGCGTGATGACGGCCTTCTTAGGGCTAACTCTGATAATCGCCTTAATCAGCCTTGCCAGTAGTCATCCAGAGAAACCGCCTCTCACTCTCAAAGAGAATAGCATTCTGGTCATTGGTAATGGATTAGTGATTAAAGATACACCTCAATACGGAGCCCCAACCATTGAATCTCTCATCAGTAAAAATGATACACCTGAGGTTGATTTATTGAGAGCGGTCGAAGCCATCAAACTCGCTGCACAGGATAAAAACATTTGTGGTATTTTGATTGCCGGTAAATTGTCGGCCGGACTGACACAGCTTAGTGATATTAGACAATCCATTGAGGCCTTCAAAAAATCTGGCAAACCCGTCGTTGCTTGGATTGAAAACGGTAGTCAGTCGGAGTATTATTTGGCCAGTGTAGCGCAAAAAATTTACTGCCACCCCGCAGGCGAATTAGAATTAAAGGGACTAGAATCTTATAACGCCTATTTTGGCGATACCTTGAAATCCATCGGTGTAGGCGTACAAGTAACACGGGTAGGAAAATATAAATCTGCCGTAGAGCCTTTTACTGAAAATCACATGAGTGAGGCATCTCGTGAACAAACCGAGCTTTTACTCAGTGGTGCCTGGAAAAAAATTATCCAAGATATCGGTCAATCACGTAACCTCACCCCAGAAAAACTAAATCGTATCGTCAATTCTGCGGGTATTTTTAGCAGTCAGGATGCCGTTGAACTCAAACTCGCTGACGGACTCTTACAGCGCGATGAATTAATCAAAAAAATGCTGGAAATGGGAGCCGATGCGGAAGCAGAAAAAACGATGTTCCGCCAGGTAACTCTCTCCAAATACAGCAATAAAGTTCGTTTTACAAAAAGCTCGAATCACATCGCTGTCGTTTATGCAGAGGGAGAAATTGTTGATGGATGGGGAGAGCCTGAACAAGTGGGCGGCGATCGACTTGCCCATTATCTTCGAGACATCCGATCCAATAACCAGGTGAAAGCCGTTGTGCTCCGTATTAATAGTCCAGGTGGCTCTGCGTTTGCTAGCGACATCATTGCCCGTGAAGTTGAATTACTACGCAAAAAAGGCATTCCTGTAGTCGTCTCCATGGGCGATTTAGCAGCGAGTGGCGGGTATTACATTGGTGCACGTGGCACCAAAATCTTAGCCAACAACTCAACGATTACGGGATCGATTGGTGTTTTTGGTCTGCATTTCAATTTTGAGGAATTATCCAAAAAAATTAATCTAGGGGTCGATGGTGCCAAAACTTCTCGCTATGCAGATTTACTTTCTTCTCACCGCTCGGCGTCTCCAGAGGAAATCGCTATCGTACAAAAACTCGTGGATCGCGTTTATGATGATTTTGTGGGCATTGTCGCCGAAGGTAGAGGCATGAAGCGGAGCGAAGTTCATGCCATCGCACAGGGTCGCGTCTGGCTCGGGCTCAACGCCAGAGAAATTGGCCTCATCGATAATTTCGGTAGTTTGAATGATGCCATTCAACTCTCCAAAAATTTAGCCAAGATTGATTATGCTGAGATTGTTCAATACCCCTCACTGCATGAAGGACGGGGCAATTTCTTACAAAAATTGTTATCTGATGAAGAGGAAGAACCGTTTTTATTTAGTAGTACAGTGACTCGAAATCCAGCGAAAGAATTTATTCGCGCGCATTGGGATAGGCTAAAACAAATCCAAAGTTATAACGACCCACAAGGGGTGTATTTAACCTGCCCAGTCAAAATCGGCGAAAAGTAATCTTAGAGCGAAGCGGGCTTGGGCATCTGAGCTTTCGCTTCAGGCAACCACGCTTTCAACTTACGGACTCGCGTTTCATCGGCGGGGTGAGTCGAGAAGAACTCAGGAGGCTTCTTCCCTCCAGCGTTAGAGAAACGCTGCCAAAAGGCTGGGGCGGCTTCGGGATTGTACCCTGCCCTTGCCATAAAAATAAGTCCCAAGTAATCGGCTTCTTCCTCGTGGGCACGACTGAAAGGCAAAAGAACGCCCACTTTAGCACCCAATCCAAACCCACTCATCCAAGCACGTCGTACAGCTGCCGATTCATTTCTCGTCGCCTCATCAATGGTGATTGCTCCGACTTGAGTTAATAAATTCTGCGAAATGCGTTCGCTACTATGTCGGGCTAGAACGTGAGAAACTTCGTGACCTAAGATAACGGCAATATCTTCATCGCTGGGTGCATAAGCAAACATTCCCTTATTAAAACCGATTTTACCCCCAGGCATGGCAAAGGCATTGGGCAATTCGTCGTCGATGATGGCAAATTGCCACTGACTCGCTGGTGGCAAAACACGGTACTTATCCTCGCGACGAGCCACCTCGACAATTTTTAATCCAATCGTACGAATTCGCTCAAGACGAGGATCGTTGGACACCTTTTTCATCTTCGAAAACTCCCCTGCTGCCATGGAAGCAATCTCGGATTGATTGACTAAAATTAACTGCGAACGACCCGTGCCAGGGGTCGACTGACATCCCACAACAATGAAAACGATAAGTGGTAAAAGAATTTTCTTAATCATGAAACCTTGGGAGAATCATCTGACTTCTCCGCTGCATTCTGTGCTACCTCACTAGGTTCGCTTGACTGCGTAGCGGCCTCCTTGGCGGCCTCGTAATACTTCTCGTAACTAGCGTCAAAGGAATCGGTGTAGATAGAAGCCAGTCGGAGAGACATACGGTTAAGTACTGCACCAATAATTGGCACACCCACTTCTCTTAATCGCAAAATACACTCACCCGCATTGCGGGTGCTAACGCCATTGTAACGCACCACATAGATAACTCCATCAACGTAAGGCATTAAGTTCAGGGAATCCGAAACAGCGCCAATCGGAGGTGAGTCAATAAAGATACGATCGTAGCGAGAACGCATATCAACCAACATGTCGATGTACTTCGGGTTGTTAATCACCTGAGTTGGATTACGGCAACTCATACCAACGGGCAGAACGTCCATACCTGGAGCGACATCTTTCACAATCGCTTCATCAATGGTGCATTCGTCATTAAACCAGCGACTAATACCGTTAGAACCCACGAGGCCCAAAGAAGGACCGACATTCGGGAGGCGTAAGTCAGAATCAATCACCAATACTTTTTCACCATGCTGAGCGAAGCAAAGAGCTAAGTTGGTCACCACAAAAGTTTTTCCTTCGCCCGGACGAGTTGAGGTGGCAAGAAAGACTCGACTGCGCATGGAATTAGGATTCACGCGCATCGCCGAATAAATCGATCGTATCGCCTCGGCTGCGATGATGTCTTTATCGTGTCGACCAAGCAAAGCACGATCAGGGCCAACCGATTTATCAACCTGAGGAATGGTGCCAAGAATGTGTAACCCTAAATTAAACTCCACATCTTTAGGAGATTTCAATCGGTCATCAAAAGCTCCGAGTAAAACAATAACCCCAATACCCACGGCTATTCCTAGGCCCAATCCAACCACCGCATTCGAGTAATAATTTTTGTTCGCGGGACGATCGGACACCGAAGGGTAATCAAGAATCTTAATGGAAGTACTCGTACCCGTCGTCGAGGATCGCAATTTAGCTTCTTCAAAACTTTGCTTTTGTCGCGACAAGAATTCTTCCTGACCGCGAATGTCTTTATCGATTCGCTCGAGCTCGATATTCGCGACCTGTAATCGTGAAATTTCCTCATCTTTCCGCTCTAAATTTGCCACGATGGCGTCGTAACTCGCTTTGGCATTTTGAATTGATGCCTGCAGACGATTGACTGAATTGGCGACCGCTACCTGTAGATCAGACTCGGCTTGGGTTAACTGTGCACGAGCTTGAATGAGCGTTGGGTGTTCGTCGGTATACTTTGTTTCCATCGAGCTAATCGCTAATTTTAAATCAGCGATTTTGTTACCCAAAGCAGCCACCCGCTCATCAGCTCTGATTTGGGCGATGTCGTAGGGGTTCTTGCCTGTTTTCTTGTAGTCTAAAACTAAGCGCCAAATAATTTCCAGTTCATCAATTGTCTTCTGAGCGTCTTCTCGACTTTTCACTAAGGCACCTCGCTCCGAGGTTAGCGTATTCGTGTCTTTGGCAATCGAGAGAAGTTTTTGACTCTTAATTAACTCATTCCGTTTGTCATAAAGCTTACGCAGACGATCTTCAATCACCTCGATATCCATACGATATTTCTCAATCAATGGATTAGTGACGGTTAATCGTTCATCTTCACTATTTTTCTGAATGGCTTTGCAAAACATCGTCGCAATCTGGCGGGCCAATTCGCGATTGGGGTGAGTGAACTCTACGAGAACAATGAGGGAGGAACGCTGAGGGGAAATCGAGCGCTGGCGGGCAAATACCTCCTGCTCTGACAATGGCCCCGTAAAAACGTTACCACCTTGGTAAGGACTTAGGACTTCTTTTTTCTCCGCTGTGGTCAACTGCCTTGAGACCGACTCGATGATTACACCACTGCGCATGGTTTCAATCGCAGTGCCAAAGTCGTCTCCTGACCCGATGTTAAAATTACTCTCAACACCTGAGGTCGCAGCCGAGATATTCGGTGCGGTTCGAAAAACACGTAGTCGACCTGTTGCCTTATATTCAGGCATCGTGTTGTAAGTAAAAATTAAAGATAGAGTAACAAAAACGAGAACGGAAAGCACCAACCACCAAATACGCTCTCGCACCATTATGATGTAGGTCGAAATGGAAACTCCAGTATCCTTAGGAGGCTGATTATAACCTCCATAGCCGCCTCCTTGACGATACCCATAACCATAATTACCCTGCCCTGGTAGAAAGCCATAACCACCTCCATAACCATAACCCGATCCATAAGCGCCATAGCCCGTACGAGCCTTGGGGCTGGATGAATAAGGAGGGTTTTTAGACTCGGGGTTGGGTTCGCTCATTTTAAATTAAAAACGACTGTCCTCCACGTAGATAGAATCTTCGTCTTCAAGAACGAAGTCTGGTTGTTCGCCTGAGTCAATTTTGCGTAAATCTTTTACAATGACGGTCATCTTTCCATCAACCATACGCTTGATGGAAATATCGGAACGGCGACCTCGAGGTAAAATTCCTCCCGCCATGGAAATGGCCCTACCCAATGTCAGTGTCTCTTCAGGTGGCACAGAAACGGGTCCAGGTTTGCCTATGTAACCCGAAATATAAATGCGCCGCTCAGCGTAGGAAGAAATGGAAATAACCACCTGTGGCTGTTTGAAATAACGTTTAAACTCTTTAGCCAATGCTTCCTGAGCCTCGGTAATGGTCATACCTGAAACAGGAACGAGTTTTTTAAGGAAAGGCACATCCACTGTTCCATCGGGATTAATTCGGCGCTCAATACCCGTATCAGGTTCATTAATCACCACGATACGAATAAAATCACGAGGACGCAGGCGGTAGGAACGATTTAATTTCGGAGCTAACTCATCATCGGCACTTACATTCTTTTCTTTGGCAGAAACCGAAGACTCATATCTGGTATTCTTTGTTACGGGTTCAGTACCGTTGGAATGTGCAGTTTCGCTCTCTCCACCCAACTCAAGAACCTCAGCCAAAGCGTTAAACTGACAAAATAAAAGAAACGTAAAGCAGGGCACGAGAAAGCGAAATTTCTTCGAGTAAAATGAAGAAGCCGTGGTGCACATTTTTGAGATTTTAAGTATAAGAATAAATAGCTTCTTAGCAAAGATTAAGCTATTTTAGTATTTAAATGCCGCCGAAAGACTAACCGAATTGGTATTAAAATCAGGCGATGAATTACCCGAATTTGTCCGCGAGAAATTGTAACCACCATTGAGTGACAAGTAAGAATTATAACGATAATTTGCACCAAGATTGAGGCTGTAAGATCCGGCTTTGGTGGTGCTTAGAACATTTTCTGTTTTACTGAGGGCCAAACTAAAGGCAGTCTTATCGGAGTAGCCGTAACTGGCTCCGTAAGAATAAGTATTAACGACAGACTCGGAACCAGTACTAGTGGGACCAGCCGAGCGACTTAAAGAAAGGAAGTGGGTTACTTTCTCGCTGAGATTATGATTAAGGCTAATTGAATAAGATAATCCGCTACGACTTGGATTATTATCTATTCGAGACTGGTAGTAACCAATTTGTGTCGATGTCGTTAATTTACCCGAACTAGTTAAGGCACCCGCTAATGTTAATCCTAAGAAATTTTTCGTGAGTTTCTTATTAACTAAAGCTGGCTGAGCTTGTGGCACGCCGTTTTTTGTTCGGAAAAAAGGAGCCGGAGAATAATTGGTTATATCATACTGATACTTTAACCCACCGACAACATTATCTCCTGGGAAAAGGTAATCCAAACCAACAGGAATCGTGGTTGTATTCAATTCTGTCAGGTTATTTGTATTATAATTAACAAAAGTATCCGCGCCCGAGACCGTTGTCGCTTTCACTGGATTGAGATAGGCATTATTTGAATTTGTAACCCCTAGACTCAGCTTGGTTTTTTCACTTAATTTATAAGAAGCCTGTAGCCCGTGATTGTAATTTCCCGTCCGTACTAATGTCGAAAAAACCGTAGAGGAAACACCCGTTGCCGCTAGCTCATCATTTCGAGCACTTTCACTATAGGAGGAATTAAGCACAACGGTTAAAGGTCCACCTCCACTGTACTCAATTTTCCCACCCATCGAATCCTGCCCATTATTCAAATGCTGCAGAGAACTTTTAAAATAACGCACAAACCCCCGACTTACACTGAGTTCGGCCGATAGTTCAGAGTCTTTGGCATACTCTAAAACAAACCCCGGTCTCAAAGTATAAGAATAAGCACTCGTTTTATTAGAAAGACTATATAAATTGTCCGTATAGTTTAAAGAAGCCGATCCCTGAAAGAAGATATCGGTATCATACCCTAAC
The DNA here is from genome assembly GCA_947463395.1 of Opitutia bacterium. Lineage (GTDB taxonomy): Bacteria > Verrucomicrobiota > Verrucomicrobiia > Opitutales > UBA953 > UBA953. Next base: position 1,134 of record CANHRV010000020.1, on the reverse strand, counting down.
TGAATCAGAGGTGAAGTGGGCCAGAAGTTGGCCGCTTTCAACCCCGCCGATGAAAGCATAAAGGCCGCAGCTAGGTAGAAGCTAGGACTAGACATAAGCGAATGACAGGGTGAGATTTAGACAAACGATAGGGTGAACATCTATCAACCATCAAATAACCAACAAAAAAGGGGTCTTAAGTTAATCTTAAGACCCCTTTTGGAGTTATAAGTGAATGATTATTAAGTAATTAAGGAATCACTCCTTGGCTGCTTCTAGGTTGGGACTAACGCGTATCTTGCGATAGACAGGCAAACCGGTACCAGCAGGCACGAGGTGACCCATAATCACGTTCTCCTTAAATCCACTTAAGGGGTCTCGCCGAGCCATGGTGGCGGCATCGGTTAAGACACGAGTGGTTTCTTGGAAGGACGCAGCGGAGATAAACGATTCGGTTTCCAGAGAAGCCTTGGTGATACCCAGAAGGATAGGCTCGTATTCTGCAATTTGACCACCGCGCTCATGAATCGAACGATTCACTTCGGCGAGGACACTGCGATCAACGTGTTCACCCCACAAGTAATCGGAGTCACCAGGTTCACTGATACGGACCTTGCGGAGCATACGAGCAACGATGATTTCGATGTGCTTGTCGTTAATGATAACACCCTGAGAGCGATAAACTTTTTGAATCTCCGTGATTAGGTAATCCTGAACACGCGATTGTCCGAGAATATCAAGGATGTCGTGAGGATCAACTGAACCATCGGTGAGCGCCTGACCTTGTTTTACTTTTTCTCCTGCCGCCACAGTGATGTGCTTACCATGTGGAATGAGGTGCTCCTCTTCGCGGCCAATGGAATCTTTGATGACCAAACGCTTCTTACCACGAATCGATGGCTGGAATTCAACTTCGCCGTCAATCTTCGCAATTTCAGCAGCCTCCTTCGGAGGACGTGCTTCAAAGAGTTCAGAAATACGTGGCAAACCAGCGGTAATATCTTGGGTTTTGGCAGCCTGACGAGGGATTTTCGCCAAGGCACTACCCCGCTCAACGCGGTCGCCATCACCCACTTCGATGCGTGCACCAGCAGGAATTGCGAAGGTGCCAAGGTTTTCACCCTTGTCGTTCACAATCTGAATTTGCGGATTTTG
>CANHRV010000019.1 GCA_947463395.1 Opitutia bacterium | reverse complement strand
AGGCCAGTGCATCGGACGACCACCCAAGAGGTGAATGTGCAAGTGTGGCACTGATTCCCCACCCTCGGGTCCATTATTAATCACCAAACGATAACCACGTTGGCAGGGCAATTGTTCGGCTAAACGACGTGCCGTAAGCAAAAGATGACCCAAGAGTGCTTGATCCTCGACTGAACTCTCCGCGATACGTGGCAGAGGTTTGCGGGGAACAACCAACACGTGAACAGGTGCTTGTGGGGCGATATCGTGAAAGGCGACACACCATTCATCTTGGTGAATTAGTTTGGCGGGGATTTCTCCGTCCGCAATTTTTTGAAAGAGTGTTTTGGCTGTGGACATAAAAATCACAACACCACGACCGTCACGCGTTGGTGATGTGTCAGTTTCGCCGCGAGAGCATTGATGGCCTCGACCGCTTCATCGTAGGCCAAGCGACTTTTCGAAGAACGAAAACGTTGACCATAGAGAAACTGATCCTGCAAGCCGACCACCCAAAGCAAGATATCCGAAGCATCGCCAGCATTGGCGAGGGCGGATTGTAAACGCTCGGCTGCCCAAAGGGGGTCAAACGGGTCGGAGCGGTAATCAAGAACCGTGATGGTCGGCAGACTCTGTTCGGTCGTGAGCAAACTGAGCATTTGCGTGGCAGCTCGAGCCAATCCCTGAGCATCGAGACCCGAGGCGGACTGTTCATCCGATTCAAACATACGCACCACCGCATCAACATCGCGACGGAGTTGCGGTCCTGAGCCAGCGAGACTAGCCAGCATCGCATTGAGCGTGCGCAATCGAGTCGGACGTGGAGGGGAAGCAGCTGTCACGAGGACTTGCCTCCTTTGCGCAATTGATCGATCGCTTTAGCCAGTTCGTCGATGTCACGAAACTCACGATAGACACTGGCAAAACGAACGTAGGCAATTTGATCCACCGCCTGCAAGTGCTTCATAATTTCTTCGCCGATAGCACTCGAAGGGACTTCGTCTTCAAACTTGTTTTGTAAGGCTTCGACGACTTCGGAGATTAATAGATTAATCCGTTCCACTTCCACTGGACGTTTGTCCGTGGCCTTACGAATACCGGAAGCGATTTTAGAGATATCAAAATCTTCTCGCGCACCGTTGCGCTTAACCACCACGAGACCTTCACGAATAATTTCTTCGACCGTACTAAAACGCGTCTCGCAAGCCAGACACTGTCGGCGACGGCGAATGGAATGGTTTCCCTTCCCGAGACGGGTTTCGAGAACCTTCGTATCTTCGTGATTACAGCGGGGGCAGAACATTGCTTAAAGGCGGAGGAAATTAGCTAATAAATCCAAACCGTTCTGGGTAGCAAATGACTCCGGGTGAAACTGCACGCCCCAGATTGGTAATTCTCGATGACGCAGGCCCATCACTAGGCCGTCTTCCGTCCAAGCAGTGATTTCGAGGCAGGCGGGGAAGGTTTCACGCTCCACGACAAGCGAGTGGTAACGCGTGGCATTGAAGGGATTGGGCAAACCTCGAAAGAGATCCTGATTGTTATGAAACACTGGCGACGTCTTTCCGTGCATCAAATGCGGGGCTCGAATCACGCGACCACCATAGACATGTCCAATGGCTTGATGACCGAGGCAGACTCCGAGCAAAGGTTTTTTACCGGCGAAAGCTCGGATGATGTCGCACGAAATTCCTGCTTCCACAGGTGAACACGGACCTGGAGAAATCATCACTCGATCGGGATTGAGAGCGAGAGCTTGTTCGACCGTGATTTGATCATTACGAAAAACTTTTTGCTCTACACCGAGTTGACCAAAGTATTGGACAAGGTTGTAGGTGAACGAATCGTAATTATCGATAACGAGGAGCACAGGAAACGATTTGCCCGCCTGTGCAAAGTGTCAAGGAGTCGCCGAGGCGTGTGAACAAGTGAGCGTCGTAAAAATCGATTTCTTTTCATCATCGGCACGCTTACCTTTCAGGCTCCATTAACTAAAAATACGGAAATGATTTTTGGAAAAATTTGCCGCGTTGATTGATGCAAAAATGAGCCTACTTCGATGCCGTGAATGGTTCATAAACCCTCGGTCTTTTAAGGTTAAAATCACACTCGAGAACAATCTCCGCAGAACGTAAAAAATCGTTAAAAATTCCTCCAAAACAACTAACATTTAGGATTTCGGGTTAATTGTTAAAAAGGCCTTAAATCGTTAAAAACTATGCCTTTACAGGGGCAAGGTGGTGTGAATAACTATGTGAAGACATGAAACAGCGAACCATCGGCAAAGACGCATCGGTCAAGGGTAAGGCCTTGCACACAGGCCAGGAAGTCACCTTGACGATTAAACCTGGGGCACCGAACACGGGTATCGTTTTCCGTCGCACTGATGTTTTTGGAAAACCTGAGATTCGTCCCGTCTCGGAAATGGTTACGGAGTTGGAACGCAAAACAACGGTGACGTCTGACACGATTAAACTCCACACCATCGAGCATGTACTTTCAGCGTTAAGCGGCATGTCGATTGATAATGCTGTCGTGGAACTTGATGCCTCCGAACCTCCCATCGTCGATGGATCTGCGCGTCCTTTTACCACCCTGATTCATCAAGCAGGCATTGTGGAACAGGATTCTGCGCGTGAAGTTTTCACCCTCACTCAACCCATCACCATCAACGAAGGTAGTCGTTCAATTATTGCCTTACCCTTTGATGGCTTACGCATCACCTGTACCTCGGCGGATGATCGTGGCATCCACACTCAACACTTAACCATTGATGTGGACCCCGAGACCTATGAAGCGCAGATTGCTCCCGCACGTACCTTTACGATTTATGAAGACATCGAAGAGCTTTTGAAAAAAGGCCTCATTCAAGGTGGATCGCTTGATTCGGCGATTATCTTAAAGGGCGATAAAGTCGTTAGCAAAGAGCCTCTGCGTTTTAAAGAGGAACTCGTTCGGCATAAAATCCTCGATATCATTGGCGATATCGTACTCGCTGGCGTTCGACTGAAAGCGCACATCATTGCCGTTCGTCCTGGTCATGCTCTCAATTCACGCTTAGCGGCGGCGATTCGTAAACAGTGGCTAGAGTCGAAAGAAAAGAAGTCCAAGCCTCAGACCAAGGTTGAAACTCCCACAGCTCCTTTGGGCAATGCCTTAGATATTCGCCAAATTCTCAATGCCCTTCCGCACCGTTATCCTTTCGTGATGGTGGATCGCGTAGTGAAAATGGAAAGTGACTCACTCGTCGCGATTAAAAATGTGACGATTAACGAACCCTTTTTCCAAGGTCACTTCCCAGGTCAACCGGTGATGCCAGGTGTCTTGCAGGTTGAAGCGATGGCGCAGGCTGCCGGCCTCATTATGTTAGGCCGAGTCGCCAATGATGAAGCGCCAAAAGTCGTTTTCTTTATGAGTGCGGACAAAGTAAAATTCCGCAAGGCCGTGACCCCTGGTGATACTTTAGAGATTCGTGCCAAACTGACCAAAGTGCGCGGTCGTATTGCGGCGGCTGAATGCGAGTGCTTGGTTAATAACGAAACCGTTTCTTCAGCCGAACTGCTTTTCACCATCGCTGATTCCCCCGCACAAAGTTAATCGCCATGGCTTCTCTCATTCACCCCACTGCCGTTGTGGAGAGCGGTGCAAAACTCGGCAAAGATGTGTCGATTGGTGCTTATGCTTTTATCGGTGCCGATGTTACATTGGGCGATGGATGCGTGGTGCATCATCACGCGACCGTCGAAGGATTAACGCACTGTGGTCCCCAGTGTGAAATTTATCCCTATGCGTTGATTGGAGGACGTACTCAAGACCTCAAGGCTCGTCCCGGTAAACCCGGTTTACGTATTGGTGCACGAAACGTTTTTCGTGAATATGTCAGCGTTCATGCTGGCACTCAAGAAGGTGAATGGACCGTACTCGGTGACGATAATGTTCTGCTGGCTTACTCGCATATCGCGCATGATTGCACCATCGGAAATCATGTTGTCATCTCCAGTCACTCCGCTGTCGCTGGCCACGTTCAGGTCGGCAACCACGTCAATATTGCATGGAATGCTGGCGTGCATCAATTCTGCCGTATTGGAGATTATGCGATGCTCGCAGCCTGTTCGAAGTGTGTGCAGGACGTTCCGCCTTACATGATTGCCGATGGCAATCCAGCGGAGACTAAAATGGTCAATGTGGTTGGAATTACACGTGCGGGCTTTTCTCCCGAGGAAATTACAGCGGCGAAGACCATGCACCGACTCTTTTATCGAGAGGGATTGAATTCATCTCAAGCCATTGAAAAGGCTCAGGCTTTAATCGAAGCTCAGAATCGCGTGGTGCAATCCTTTATCGCTTTTGCTCAAAGCACCAAGCGAGGTCTGGCTTAAGTTTAGTCAATTCCCCACAAAAAAGGCCGTCTTGCGACGGCCGTTTTTTTATGCAACGCGCTCGACGACGAGCGGTGGCATATTAGGGCGCTTAGGAGCCAAGCGATAAGCGTCGCGGAAGTAAGGCAAGGCGAGATCCACTTTCGCTTCATCATTATAATGAATCATGATGAGCGGCTCACCTTGTTTAACTTGTGTACCGACTTTGCGAATTTCGGTTACGCCAACGGAAGGATCGAGCGTGCCGTCCTTTTGGGTGGCAAGAATGCGAACACCTTGAGCAATCTTTCCGGCATCGATGGTGTGAACGTAGCCACGCTTTGGCGCTGGTAATTTGCGAATGAACTTCGCTTGAGGGAACTTGGAAGGGTCATCAATCCAATCCGTCTTACCACCTTGAGCACGAACCATCGCTTTAAATTTTTCCAAAGCGGATCCGTCTTTAAGATGCTTTTCAATCGTTTGCTTCGCCGAAAGTGTTGAACCAGCAACGCCGGCCAAACGAACCACTTCCATGCCCAGTTTCAGGACTAGGTCTTGCAGGTCTTCGGGACCTTCGCCCTTAAGGAGACGAACTGCTTCAAGAACTTCGAGTCCTGTGCCGACGGAGTCACCGAGAGGTTGATTGATGTCCGTCACCAACGCTACGCACTTACGATTTAGGGAACGGGCGACGCGAGTGATGATGCGAGCCAATTGCTTGGCTTGTTCGAGGTCGCGGATAAAGGAGCCATTACCCCATTTGACATCGACGACGAGGCCTTCGCAACCTTCGGCAAGTTTCTTAGAAAGAATGCTACCCGTGATAAGAGGAAGAGAAGGAACCGTGCCCGTCTTTTGACGAAGCGTGTAAAGTAGGTCATCGGCTGGAGCGACCTCCGAGCATTGATCGGCAATCGAACAGCCCACGCGTTCAAGTTGTTGGCGGTACTGATCGAGCGAAAGTTTACCTTTAAAGCCAGGGATAGCGGTTAACTTTTCGACCGTGGAAATACAGAACTCTTCATCTTTACCATTCATGCCAGGCATAATCACGCCAGCAGCGGCACCGAGAGGTCCGAGAACCATCGATGTTTTATCACCGACTCCGCCTGTAGAAACTTTGGCAATTTTGGGCTGAGTTAAACGATCCAAGTCGATGACTTCACCCGAGAGACGAAGTTCTTCCGCTAACATAGCCGTTTCTTGTGCGGACATTTGACGGAAGAAAATGGCCATCGCTAAAGCTGCCTGCTGTGCTTCAGGCATTTCCGCGTCCATAATAGAATCGACGATTTGACGAATCTCGACGTCAGTAAATTCCCCACCATCCCGCTTTTTCTCAATTAATGCCGTGAATGAGGGTTTTTCTTTACGTAGAGAGGCTAGTGTTTTTTCTGCCATAAGTGTTTCGGGTTAAAGTGGTTAGGTCGGGCTACCTGAACATCAGGGGGAGCGGTCAGGCGTATATGAAAGTTTTTCTTGAAAAGTCGAGCCAAAAAGGGCAAGCGAGGCCTCCCCCTCCCCCGACAAGTCGATTAGAGAGCCAATTAGGGCATTTAAACGCCCTTAGTGACGTCTTCTAGGCTAGCCCGCCGCACTCTGTCATAACCGATTTATTGCGCTAAAAATCCGCGGAAGAGCACGTCTTGTCCAAAAGCTTGGGTACGTCCCATCGAGAGTTGAGGCAGGCTTCCTTCAGTCCAAGCAGGTGAATGAGGGTTACCCGAAATCATCGGCGAATAATACGCAAAGAAGTAATCGGCACAGTGATGGTTTAAGAAAACTGAAGCCAAACGTGGACCAGCTTCGACATAGATGCCTGTGATCGATTGTTTCGCGCAAGCGTCGAGCCAGTGGAATAGGAATTCTTCGGGTGTACCCTCGAGACACCAAACCTTGATACCTTCGGCTTCATACCAATGAAGATCAGCAGACTTTGCTGAGCTTTTCAGTCCAACCACAATGGTGCGATCGCGATAGACATCTTGGAATAAATTTAGGCCTTTCTTTCCTGCGGAACGAAAATGACGATCGAGTACGAAACGAATCGGGCATGATTCATTGCCAGGAACGCGAGCGGTCAGTCGGGGATTATCTTTAAGAAGTGTATCCACGCTCACCGCGATGGCTGGAAAAAGTTTACGCCAGTTTTGTACATCGGCTCGAGCCAACTCACCCGTAATATAGGGACCCGCACCTTCCATCGCTACCAGTCGACCATCTAAGGTAGAAGCGACTTTAACGGCGACAAAGGGACGTTGTGTTTTAATCCAATGATTAAAAATTAAGTTTAAATCGGTGCAGGCATCGGCCAGAACACCGCTAAACACTTTGATGCCGTGGTTGCGCAGGTAGGTTAATCCTTTGCCTGCATGAAGTGGATTAGGATCTTCGGCGCCCACGACGACGGTTTTGATTCCTGAAGCCACAATCGCCTCAACGCACGGAGGGGTTCGTCCGTGGGTCGAGCAAGGCTCGAGGGTTACGAACAGAACAGCGTTTGGTTTGGGGGCACGCCCGAGAGCTCGCAGGGCTTGAACTTCAGCGTGGGGCTCGCCAGCCTTGGCATGAAACCCTTCTGCAACGATGGTATCGCCCTCGGTGATGACCGCTCCGACCATTGGGTTGGGGTGAGTTTCTCCCCAGGCTTTGCGGGCGAGCTCCAAAGCTCGTCGCATCGGTACTTCGCTCGGTTTCCATTCCATGGTTTTAGCGATTTCTTTTTCGAGGGGCTGAGGTTTTAGCACCACCAAGCGTTAAATTCGGTTCCGAGAAATAGCGGAATCCTTCGCATTTTCTTCGTTCGATGGGGCGACCCAAAAGCAGTTCGATTTGTTGCAAGTGATGTAATTCATCGGGCGAAAAAAGCGTGAAGGCCTCACCTTCGGTAGCGGCACGACCTGTTCGGCCAATGCGATGAACGTAGTCCTCAGGATGCTCCGGCACATTGTAGTTAATCACGTGTGTAACACCGGAAATATCTAGACCCCGTGAAGCAATATCAGTCGCAACGAGAATGGAATACTTACCTTGTTTAAAGCCTTGCAGGGCTTGGGTGCGTTCTGATTGCGAGCGATCGGCGTGCAGAGTTGCGACGGGCGTACCATGTCCTTCAATCCATTCCGCAATGCGATCGGCGTCTCGTTTGGTTCGAGTAAAAACAATGACCGACTTGTAATCACTCCGACGCAACAGTTCGAGCAACAGATCGTACTTTTGGAAAACATCGACGGGGAAAATCGCGTGGTCCACTGTTTCGGCGGCGGTTTGACCCGTTCGTACATCAACGGTAATCGGATCACGCAAAGCCCAGTGTGCAATTTTGCCGATTCTTTCATCGACCGTGGCTGAGAATAAAAGCGTCTGCCTTTCCTTCGGGCATAATCGAATAATACGACTCACGTCTTCGATAAAGCCCATGTCTAACATTCGATCCACTTCATCGAGAATTAAGATCTGGATGGATTGTAGGTCTAAAATTTTCTGTTCTTGCAAGTCGAGCAATCGACCGGGAGTCGCAATGACGACGTCTACGCCTTCTTGAAGTGCTTTGGTTTGATTGCCATAGCCAACACCTCCGTAGAGTAATGCTGTTTTCGTGCCGAGGTATTTACCGTACTTACGAAAATTCTCATCAACCTGAACGGCTAGCTCGCGCGTAGGAACCAAGACGAGGCATCGAGGTTTGCCAGCGGCAGGACCCAGTCGAGCGAGAGCGGGCAATGCAAACGCAGCGGTTTTACCTGTGCCCGTTTGAGCGGCACCGATTAAATCGCGACCCGAAAGAATTGCAGGTATCGCTTTTTCTTGGATAGGTGTCGGATTCACATAGCCCGCTTCAGCGAGCGAGCGTAGAACTGGCTCAGGAAGTCCGATTTCGCTAAAGTTAGGCATGGAGAGATGTAGATAAGGGTCAGGGGAGGTAAAAGGGGAAGAACAAACGACAGAAACTTCTTGGCCGAGGGCAAGGATAGAGAAACGTGTGCCTCAGAGATTGACAGACGATAAGCTTTTAACTGCATTTATACCCTTCCCTGTCGGGATTTATGGTGGATGTAGCTCAGTTGGTTAGAGCATCGGTTTGTGGTACCGAGGGTCGGGGGTTCAAGTCCCCTCATTCACCCCACTTTAACGAAGAACCCCAGTTTAACTGGGGTTCTCGAGTGTTTATTTAGCGCCTTTTGAGCGGAAGTAGTACTCAAGTGTATCACGAATCGTTTTTTCGATTTCGTCATCCAGCTTTTTAACCTGAGCGTCCAATGTTGGATCACCGACCACAGGTCCACGGCGGAAAATGGGTCCTTCACCGAAGAGCGAAAACTTTTGAGCGTAGTAAGTGACGAAGCGAACTTCGTAACGATAACCCGAGGAGTAATTTTCGATTCTGACCGAGACACGGTCGGTGGGATAATCCTTACGCAAAGTGGACAGAGCAGCACGAACCATGGCTTCAGCCTCTTCAGAGGTGCACTTAATCTTGTTGTCCATGAAGTAAGCATCCTCGACGCCTGATTCCATGTCGAAATAGACACCAGACTGAACACCATTAAATCCTGTGCCTGGAATACCGAAATAGAGCGCTAAAAAAATCACCACCGTGACGGCTGAGGTGATTAATAATTTAACGGACTTAGGTAATTCTTTTTGTAATTTAACAGATGCCATAGTCCTTGAGGGGTAGTTTGAAATATTGCCGAGGCAATCTCATATCCTTCCCCGTAAACAAAAACGGCGCCCAATGGGCGCCGTGATGAAGAGACTCAGTACGAATCTCAGTGGTCCATATGGTCACCACCGGCCGCAGGCTTTGTTTCCTCAGGCAAATCGGTGATGATGCACTCCGTCGTCAGCAAGAGACCTGCTACCGAAGAGGCATTGATAATAGCCATACGAGTTACCTTGGTGGGATCGACAACACCACCGGCAACGAGGTCTTCGTATTCAGCAGTCGCAACATTGTAACCATGGGAACCCTTGTGCTTGAGTAGGACTTCTTGAACGATGTGTGAACCTTCGACACCCGCGTTAGCACAGAGAGTACGAAGAGGCTCTTCGATTGATTTGCGCACGATTTGTGCACCAATCTTTTCGTCACCCGAGAGACTGTTGATGATAGCGTCGATAGCTTTTACGGTACGGAGTAAAGCGACACCGCCACCAGGGACGATACCTTCTTCAACCGCGGCGCGAGTAGCGTGCAAGGCGTCATCCACACGGTCCTTCTTTTCTTTCAATTCAGCTTCCGTGGCAGCACCAACATGAATAACCGCCACACCACCGGCTAATTTAGCCAAGCGCTCTTGTAACTTCTCCTTATCGTAATCGGATGTGGTTTCTTCGATTTGACGACGGATGAGTTTGACGCGGCCTTGGATGTCAGCCGATTTACCAGCACCTTGAACGATGGTGGTATTTTCCTTGTCTACCACGACGCGTTTTGCACGACCGAGGTCAGCCAGTTTAACGGATTCGAGTTTGATACCGAGATCTTCGGTGATGAATCGTCCGCCCGTGAGAACAGCGATATCTTCCATCATCGCTTTGCGACGATCACCAAAGCCTGGGGCTTTAACGGCGCAGACATTGATGGTGCCACGGAGACGGTTGACCACGAGAGTTGCGAGGGCTTCGCCTTCGACTTCTTCGGAGATGATTAAGAGAGGCTTACCAGTTTTGGCTACTTCTTGTAAGAGAGGTAGCAGATCCTTCATCGCGCTGACCTTTTTCTCATAGAGCAAGATGTAGGCATCTTCGATAATCGCCTCGAGTGTTTCGGCGTTGGTAGCGAAATAAGGAGAAAGATATCCCTTATCGAACTGCATACCTTCAACGACATCGAGAGTGGTTTCGATGGTCTTAGCTTCTTCGACAGTGATAGTTCCGTCTTTACCGACGCGATCCATCGCTTCAGCAATGATGTCACCGATGGAAGCATCCCAGTTAGCGGAGACCGTAGCGACTTGTTTAATTTCTTCGCGGGTCTTAATCTTCTTCGAGATGTTCGCGAGTTCCTTCACAACCGCTTCGGTCGCTTTATCGATACCACGCTTCACGAAGATAGGATTAGCTCCTGCAGCCACGAAACGAAGACCTTCTTTGTAAATCGCTTCACCGAGAACCGTGGCGGTGGTCGTACCATCACCGGCTTTATCAGCGGTCTTGGAGGCGATTTCGCGCACCATTTGTGCGCCCATATTTTCAAAAGGATCGCTCAACTCGATTTCCTTGGCAACCGTGACACCGTCTTTGGTGACCTTAGGAGCGCCAAACTTCTTATCAATCATCACATTTCGGCCTTTGGGACCGAGCGTAACTTTCACCGCGCGGGCGAGAGTCGAAACACCGTTCAGCACTTTGCGGCGAGCGGCTTCATCAAACAGAATTTGTTTTTTAGACATAGTGGTCAGTGGAGAGGTTGAGTTTTAAATTATTCGACGACAGCGAGGATTTCTTCTTCGCGAAGGAGAAGGTAAATTTCGTCATTCAGTTTCACTTCGGTACCGGCGTATTTACCGATGAGAACCTTGTCTCCGACTTTCACAGAGAAAGGAATTTTCTTACCGTCCTTGTCGACGGCTCCAGTGCCTAGGGCGATGACTTTCGCCTCTTGGGGTTTTTCCTTGGCGGAATCAGGGATGATAATACCGCCCTTGATTTCTTCGCCCTCCTCAATGCGCTCAACGAGAACGCGATCGGCGAGGGGTTTTACGGTTTGTTTGGTGTTTTTAGCCATAGGTATGTAGGTAGATTGAGTGCCCAGATGGGCGAAAGGCGATATGCAGAACAAATGCCAAAACGGGTTTAAGAGGGTTTAGCAATCGTTTACGGGGGTTTTACCCAGTTATCGTGCACTTTCCCTGTGAATGAGCCTAAAACGGTCTCAGAAAGGACGTGACAGCCTGTCCCAGAGGTTCGCAGGGCTGTCACAGGCCTAGGACAGTTCCCCTGGCTGTTTACCTTCGGGCGATTTCAACTGGTCTCCCCAGCCAAGGATACGAGCTTGGGCACCATGATGCTCGGCCTTCGCCTTATCGCCACGCTCCATCCAAATACGCGACAAAGAAGTATGGATATGGATGTCTTTGGGTTGGAGAGATAAAGCCTTTTCGCCTGCGGCGAGAGCGGCGTCGAGTTCGCGTAAGGCAAAGTGGACCTCGGCTTTAGCCAACCATGATTCAAAAGAGGCGGGATCACATTTCACGGCCTCCTCGAGTTTTGCTAAAGCGGCTCGCTCATCTCCCATGGCAAAATCAAAGGCGGCCTCCTCGGTAAGGAGTTTTGCACGTTGAGCGGGATTATCGGAAGGCATGAGACTACCTTGAGAAGACTGAAGAAACTCGCAAGCGTCCCTTTCGCGCTTGGAAAGACGCTCCGAGCGGGCAAGTGTGAGGCATGGATTCACGTTACGCACAACTCGCCGAGGTATTATGCGGCTTTTCGACCAGCCTAAAAAGGGGAGAAAAAGTTTTAATTGATGCCGCAGAGGTACCCGAAGAATTCGTTTTAGCCCTGATTCGTGCAGCACGAAAGCATCAGGCGATACCGATGGTTAACTTACAACGGGCTCGGATTAATCGTGAGTTGGTTCGCGAAGGAACCCTGGAGCAATTCAAAGCCGTCAATGAACACGAACTCGCCCGCATGAAAAAGATGCAGGCCTACATCGCTGTGCGCGGAGCCGAAAATATTTTTGAATCGAGCGATGTACCTTCGGCGATGGCTAAACAATACGGCACGGCCTTACAACCCACCCTCGATTGGCGAGTGAATAAAACCAAGTGGGTGGTGTTGCGTTGGCCAACGCCTTCGATGGCACAACAAGCCAAAATGAGCACCGAGGCCTTTGCCGACTTTTTCTTCCGAGTATGTACGTTGGATTACGCACGCATGGTTCCTGGCATGGAGGCCTTACGCGAAACCATGATGGCGACCGACGAAGTTCACATCACTGGTCCTGGAACCGATTTACGTTTTTCGATCAAAGGCATTGCGGCCATTCCTTGTGGCGGAAAACACAATATCCCCGATGGTGAAGTCTTTACTGCTCCCGTTCGCGATTCGGTGGAAGGCGTGATTCAATATAATGCTCCCACGGTTTACCAAGGGGTTTCGTTTGATTCGATTCGTCTCGTTTTCCGCAAAGGCAAAATCGTGGAGGCCACGGCCAACAACACCAAGCGTCTCAATGAAATTTTAGATACCGATAAAGGTGGACGCTACATCGGCGAATTCGCTCTCGGGTTTAATCCTCACATCCTCCATCCGATGCAGGACATTCTTTTCGATGAAAAGATTGCGGGTTCTTTCCACTTCACTCCCGGCAAGTGCTACGAGAGTACCGACAATGGTAATCACTCCGCCATTCACTGGGACATGGTTTGCATTCAACGCCCCGAATATGGTGGCGGAGAAATTCGTTTCGACGGAAAATTGATTCGTCAAAACGGACTCTTTGTTCCCAAACATTTACAAAAATTAAACCCGCAGTATTTACTCGGAAAAAAACTTTAATGACTGTCTCAAAAAAACCGGCTCACAAACCTTCCCCCGGAGCCGACCGATCCAAACGTGCGCAACGTAAAAAAAGCGCACAGCGTGCTGACCTTAAAAAAAGTCCAGCCAAACCCTCACCTGTGGCTAAGGCCAAAGAGAGAGAAACACATACCCTGATTGTGGCAGCCGATACTCCAGCCGCTCGAGCAGATAAAATTTTAGCGAATTTAATCGAGGGCGTGAGTCGTTCGCGGGTTCAGCGTGCCCTGAATCAACAATTGGTAAAACGTAAGGGAATCATTATCGACTGTCGCACGGTGTTAGAACCCGGCGATGAAGTGGTTGTGCAATTACCCGACCCTGTTGAACCCACGGCGACTCCCGTAAAAATGAAACTGGAGATTCTTTTTGAGGATGCTCATCTCATTGCGGTCAACAAGCCTGCTGGTCTACTCACCCACCCTGTTTCAGGTTCAGAGGAGAAGTCTTTAGTCCAGGGAATCTTGCATCACACTAAAGGAAAACTTGCCCCCGCTGGTGGTGCCCCTCGTCCTGGAGTCGTCCACCGTCTCGACCGTGAAACCTCGGGCGTTATTGTCTTGGCCAAAACCGACAAAGCTTATCACTCACTGGTCGAACAATTCACTCATCGCCAAGCACAAAAAGAGTACTTGGCCTTGGTTGATAAAAGTCCGCGACTGCTCAGCGGGAGTATTGATGCGAGCATCGATCGCCATCGCACCATACGCGTGCGTATGGCTGTCCGTGAAGAGGGACGAGACGCCTCGACCGATTGGAGAGTGGAGGAAAAATACGGACCGCAAGCCGCTTTGATTCGTGCGTTTCCTCACACCGGACGCACCCACCAAATCCGTGTACACCTCGCCCATATTGGACACCCCATTCTCGGTGACCGCACGTACGGAAAATTTGATACACCCACTTTTGCCGATTGGCCAATACCGCGGGTGATGTTGCATGCTCAACGTCTCACGCTTAATCACCCTCACACGGGCAAGCCGTTAACGATTTCGGTCGAGCCTCCGCGAGACTTTCAAACTCTCCGTGAATGGCTTAAAAAACACTTCGGTTTTAAAGCCTACAATCTAGCCGAGTAGTTATTCAACCATCCCGTGGTGGCCATCGCGCTTGCGATGTTGTGGCACGTTAGGTTCGACGTGCACTAAGACGGAAATCACTTCGGGGTGTTGACTAAGAATATCGTACTTAATTTTACCCGCGATGGCATGACCCTCGGCCACCGTGGCGGTTTCATCGACCTGTAAATGGAAGTCGACCTCGAAGCGGTCACCGAGACGGCGAGCACGAAAAGCATGAAACCCTTTGGCTCCAGGTACGGCTAAAATATGTTCACTCAAATCCTTTAACACCGTTTCAGTCGGTGCGGTATCGATTAAATCAGCACACGAATTTTTAAAGAGACGAATACCTTCTGCACCCAACCAACCGGCGAGAATTAAGCCTACCACTTTATCCAAGATGGCCCATTCGGGTTTAGTATGGGCAATAACCACAGCCAATAAAGCAAGGAAAGAGGCTATCGCATCAGCTCGATGGTCCGCCGCATTGGCCAAGAGTAAACGGGAACCCAAGCGCTCGGCTTGGCGACGAGCATACTGGTAAAAAGTTTCTTTTAATACCAAAGCGACTCCCGCAACCCAAGCGGCAGCTAAACCAGGGATTTCTTGTTTCGTTCCAGCGACCAAGGCGTTAACTGAATGCCACGCTAAACCGAAGCAAAAAGCCAAAACGAGACCGGAGATAAAGAGTGTGGCTAAAGTGGAGAAACGATGATGCCCATAAGGGTGATCTTCGTCTT
>CANHRV010000018.1 GCA_947463395.1 Opitutia bacterium | reverse complement strand
TCATCTTTTTGCTAATTTTTCCACGGCAACGGAGAGCACCATCATGCTTGGTATACTCTCCTTGGTTGATATCTCTATGGTGGCCAATTTGGTGAATATGGTTGTTGTTGGTGGTTATGCGACCTTTGTAAGTCGGATTGAGTTTGGTGATAATTCCGACCGCCCCAATTGGTTGGATCACATCAATGCGAATACGCTGAAGACCAAATTGGCTGGTAGTCTCGCCAGTATTTCCGCCATTCATTTGCTTAAGAGTTTTATTGATATTACCTCCGCCTCTTCGGCCGTTAATTTTACTGCGCAACACGAGAAAGTTATTCTTTGGCAGGCTATTATTCATGCCATTTTCCTTTTCTCGATGATGTTGTTTGCTTGGAGTGAGAAGATTCAACGTCATCCCTCTGATCACTAAATGATCAATTTCTTTCGGTTGTGCATTGGGTTGTCTCTGATTGGTTCACTTCCCGCATCCGAGTTGCAATTTTTTATTGGAACTTCTGGAAGAGAGGCTCCCGGAATTTTACAAGCAACACTCGAGAGTGATACGGGTAAGCTTTCATCTCCTCGGGTTATTGCTGAAGCGAAAGGCGCTTCTTTTCTGGCAATCAGCAAAGACCGACAAACTCTCTATGCCACTTTAGATTTAGGTCAGGGTGACGGCGGAGTAGGGGCTTTTCAATTACGCGGCGGGCAAACGGCGCGTCTGCTCAATACTCAGCCCTCTCAAGGAAAAAACGCCACCCATGTGGCACTCGATCAACAAGGGAAGTTTTTGCTGGTGGCAAATTACGGGTCTGGGTCGATTGCTAGTTTTCCGCTCAACCCCGATGGATCGTTGCAGGCAAAAAAAGATTTCTTTGCTTATCAAGGGCGAGGTCATCATCAAGTTCGGCAAGAAGCATCCCATCCGCATGGGGCCTTTTTCGATCAACAAAATCGATTTGTTTATGTGCCCGATCTCGGACTCGATAAAATTTTCATCTATGCTTTGAAAGAGGGTCGTTTGGATTCGTCGACTCAAAGTAGTGCTGAACTCAGTCCCGGTAGTGGTCCACGTCACCTCGCTTTTCACCCGCATTTACCTATCGCTTTTGTAGTTAATGAACTATCTTTGACGGTCGCAGTGATGAAAGTGGATTCCCATACAGGTCAACTGAGTCTCGGGCAGGTGATTTCAAGTTTACCTGAGGGCGTAGAAGCAAAAGGAGTTACTTCTTCGGCCGTCTTTTGTTCTCCGAATGGGAAGAATTTGTATGTCGCCAATCGGGGTCATGATTCACTCGCTGTTTTTTCAATAAGCTCCGAGGGTCAATTAACCCTTATCCAAAACCTGTTGAATGTACCAGCGACGCCTCGCGGGTTTGGACTTTCTCCTGATGGTCGTTGGTTGGTGTGTGCTGGGCAAAAATCAGGTACGCTCAATGTCTATCGCATTGATCCAGTTTCGGGTAAATTAAGTGATACCCATCAATCAGTGGCGGCACCGGGTGCGAGCTGCATTCTTTTCCTCGATTCGATTTGATTGAATCTTTTAGCGGAGAATGAGATTATCAATGAGTCGTGTTTTGCCTAAAAAACCAGCAATCACGATGGCGCATTCACCGCGCTTGATGTTTGGGCAAGAGGCCATCGTTTCGCTGTTCACAATCTCGACATACTGAATTTGGAAATCGGGCAACTTCGATAAATTTTCCTTTACCACCGTTAAGATTCGATGTGCGTCCGTCTCGCCTTTGTCGACGAGACTTTGCGCCATTTGTAAGGCTCTCGGTATCGATTCCGCTTTGCACTTTTCGTCATCGCTTAAATAACGATTACGCGAACTCATGGCTACGCCGTTTGGCTCTCGTACGGTTTCGTGTGCGATGATTTTGATTGGGAAATGCAAGTCGCGCACTAAACGACGAATGACTGCGAGTTGCTGTAAATCTTTTTGACCAAAGATAGCGACTTGAGGCTGAACAGCATTAAACAACATGGTTACCACCGTGGCCACGCCTTGAAAATGTCCTGGGCGAAATTTCCCACAGAGTCCTTCGGAAACTTGACCGACATTGACCCAGGTTGAAGCATTACGGGCATAAAAATCTTCGGTGGTTGGAGCAAAAATGATATCCGCTCCGCTTTCACGACAAGCTTGCTCGTCCGCTGCAAAAGTCCGCGGATAGCGAGCAAAGTCCTCGTTGGGACCGAATTGGGTTGGATTGACAAAAATCGAGACAACCACGACGGCGGATTCCTTTTTAGCCCGTGCAATAAGTGCTTGGTGTCCAGAATGGAGGCAGCCCATTGTCGGAACCAAGCCGATGGTTAGGCCCTGTTGTCGTTTGGGGGCTAGAGCCTTTTGAAGTTCTGGGACGGTGCGGACAACCTGCATGGGGCGATGCTGAGGGATGGAATCGGGGTTGCAAGTGACACTTCTCAGTCGTCTAAATAATAACTCCGGAATGGGGGAGGGAACCTTGGGGGATTTATTAAGCCCTTAGCCTCATAGGGTTATCTGGCGAAGGGGCGTCGGGGTGGCTGGCAACCTCAAAGTCGACCTTCGGCGAAAAAATACAAAGAGCCCCCAGCGATTTTTTAAAAATCCCTTCTTGGCAGGCTTGAGGTAAATCTCAAAGTTAGGGGTTCTATCCCCCTACATTATGTCACACTTCAAGAATGTGCCGGTCATTCGCTACGAAGGACCTAAGTCTAAGAATCCATTTGCTTTTAAGCATTATAATCCTGACGAAAAAGTCGGTGGCAAAAAAATGAAAGACCACATGCGTTTCGCTGCCGCTTACTGGCACGTGATGCGCAATGGCTTAAGCGATCCCTTTGGCAGTGCAACGGCGTTGATGCCTTGGGACGATGGCTCGGAGTCTTTGGATAATGCGTTGCGTCGCGTACCAGTTTTCTTCGAGTTTCTGGAAAAGTGCCAAATTGATTTCTACTGCTTCCACGATCGCGACATCGCTCCTGAGGGTTCTACGCTGACCCAGACGCACGCCAATCTCGCACGCGTTGTGCAAGAGTTGAAAGGTTATCAAAAGGAAACGGGTAAGAAGTTACTTTGGGGTACCGCCTGTCTTTTCTCGCACCCTCGCTACGCACAAGGTGCTGGCACTTCTCCTAATGCCGATGTTTTTGCCTACGGTGCGAGCCAAGTACGTCACGCTTTAGACGCCACCAAGGCACTCGGTGGTGAAGGTTACGTCTTCTGGGGTGGCCGCGAAGGTTATGCCACTTTGTTGAACACCAACATGAAGCGCGAGCTCGATCACTTGGCTGCTTTATTGCACCTCGCCGTTGATCACGCGAAGAAGATTGGTTTCAAAGGTCAGTTCTACATCGAGCCCAAACCACGCGAACCTTCAACGCACCAATACGATTCTGATTCCGCGGCCTGCCTTAATTTCCTCCGCGAGTATGGTCTCTTGAAATACTTCAAGCTGAACATCGAAACCAATCACGCCACCCTCGCTGGGCATACCATGGAGCATGAACTCGAAGTGGCTATTGGAGCGGATGCTCTTGGTTCGATTGATGCGAACCGTGGTGACACTCTCTTGGGCTGGGATACCGACCAATTCCCCACCGATCTTTATCTCACGACCAACATTATGTTGCGTGTCTTAAAGATGGGCGGATTCACCACGGGTGGATTGAACTTCGATGCAAAACGTCGCCGTGAATCTCATGAGCCCGTGGATCTCTTTCACGCTCACATCGGCGGTATGGATGCCTTTGCTCGTGGCTTGAAGATTGCACACGCTATCATCAAGGATGGTAAGCTCGATAAATTTGTCGATAAGCGTTACTCTTCTTGGGATAAAGGTATCGGTCGCAAGATTGAGAAGAAGAAGACCTCGCTTGTTGCGCTCGATAAATACGCTCAAGGCATCAAGCCTCCACGTCTTGACTCGGGTCGCCAAGAGTTGCTCGAAAATATCATCAACGAATACATTCGTTAATCCTTATGGCTGTTGTCCTCGGTCTGGACCTGTCTACTCAAAGCGCCACCGCTTTGGTTTTAGACACCAAGTCTGGAAAGAATCTAGCCACCGCTCGCGCGGCATTCGGTCCTGATTTTCCGGATCGAGGACACCCTGAGGGGTTTATTCGCGGAGGTCAAAATGGCGAAGTTCATGCCGACCCTCTGCTTTGGTTGGATGGATTAGAGTTAGCTTTAACACGACTGGCAAAACTGACCGACCTTTCACAAATCGAGGCGATTTCAGTTTCTGGTCAACAACATGGTAGCGTTTATCTCGGTGCAGGTTACCAAGCCGCTTTGGCGGATGGTAATCCACAAACTTCTTTAGCGACAAAGATTAAGCCCGTACTCTCACGTGCGAGCTCTCCTATTTGGATGGATGGCTCGACGGTAAAAGAGTGTGCTGAAATTGCTGCCGCTCTGGGTGGTGACCAAGCCGTTTGCGATCTAACTGGAAGTGTGGCTACGCCACGTTTTACAGGCCCACAAATTCGTCGTTTCGCTAAAAATAATCCACAGGCCTGGGCTAAGACGGAGAGAGTTCATTTAGTTTCCTCTTTCTTTGCCTCCATTTTAGCTGGGGCTGACGTGGCCATTGATACGGGTGACGGTGCGGGGATGAATTTGATGGATATTCGCAAGGGTGATTGGTCTCCTGCGGCTCTTCAGGCAACGGCGTCCGATTTAGCAAAAAAACTTCCCCCCGTTCGTCCTGGTTCAACGGTGGCTGGTCCCATTTCTAAATATTTTGTGACTCGTTACGGATTTTCTCCACGCTGTCAGGTTGTCATTGGTACAGGCGATAATCCTTCTAGTTTAGTGGGCATGGGCGCTTCTCGTCCTGGAAAAGTGGTTATCAGTTTAGGGACCAGCGACACAATCTTTGCGGCGATTGAAGGTATTCGTACTGATGCAGCCGGATTGGGACACGCCTTTGGCAATCCTCTCGGTGGAAGCATGAGTTTAATCTGTGTGCGTAATGGATCGCTCGCTCGCGAAGCGATTCGTCGGGAGTGTGGATTTAAAGATTGGGATGAATTTTCTGCGGCGATTAATCACTCTCCCGCGGCACAGTCCGCTGTTCTGCCTATGGAGGAGGACGAGATTACTCCACGTCGTTCTGCTGGTCGAATTTCTTTAGGCAAACCTGTCACTCCGCAGTCATTGCCTCGTGCCGCGGTTGAGGGTCAGGCTTTGAATATGCGTTTGCATAGTCGTTGGGTTGGTACGCCGACCACGCAACTTCTTCTGACGGGTGGAGCATCCAATAATCCAGCGATAGCGAAAATTTTTGCGGACGTTTTTGGAGCCCCAGTATTCCGCTTATCAGTTTCTGATTCGGCTGCCTTGGGTGCTGCCTTGCGAGCAGCCGAAGCTGCTTGTGGGGCGAAAATGGCTTATTTAGAAGCCGTTTTCTGTGCACCCGCTCCTGGGGTCGTTCAGCCCGATCCCGCTTTGCGTTCAGCTTATGACGCTCTCGAAGCCGAATTGGCCAAGAAACTTTCCTAAATTTTTTAAAACGGCAGCCATTGCCCGCTTGAACAAGGTCCGCTAATTTGGCTGAATCCACGTCTCACCCCTCTCAACCACCTACAACTATGTCACAACGTCCTGTTACTCTGTTCACTGGCCAGTGGGCCGATCTTCCTATCGCTGATTTGTTACCCAAGGTTAAGGCCATGGGTTACGATGGTGTCGAACTGGCCTGTTGGGGCGACCACTTTGATGTCACGCGTGCAGTAAAGGAGAAGGGCTATATTGAGTCTCTTTGGGCTTTGTTGGAAAAGAACGGTTTGGGTTGCTGGGCGATTTCTTCGCACCTCGTTGGTCAAGCGACTTGCGATAATATCGACGAACGTCACCAGGCGATACTCTCTCCACAAATTTGGGGCGATGGTAATCCCGAGGGCGTACGTTCTCGTGCTGCAGCGGAAATGATTCTTACGGCGGAGGCTGCACGTAAATTCTTTGATGCTGGTAAATCGTACATGTCCAAGTTTGCAAAGGGCTCGGGTAAAGTGGTTGTTAATGGCTTTACGGGTTCTTCCATCTGGCATGCAATTTACGCCTTCCCGCCCACCAATCAGGCTTTCTTGCAAAAGGGTTATGATGATTTTGCTAAGCGTTGGAAGCCAATCCTCGATGCCTTCGAAAAACATGATGTTTATTTTGCTCTCGAAGTTCACCCTACCGAAATCGCTTTTGATATCGCTTCGGCTCAACGAGCTCTCGAGGCCGTCGGTCACCATAAGCGCTTCGGTTTTAACTACGATCCTAGTCACTTGGGTTACCAAGGTGTTGATTACGTGAAATTCATTCGTACCTTTGCTAAGCAAATTCACCACGCTCACATGAAGGACGTTTGGTGGGGTCATGGTGACGGTACCGTAGGTGTCTTTGGTGGCCATACTGATTTCTGTGATGCACGACGTGCATGGGATTTCCGTTCCGTGGGTCGCGGTGATATTCGTTTTGAAGACGTGATTGTGGCTTTGAATGATATCGATTATGCTGGTCCTCTCTCTGTTGAATGGGAGGATGGCCGCATGGATCGCTTCCATGGAGCGACGGAAAGTTGTGCTTACGTAAAGCGCTTAGCTTTCCCCTCTAACAAAGTCGCTTTCGATGCTGCCTTCGACAAGGCAAAGCAGAAGAAGTAATTTTTCGCCTGAGCCGTTTATGCCTACACAAGTTGGAATCATTGGAGCGGGTGGCATGCTCCAATATCACGCTGCGGGATTTCGTTTAGCAAAAGCAGATCTGGTTGCTGTTGCTGACCCAGCTCCTGGAGCGGCCAAAAAGGCGGCCGAGAAATGGGGTATCCCGCACGCTTATGAATCGGTTGAGGCGATGCTCGCGGCGCACCCCAACTTGAATGCAATTAGCATCATCGTGCCCAATAAGTTTCACGCTCCATTAGCTATCCAATGTTTAAATGCAGGTAAGCATGTTTTCTGTGAAAAGCCTCCAGCCCTGAATGCTCAAGAAGTCGGTGGCATTATCGCAGCGGCGAAAAAGTCAGGAAAGCATGTGATGTTTAACTTTAACAACCGTGCTCGTCCTGAGTCTCAAGCGATGATGAAATACATCGAAGGTGGCCAAGTGGGGAAAATTAATTCCGCTCAGGCTAAATGGATTCGCCGCACTGGTATTCCTGGTTTTGGCGGTTGGTTTACCACGAAAGAACAATCGGGTGGTGGTCCGTTAATCGACCTTTTGCATATGGTCGATTTGGCTATGTATTTCATGGGTTATCCTGAGCCAGCTCACGTGATGGGTCAGACCTTTCACGATTTTATTCAGGATAAATCATTTAAGGGTCCTTGGGGTATTCCTGATCGTGTGGGTGGTACCACCGATGTGGAAAATGCGGCTCACGGTTTTATTTCCTTTAAGACCGGCCAAGTTTTGTCTCTACAAGTTTCTTGGGCTGAAATGGTAAAGCGCGAAGAAGTTTCTGTTGTTTTCCAAGGCACGAAAGCGGGTGGCAAGGTGGAGCGCCTCTTCGGCATTGATGGATTGGATGATACTGCCATCGACACTTGCGAATTGTACGTTCAAGAAAATGGCAACAGTGTGAACCGATCCATCGTCACTCCTGCTTGTGAGGATATGGGACGCTCTGCCTCGGCTGCTAATTTTATTGAAGCGATTGAGGGTAAAGCTGCACCTTTGAATACTCCCGAACAATCCCTGCGTCTCATGCAGGTCATCGACGCCATTTATGCTTCAGCGCGTTCGGGCAAACCCGTTTCTATCTAATTATCTACTATGAGTTCATTAAATCGTAAAATTCGTATGGGCATGGTCGGCGGTGGCCGCGGTGCCTTCATTGGAGCGGTTCACCGTATGGCAGCTGCACTCGATGGCCAAATCGAGCTCGTTGCAGGTGCCTTTTCTTCCGATCCCGAAAAGTCGCGCCTTTCGGGTCAGGACCTATTCCTTAATCCACAACGCGTCTACGCTTCCTATCAGGAGATGGCTAAGGCAGAGGCTAAGCTTCCTCTGGGTGAGCGCATCGACTTCGTGTCAATCGTGGCCCGTAATGACATGCACTATCCTGTTGCCAAAGCTTTTCTTGAAGCAGGCATCCACGTGGTTTGTGAAAAGCCCTTAGCTTATACTCTTACGGAGGCTAAGAAATTACGCGATTTAGCAAAGAAGAGCGGTCTGATTTTTGCTCTCACTCATAATTATACTGGTTACCCGATGGTGAAAGAGGCACGCGCGATGGTCGCGGCAGGTAAGCTCGGCAAGATTAACAAAATCGTTGTCGAGTATCCGCAAGGCTACGCCATCACGGCTTTGAAGTCAGCGAAAGACTCGAAGATTTCGAATTGGCGCATGGATCCCAATGTTTCAGGTATTTCGAATTGCATTGGTGACATCGGTACTCACGCCGAAAACCTTGCACAATATATTACGGGATTAGAAATCGATGAAGTCGCTGCCGAACTCAGCACCTTTATTCCTGGTCGCCCCTTAGATGATGATGGCAATATGCTCGTTCGTTATAAGGGCGGAGCTCGCGGAATTCTTTACGCATCTCAAATTTCTACGGGTGATGAAAATAATTTAAACATTCGTGTTTACGGTACGCTCGCTTCGTTGGAGTGGCATCAAGAACACCCCAATGAATTGATTGTAAAGTTTGCCGAGGCTCCTCGTCAGGTTTGGCGCCGTGGTAATTCTTATAATGGACCCGAGGCCAAGAAGTATACGCGTACGCCGTTTGGTCACCCCGAGGCTTTCATCGAAGCGTTTGCCAACATTTACCGTGCCGTGGTCGAAGCGATTACCGATCGCCTCCTCGGTCGTAAGGCTCCGAAAGAAGGCTACGATTTCCCCTCCATTGACGATGGGGTTACGGGTATGGCCTTTGTCGAAGCAGCCGTAAAATCATCCAAGGCCAATGCGCGTTGGACGAAATTGAAGGCCTAAGCGATTACGTCTGCTTTTATTAGGGCTCGGGTAAAACCGAGCCCTTTTTATTTAGTCTGCGTTTCTAGGTCGGAGGATTTCATAGGGAATGAGGATGACCGCTTGCCATCGGGCGGTTTGTTCCTCTTTTTCGAGGTCTTATCGCCATGTCCGAGTCTTATATACAACAGCTTTTCGCCGAACGCATCGGTGGAGTGAATTACGGTAAATCCACGGCCATTTATAAATTCGAAAAAATCAAGCGGGCTAAAGCCGCCGCTAAAAAAGCGAAGCCCGATGTTGCTCTGATTGATTTAGGTGTCGGTGAGCCAGATGAGATGGCATTTCCTCAAGTGGTAAAAGCCTTACAAGTTGAGGCCGCTAAACCAGAGAACCGAGGTTATGCTGATAATGGTGGACCTGATTTCCGTCAGGCAGCCGCACGGTATATGAAAAATCTTTTTAACGTGACAGTCGATGCGGAGACTGAAGTGCTTCACTCTATCGGATCTAAGGCAGCTCTTTCCATTCTACCGGCCTGTTTAATTAATCCAGGTGATTATGTTTTGATGACGGTGCCGGGTTATCCTGTTTTTGGTACGCATGCCAAATACTACGGAGGACTTGTTCACAACCTTCGTCTCACTGCGGAAAATCATTTCTTGCCCGATTTAAAATCGATTCCAGCGGAGATTTTAGCGAAGGCTAAAGTGTTGGTGCTTAATTATCCTAATAACCCTACGGGTGCTTGTGCGACTTTGGCTTTCTTTGAGGAAGTCGTTGCTTTTGCTAAGAAACATAACCTCGTTGTGATTCAAGACGCGGCTTATGGTTCGCTTCACTTTGGCAAAGAGCAGGTTTCCATTCTTCAAGTTCCTGGCGCTAAAGATGTCGCTGTTGAATTACATTCGCTCTCCAAGAGTCACAACATGACAGGCTGGCGAATTGGTTTCGTTGCTGGTAATTCATTGCTGGTTCGTGCTTATGGTGATGTGAAAGATAATTCTGACTCGGGTCAGTTCCTCGGTATTCAAAAAGCAGGTGTCGCTGGATTGGATGATGTCTCCATCCCTCGTGCCATTGCTGCAAAGTATTCTCGTCGGATGGATAAATTAGTGGGAGTTCTCGCGAAGCTGGGTTTCCAGGTCCGTAAACCTGGAGCTGGATTCTTCCTCTATATGCCCGCTCCTAAGTCCGCTACTGGTCCAACTGGAACCGTGACCTTCGAATCGGGCGAAGCCTTTTCCCAGTGGATGATTACCGAGCACTTAATTTCTACGGTACCTTGGGATGATTGCGGATCCTTTGTACGTTTTTCTGTCACTTTTGTTTCTGAAAAAGGCGAGGCTGGTGAAGCCGAAGTCATTTCGGAAATCGAACGTCGATTAACACCCTGGAAGTTTAGTTTTTAAGCGTTTATCTCGGTTTCTGTCGGATTGACAGAGCAGGGGGTAATCGGTCACTTTAATTTCTCAGTCTATGGCCGGATAGCTCAGTTGGTAGAGCAGGTGCCTGAAGAGCACCGTGTCGTTGGTTCGATTCCGACTCCGGCCACCACTTTTTCAGCTCACTTAGAAATAAGTGAGCTGAATTTTTATCGGTTAAAGAGAAGACGAAAAATGGTGTATCTTTCGCCGTGTTCGAAGGGTGGGGCAGGTGTTTTATCGATTCCGTAATTTAAAAGATAAATCGTTTTTTCCTGCACACCATTGGCTGTATCCCCTTTGATGGTTTGTTCGCTCCATTTGGCTTGGACGACACCGAATGGGGTGGAGTCATCGCGCCAGACCGTCCCCTGCATGTTGATGGTCTGCTTTTTGACAAAGGGAGGATCAATCACCGTGACCGATTCCATCTTTAGTCGGTAGCACGAATAAGTTTTATTACCTAACTTTATTTTTTCTTTTGGATGTTTGTCTGGAACCAGTGAACTTTGGGTGGAATATCCAGCGGTTTGAGAAAGCGAGGCGACATCTTCGGGGAGCATATACCACGAGCCTTTGATGGGATCGGAAAAAACAATTTCTGCTGAGGTTTGGAGAAGTTTACTCGCTCTTTCGCGATCGATATCTTTCGGAACTAAAAAGTGTAAAGGCGCTTTGTTGCTCGAGCCGAGCCAGCGTACTGGCTCGACGGTTAGCCAGACGTGAGGGTGTCCATTGACGTCGCCAGCCTCGGCAACGGATAATTTGATTTCACTGGGTTGCTCGGGCGGATTGAGATCGGTGCGACCAATCGCGTAAGTTGCCCAAGAACCTGGTGGGGGTAAGTTTTCCGCAAATATGTTCCATTGCGCTTGGGCACTGGGTATGGCCGTGAGGACGGCAATCAGCCACCACAGTATTCGCATAAATGAGAATAATGGGCTAAATCGTGGGTTTTACCAGCCTGCAATCGAGTTTGGACCACCTTTGGTTTTGACTCATTCGATGCTTTGACGAGCCTTAGGAACTCCGATGGAACCCAAGGCACAAAATCACCAAGCCCTCAGCGGGGTCGGTCGTGCTTTCATTCCTGCGATGATTATTATTGGGCTCTAGGCCCGCTGAACGGATTGCCCTTGGGCAATTGACTGTTCCGCGGCAACCGGAGCGCAGGCTCGCTTTTGTCTCCTTCACCCTTTAACCCATCAAACCATGACACGAAAAATTGAAATCTACGATACAACACTCCGCGACGGATCGCAGGGGTTGGGAGTGCATTTTTCGGTCGAAGACAAGTTGCGCGTTGCTCAAGAACTTGAGCGCTTCGGTGTTGCCTATATCGAGGGCGGATGGCCTGGCTCCAATCCTCGGGATATTGAATTTTTTGCGGAAGCTCGGAAATTAAAATTCCGTAAAGCAAAACTCGCGGCTTTTGGCTCAACGCGTAAAAAAGGTGTTCGTGCATCCGAAGATGCGCAAGTTCGTGGTTTATTGGAAGTCCACACGCCCGTGGTTACGATTTATGGGAAAACTTCTGCTTTGCATGTCCGTGAGGTCTTGCGCTGTTCTCCTGAAGAAAATTTGGCGATGATTGCGGACACGGTGGCTTACCTTAAGTCACATGGTCGCGAAGTCGTTTATGATTGTGAGCATGCTATCGATGGCTGGAAGGAAGACTCAGCCTATGCTTTGGCTTGTTTCCGTGCCGCAGCAGAAGCAGGGGCTTCACGTATTGTCCTTTGTGATACCAATGGAGGTTCGTTGCCTGATGAAGTCGCCGCCTGTACCCGGGCAGCGATGGCAGCCGTTTCTGGTCCTGTTGGAATTCACACGCATGATGATTCTGGTTTAGCATTGGCTAATGCACTGGCATCGTTGGATGCGGGAGCCATGCATGTACAAGGCACCATGAATGGCATCGGTGAACGCACGGGTAACTGTGATTTAACCGCCGTCATCCCTGTTGCCCAAATCAAGCGCGGGTGGAGTTGTGTGCCCGCCAGTTCTTTGCGTCGTTTAACGGCTTTGTCTCGCTTTGTTGATGGAGTTATCAATCAAGCTCCCGACCCTCGTCGTCCTTGGGTTGGGGCGGCTGCTTTTGCGCATAAAGGCGGAACGCACGTTGATGCCGTCCGAAAGTTTTCTGCGGCATACGAGCATGTCGATCCCTCGGCGGTAGGGAATAGTCGCGATGTTTTAGTCAGCGATCAATCTGGTCGGAGTAATTTAACTCTTAAAGCGTCTGAGTTAGGAATCGAATTAGATAAAGATGCACCTTCGACCCGAGCTGCCTTAGAGGAGTTGAAGAAACTTGAACATCAAGGGTGGAGTTTTGAAGACGCTGACGCTTCGTTAGCTTTGTTACTTCGACATCATTTAGGTAAATCTAAAGAAAATCCTTTCACCGTGGTGAGTTACCACGTTTCGGTACAAGGTGGTCAAAAAGAAACCACCTGTGAAGCCACGGTGCGTGTTCGTGTTGGTAAAACAGAAACCTTAACCGTGGCCGAAGGGCAGGGGCCTGTTCATGCTTTGGATCAAGCTTTGCGCCAGTCCTTGGTAAAGGCTTTTCCTAAACTTAAAAAGGTTCACTTGGCTGATTATAAAGTCCGTGTTTTGGCCGGCCAAGATGGTACATCTTCCAAGACGCGCGTCGTGGTTCGCTCAACCGATGGTAAGCGTTCTTGGGGAACGGTGGGGGTAAGTGCCAATTTAATTGAGGCTTCGTTGCGTGCTATCTCCGATGGCTACGCTCACGCCCTCGTTTGATTTCCGCTGTCCCCGACAGGAATCGAACCTGTATCCTCGGTTTAGGAAACCAATGTTCTATCCATTGAACTACGGGAACGCACAGGGGATATAAAACAAAAGGTAAGGCTCGGGCAAGTCCTCATCAGGTTGACAGGGGTTAGAATCTGACAAGATTCCTAGCTTATGCATGCTCTTTTGCTCTCGTCGGATACGGCTTTAACGGTACCGGTATGGGCGTGGGTTGGGTTTCTGGTTTTTATCGCCGTGATGTTAGCTTTGGACTTGGGGGTATTTAGTAGTACAGAAAAGGCGCCTTCCTTTAAAGAAGCAGTCGCTTGGTGTGGAGTTTGGGTTGGGTTAGCGGTCGCTTTCGGGTTTTTCCTTTCCCATTGGCATGATAACGAGACCGCTGAATTGTTTGCCGCAGGTTATATTTTGGAATTAGCTCTCTCGGTCGATAACCTTTTTATTTTTATTCTGGTCTTTGCTCACTTTAAAATTCCTGGGCATTTACAACATCGCGTGCTTTTTTGGGGGATTATCGGAGCCGTGGTTATGCGAGCGATTTTCATTATCGCTGGAGTGGCAGCGGTTGATCGGTTTGCCTTTTTACTGCCACTCTTTGGGGTTTTTCTCATTTTTACTGGTTTTAAACTGGCCTTCGCCAAAGATGAAGAACACGGCAAGGGTGTGGATGAACAATTTGCCGTTCGTATGGTAAAAAAGTTTTTCCCCGTCACGAATCAGTTACATGGAAAAGCCTTTTGGATTATTGAAAATGGCAAACGCGTTTTTACGCCACTCTTTGTGGTTCTCGTTGTCATTGAATTTACCGATTTAATTTTTGCGATTGATTCCATTCCTGCGGTGTTAGGGATTTTGCCTGTGGGAATGTCGGCAGAGGAACGTCGCTTCATCGCTTTCACGTCAAATATCTTTGCGATTCTCGGTTTACGTTCGATGTATTTTGCGATTGCTGGGTTTATGCAGTATTTCCGTTTTCTCAGACCTGCCTTGGCGATTATTCTTGGGTTTATTGGATTTAAAATGCTTCTGCCTTGGGCGGACTCGTTGAGTATGACCGAAGGCTTACTGGGGGCTTGGTTGCCCACCTCATTCTTCGTGCAGGGCAAATTCCACGTACCTACGCAAGTTTCTCTCAGTATCATCGGCGTTATTTTAGCGACAGCGATTGCACTATCGGTGGCTTTCCCAAAAAAGAAATAGGTTTTTGGTGTTTCCTAACGAGCGACTCTCGCTCAGTGTGACCTTGTGTTTAAGGGTCATCGTCAATTTTACTTATCTCACCTTAAAGGCAGCCGCACGCTCTTGGTGGTTTCTCTGTTTTTTGGCTTAGTCTATGCCTCCTCAAGCGCTCTGGGCTTTCCTTTTTTAGTTGGTAAAATTCTTCCCACGGTCTTCGGAACTCCCGAAGAAAGACTTAAGCCACTCTTAACCTTTCCTGAGTGGTTAGGTTGGGCTCCATGGTATTTACCCAAGGGCCACGAGGTTTTCTTTGCGGTCGCTTTTTTGCCAGCGATTTTTTTGATTAGTGGCCTCTCGCAGTTTATTTCGACCTTTTTGCTTAATTTAGCAGGATTGAAAGTTGTGGAGTCGGTACGTCGGGCGGTCTTTGTTAAAATACAAGAGATGCATTTAGGCTTTTTTGGTAAGATACCTACGGGGGATCTTTTACAGAG
>CANHRV010000017.1 GCA_947463395.1 Opitutia bacterium | reverse complement strand
GGCGCATGGAAACACTCGTTCCCTTCCCGAACACGAAAGTTAAGAATGCAGCCGCCGATGGTAGTGCAGCCACGCTGCTGTGCGAGAGTAGGTCATCGCCAGGTTCAACGACCCCAGTTTCCGAAAGGAGACTGGGGTCGTCCTTTTTCTGGAGTTCACCAACGTGATGTTAGCGAGATTTGAGTCTTGGTCGTGAAATAATCTAACGAACCATTTCACCTAACTTGCGGTTAGCTTCAGACGAATCCATCAAACGCATTGCTAAATCCTCAAGCTCGCGTGCGACGGGAATATTCAATAAATCGGGATCAGCCAACGTTGATTGGCTTGCACTGTCCACTTTGGTCCAGAGTTCGCCCATCGTCATGTTTTCCAAGGGGCGAGCAGGAGTGTGTCCTAAAGTTTTTCGATTTTTTACACTCACGGGTACAACGAGATTTAATTCTTCCAAACGGTGCAAACAAACCTCGACCACGGAAGTGGGCATGTGAGCAATTTCAGCGAGACGCTCAGTGCTCGGTGCAGGTTTTCCGCTACGATAACAACGCAGGGCTTCCGTCACGCAGATGAATGCAATGCTCCGTCTAATGCGGTGACTTAATCCCTCCCAGTGTCGATGCCGTGCGTGAGCGCGGCGGTGCTGAAACGCAAAAGCGATTTGCCCTCCTGCCAAAACAATTAACCAAGAAACATAACAGCCAAACATCATCACGGGTACGATACTGAGTTGTCCATAGAGCGAGTGAAACTCAACGACCTTACCAACGTAAGCCGAAGCGAGTTGATGATTAGTTAAAATCAGCCCAGCTGTGGCTAAGCCGCCGATCGCCGCTGATGTCCAGCGCACCCGAGCGTTCGGGAGCAAGCGATAGAGGCAAGTGAAAGCCCCAGCTAAGAGAGCGATGGTGACGAGTTCAGGTCCGGATCCTCGAAGAAAAGTAACCAGATTTTGACCGCCCGGTAGTAACTCAAACCAAGAAGCGATTCCTTGAGCGGCCACGCCCGCACGATCAATAATTTCGGCGAGCGAGAGAATGGTCAGCGATGCTGCGCCAACGAGGAAAAATAAAATTAAGAATAAACAGTAGTTGGCAAAACGGTCACGCCAACTGCGCCCGCGTGCCACTGCCCAAATGCCGTTAAGTGCCTCTTCAACACGCGATAGCATAATAACCGCTAAACCAATAACGAGAGTAAGACCAATCGCTCCCGCACCACTGTCCGCTGCATTAGCTAACAGACGGTCAACCAGCATATCTAAATCCCGATTAATCTCAGCTAGCTTGGGGTGACTACTTCCCGTGTTCGCAGAAACTTGTGGTGCGATATATTCAATGGCAGAAACAATCGCACGCTTCGCAGGATTTTCTCCGCCCGTGGTTGTTTGACGCGAAAGAATGAATCCTGAAACGGTTAAACCTAGCGCTAAAACAGGCCCGAGAGACATCAAAGTATAGTAGGTGAGGGCAGCGCTCTTTTGAGGTAGCTGATTATCCCATAGTCCTTGCCAAGAAGTGACGAGTATCCGCCATGCCGACTTGGCTTTTCCCCGCCAACCGCCTTCGGCTAAACTCTGAGAGGACCAGCAATCACGCAAAAAGAACGACGAAGAATTCGAGGATTCGGTCGATTTAGTCCCTGATGTCATACGCATTTCTAGTATGAGGATTAACCACGGGCAACACTGGTGATGCATTCTCGGTGAACAGCGTGAGCAAGACTAATAAGTGGCGTTTGCTCACGGGGTTTTAGCCTATTTTCTCTCCGCAAATCCCCCCGAGGGGATCTTTTATAAAAAAATGTTAAAATACCCCAACCCACTCCATAAAATTATCCCAAGTAGCCAAATGACAGTGAGTTGCATAAAACACTACATCTAGTGTTAAATTTTGTTTACAGACCCTATCCCTAGTATAAGTTCTTCACAATACCACCAAATAAGCGGCCTGCTATGGCCTCTAAATACCCCTTTTTCCACTATTTATCGCCTTTTTCGCCTAATGAATACCATCGAAATCAAAGTCGGACCTAAAACCTTTATTCTCGATAAGGAGAAGGCCGAATTAGCCTTTTCCAACAAGCGCGTGATTAACGGACGCGAGTCGATGTTCTTTAACATCCTGCCTTTGAAATACCAATGGGCGTATGAGTTGTATCGCACGATGAAGAATAATCACTGGGAGCCAGAAGACATTCCCATGCAAGAAGACTGTAAGCAGTGGCGCGACACCTCGGGCACTATCACCGACATCGATCGTTGGATTATTAAAATGGCGATTGGTTATTTTTCTGCCGCTGAAGGTATTGTCGGAGATAATATTATTCACGTGGTTCGTGAAGTTGTTACCGCGCCTGAATTAAAACTGGTTCTCGGTCGTCACGCTCACGAAGAAAATATTCACGCCGACTCTTTGGTCTACATGATTTCTTCGCTTGGTATTAATCCACACGAGTGTGAGGCGATGTTCGAAGATATTCCGACCATTGCAAAGAAGGCAGCCTTCGTGGTTAACAACTCCCGTGCTCTACGTCGTAAGCTCGATTTAACTAAACTCGAAGACAAGCAAGCGCTTGCCCACAATATTTTCCTCTTTGGTCAGTGCATGGAAGGCACTCAGTTCTACGGACTCTTTGGCATGGTGCTTTCCTTGCATCGTCAAAATAAATTTACCGGAATTGGACAGATGTTCCGTTACACCTTGCGCGATGAATCCAATCATATCGAACTCTTCCGTAATCTCTTGCTCGAATTGGTTCGTGAAAATCCTGACATCTGGACCGAAGAATTCCGCGCCGAGCTTCGTCAATTAATGTCCAATGCCGTAACATTAGAAAAAGATTTTATTCGCGACTGCTTGCCTCTCAATGGTCTCGGCCTCTCCTCGAAAGAGTTCGAGCAATACATTGATTATATTGCTGATCGTCGCTTACGCAATTGCGGGCTCGAGCCCTTGTTGGCAACCCCTCCCGTGAATCCTTTCCCCTGGCTTTCTGAGGTGATGGATCTGAAGAAGGAACAAAACTTCTTCGAAGGTCGCGTCACCGAGTATCAGAAGTCTGGTGCCCTCGAAAAGGTCAGCGATGATGACCTCTAAAAAGTCAGTGTGCAAAATAAGTCGTTAATACACGAAACGACTTATTGGCACGCTTCCTGTTCTTACCCCCCTTATCCTCTCCGTCTCAATTTTCCCCAAGTGCTCTGGCCTAAGCCAAAGCGACCCCTCCTTCTCTTTTCTTTCTAACCATACCAACTAATTTGCCCAACCATGAATCACGATAACCTCATCTACCGCGAAGATATCGCCCTTAAAAACGCCGTTCGTACTCCAGCGAGTGCTAAGCCGCGTTTTAACTGGCGCGGGGTAGTTTCTACGACTGATGTAGGATCATCCTCAGCAGTCCTAGAGAGTGCCACCGACTCCGCAACTTTTGCCGAACAAATCGGACGAGCGCTGGTTGATCTCTGTCTCTCGCGTAAAGAAGGTGAAGAGAAAATGTTTAGTGAGCAGAATAGAAATTTTGTCGCTACGGTTGCGATAGAAGTCGCTCGCCAGGTGATGAAAATGAAAGAAGAGCAAGGTGAGAACAATTTAGATGAACACATTGCCAAGATTATCATTGATAACCTGGTTCGCTACAATCGTCACGATTTAGCCACGAGTTACATCTATAACGTTGAAATCAATAATCCGGCGGGAACGACCTCAATTAAAACGCGTTTGATGCGTCGCAACCATCACATTGTGCCTTGGAATCAGGCGAAAATCGAAGTGGCTGTGCGTAAAGCCTTTTTGGCGATGAAGCAAAATCCTGACCCAGCGGCTTTAGTGGCAGCAGGGGTAACGCAACGCGTGGCCGAACTGAATGTTGCCATTATCGGCATCGAAGAAGTACAGGATATGGTTCAAGACGAATTGATGAAGCAAGGCCACTATCGCGTGGCGACTTCTTACATTCTCTATCGCAAACAACGCGAACGTGATCGCGAACTCGAAGCCACTCAGTCGACTCCAGTCGATGACGGTCAGGAGTCGATGATTCTGGTCAAAAAAGCCGATGGTTCGACCTACCTTTGGAATGGTGAAGATTTACGGAAGCGAATCTCTTTTGCACTCACTGGACTCGAAGTCTCGATGACGGTCGAAGCGATTGAAACGGAATTGCGACGCGGTTTGTACAATGAGGTTAAAGAATCGGAATTGCGTAAAACGATTGAGCTTAACGCCAAAACCCTCGTTGAGCGTGATGCTGATTTTGCTAAGTTCGCTGCCCGCATTCTGCTCACGTACATTTACGAAGAAGTTTTGGAATGGAACATCGTTCGCGATGGCGTGGCTAAACTGAAAGAATTCCACCGCGAAAAATTCCGTTCATACGTCGAGCGTGGTATCGAAATTGGTCGACTCACCCCTCAGTTGCGTCGTTACGACTTAGGTAAATTGGCCGAAGCCCTTGATCCCTTGGCGGACATGGACTTCGAGTTTTTGGGTATCCAAACGCTCTACGATCGCTATCTCATCATCGATAAAACAATCAAGCCTGCTCGTCGTTTAGAAACGCCTCAGTTCTTCTGGATGCGCGTGGCGATGGGCCTCTTCCTCCGCGAAGAAAAGAATGCAGAGAACTGGGTTATCAGCCTGCATGCCCTCTATAAATCGCGTCGCTTCTGCAGTTCTACTCCCACGCTCTTCAATGCGGGCACTCTCCACAGTCAGCTTTCCTCCTGCTACCTCTACAAGGTCGATGACACAATCGAGTCGATTATGATTCGTGGTATCGCTGAAAATGCTTTCCTGTCTAAATGGGCAGGTGGCTTGGGAGGTTCCTGGACTTCGGTGCGTGGTACAGGTTCGCACATCAAGGGTACCAATGGAGAATCCCAAGGGGTGATTCCATTCTTGAAATTGCACAACGATCAGTTGGTGGCGGTTAACCAAGGCGGAAAGCGTCGTGGCTCCGGTTGTGCCTATCTCGAAACATGGCACAACGATTTCGAGGACTTCCTCGAACTCCGCCGCAACACGGGCGACGATCGTCGTCGTACGCATGATATGAATACGGCTAGTTGGATTCCCGATTTATTCATGAAGCGCCTCAAGGCACGGGAAAATTGGACTCTCTTTATGTCCAACGAGGTTTCCGATTTACATGAAACCTACGGAGCTGACTTCGAAAAGCGCTACGTGGCTTACGAACAGAAAGCCAAAGAGGGTAAGATTTTTGGTAAGACGATTCCTGCAATTGAACTATGGAAGAAGATGCTCGGGATGATTTTCGAAACCGGACATCCTTGGATGACTTTCAAGGACCCTTGCAATGTTCGTTCTCCTCAGGACCACGCAGGCGTCATTCACTCCTCTAATCTTTGCACTGAGATTACGCTCAATACCAGTGCGGATGAAACCGCGGTTTGCAATCTGGGTTCGGTCGTTCTCGATTCTCACCTCGATGCCAACGGGAATATCGACCACACTCTCCTTGCTGAGACGGTCCGTGTTGCCGTGCGTGCCCTCGATAACGTCATCGATATTAACTTCTATCCGACGAAGCCAGCGGAGGTTTCCAATCTTCGTCACCGCCCGATTGGTTTGGGTGTGATGGGTCTGCAGGATTGTCTCTATCGTCGTGAAACCTCTTTTGCCTCGGAGGCAGCGGTGGAATTCAACGATGAAATCATGGAGGCGATTGCTTACTACGCCTATGAAGCTTCTTCGGATCTCGCAGCCGAGCGCGGAACTTACAGCACTTACAAAGGTTCAAAATGGGACCGTGGGTTATTACCACAAGACACCATTGATCTCTTGGAGAAAGAGCGAGGTGAGCCGATTGAAGTCAAACGTGGCGGTCGCATGGATTGGACGCCTGTACGTCAAAAAATTGCTAAACAAGGCATGCGTAATTCCAACGTCTTGGCTATCGCTCCAACGGCAACGATTTCCAACATTGTCGGTAGCTCTCCTTGTATTGAGCCCGCTTACAAGAATCTCTTTGTGAAGAGTAATTTGTCGGGTGATTTCATTGAACTCAATGCCTCCTTGGTGCGAGACTTGAAGAAACTTAATCTCTGGAACACTGACATGATTGATAAGTTGAAGTACTTCGACGGCGAGTTGAAAGAAATCGTCGAAATCCCTCAGCATATTAAGGAAAAATACATGACTGCCTTCGTCATTGATTACAAGTGGCTCATTGATGCCGCAGCGCGTCGTCAGAAGTGGATTGATCAAGCCCAATCCCTTAACCTGTTCTTACCCACGGCAGACATCCGCGCGCTTTCTCATATGTATCAGTATGCTTGGCGTACGGGTCTAAAAACGACCTACTATCTCCGTACGCTTGGTGCTTCGAACATTGAAAAAGCGACCATCGACGTGAAGAAGGCTGAGCCTACCGCACAACCCAAGCAGTATACGCAAGAGGAGAAAAATGCTTGTTCGCTTGAAGCGATGAGAAACGGTGGCACTTGCGAAGCTTGTCAGTAAAACGAACTGTTCGCTCAAAAATCAGGCGCCTTCGGGCGCCTTTTTTGTTTTAGTCTTCTTCCTTGTCAGTCGAGGTTTGCGTTTCTCTTTCGGGCGGCATTTATTTTTCACGCATGACGAATCGAATTTCGACCATCGCAGGCGAGATACAAGTGTTAACGACGCAAGACTCCTTCGCCGAGTTAGCCTGTCGTCTCAATGCTCTCGCCGCTCAAGGCGAATCAACGGTTGGTTTGAGTGGTGGATCTACCCCGAAAGCGTTTTATGCATGGGCGGTCGCGCATCAGGCCATCCATCCTGCAACCTTAAAGAACTTACAATGGCATGTTAGCGATGAGCGCTGTGTTCCTCTTCTCTCTGATGATTCTAACTTTGGTCATGCTGAACGCGGTTTGTTAAATCCGCTTAAAGTCCCAGCCCAAAATCGTTTTCCTTGGCCCGTTAATCTATCTCCTTTGGAAGCCGCTGCGGCTTACGAAAGTGACTGGCAAAAGAGATCACCACAAAAGACATTCGATCTCTGTGTTTTAGGACTCGGTGACGATAGTCACATCGCTTCTCTCTGGCCGCACTGTCCGTTGATTGGTAAGAAGACTGCGTCTCGTTTTGCGGCAACGGAATGGCCGGGTCGAGGTTGGCGTCTAACCATCACCGAGCAGGGCTTGTCGCAATGTGCTTCAATCGTTGTTCTTGTGAATGGGAAGGGTAAAGCACAGGCCTTGAAGTCTATTATCCACGGGGATTACAAGCCCTCTCTGCATCCAGGGCAGCTCTTGCGGGCTTATGCTCCCAAAGTTACTTGGTTAGTGGATGCCGAAGCGGCCTCCCTTTTAACAGCGTGAGCCTTCACCATACCATAGAAGGCTTGCGAGAGTAGAGATACTAATCAGTCTGACCGTGTGAATACACTTATTGAAGGCGCAGGCATTTTTCTTTGGCCACTTACTTTTTGTTCAATTCTCGTGGTCTACCTTATCGCAGAAAGAGCGATTGCTCTGCGTGTTTCCCGCGTCATGCCCGAGTCTGTCGTTAAGTACGTACAGGCGGGTCAGATGGACAAAGTAACGAGCGAAATGGCCGATTCTTTGGCGGGTCGAGTAGTCCTTCGGTGGAAAGAGGGGTTGCGTGGTGAAGCCCTCAAATCTTTTGCGCGAGGTGAATTAGTGCGTTTGCAAAGAGGATTCTTTTTAATCGATAGCATCGTCGCTGCCGCACCCCTACTTGGTTTATTAGGAACGGTGACGGGGTTGGCTACTCTGTTTCCTGAGCATGGCTTGCCTGATTCACAAACTCTTACGCGTGGCGTTGGTTTGGCGCTGAGTACAACGATGATTGGATTGTGTATCGCGATTCCAGCATTGATGGGAGTGAATTGGCTTGGTCGACGCGTTGAACTATTATCGGCTCAGGTTGATTTATTGGTCGAGACCTTGGAACAAAAGAGGGCATGAGCTTAATCGTCTCTCGTCGCCGTCGGAATGACATCAATGTGGTACCACTGATTGATGTCATGGTGGTTTTGGTTTTTTTCTTATTGCTTGCGGGACGTTTCGAGGAAGCACGAACATTGTCAATTGTGCCACCGGCGGCTGAGGCGAGTGGGGTCAGTGATCATTCAGCCGCTGTGGTCGTGGGCGTTGATCGACAAGGTAAAATTTTTCTGGAAGGTCAGGAAATCACTCGGGGTGATTTAGAAAAAGCCCTTGCCGCTAAAGCCTCGCAAACACCAGCAGCCGAAGTTCTTATCGTGGCCGATGAACGCTCTTTGACTGGGGTAGCAGTGGGAGTGCTCGATATCGTTGCTAAAGTCGGTCTACGTCCGCGTTTATTAACCAGACCAGCACCATGATTTTGCACTATCCGCTTGAGGATAAGGCAATCTCGAATGAGATTAGAGTACCCTATGAGTGCAGACAAGAAAAGTACCCCCGCCAACGGAAAAAGTAATTTTGAGGCGGATATCGCTCGATTGGAGAAACTCGTGGAGTCCCTGGAGTCTGGATCGGTCTCGCTCGATGAATTAGTGACTAAATATGAAGAGGGGATGCGTTTGCTTAAATCCTGTCAGGCGAGCTTACAGGCGGCGGAGTTAAGAATTGAGCAGTGGGGTAAGAAGGCTAACGAATCGGACCAAGCCTGAGATGGCATTATTACCTTTCATTAAAGGCCCAGCCGATGTGCGGGCTTTGTCTGCTGAGCAACTCCCCGAGTTAGCCCAAGAAATAAGGTCGCGTATTATTGAAGTTACATCACGCAATGGTGGTCACGTTGGCCCGAATTTAGGCGTGGTGGAACTCACCCTTGCTCTGCACCGAGTTTTTCAAACACCCCAGGATAAGTTCGTCTTCGATGTCGCCCACCAAGGTTATGTGCACAAATTGCTGACGGGAAGAAATCAGGAGACTTTCGATCATATTCGTCAAACGGGTGGGTTGAGTGGATTTCTCAGTCGGGAAGAGAGTCCGCATGATGCCTTTGGCGCAGGTCATGCGGGAACAGCCCTTTCGGCAGCCGTGGGATTAGCTAATGCCCGTGATCGTTTAGCCGAGGAAACGCATGTTGTCGCTGTGATTGGTGATGCTGCGTTAACTTGTGGGGTGACCATGGAAGCTTTGAATAATGTCGCTAGTTCCAACAAACGGTTAGTGGTTGTGCTCAATGACAACGAGTGGTCGATTGACAAAAATGTGGGCGCGGTTGCCGAGGCCTTGAGTCGATTGATTGTTTCGCGACCTTACAATAACTCCCAAAAAAGTATTAAGAATTTTCTTAGTCGCTCTCGTTGGGGCACTAAACTTCTCGATTTTGGAAGGACTTTAAAGCGAGAGGTAAAAGACCTCTTCACTCGGAGCTCCTCTCTATTTGAACATTATGGAGTTCGGTACATCGGTCCCATTGATGGGCATGACCTCAATGCCTTGGAGCGTTATCTGACTTTTTGCCGAGAATCGAAGGGGCCAATCATTTTGCATATTCGCACAGAGAAGGGAAGAGGTCTTCCTGCGGCACTGAAGAATCCAGAAAAATTCCACGGCACATCCGCGTTTGATCCTGAGACGGGGGACACCTTGGCTTCAGGAAAACCAGGGTCTCCCAAGGCTTGGCAGGATGTTTTTGGGGCACTGTTAGTGCGTGAAGCGAAGGCGAATCCTAAAGTTATTGGTATTACAGCGGCGATGCCTTCAGGGACGGGATTGAATCAACTAAAGAAAGAACTTCCTGCTCAGTATCATGACGTTGGTATCGCTGAAGAGCATGCGGCTTTATTTGGTGCAGGTTTAGCCGCTCGTGACTTTCGCCCCGTTTGCGCTATTTATTCTACCTTCCTGCAACGTGCCTACGATATGGTAATTCATGATATCGCTTTGCAGAAACTACCCGTCACATTTTGTATGGATCGTGCAGGAGTCTCTCCAAGCGATGGGCCGACACACCATGGTCTTTTTGATATCGCTTACCTGCGATGCGTACCAAACGTGACGTTGATGCAGCCAAAAGACGAAGATGAACTTTCGGATATGTTGCACACTGCTTTGCGTTCAGGTGCGCCTATGTTCATTCGTTTTCCTCGAGGTCCTGCTGCAGGTGTTAAGATTAAAGAACAGCCGAAGCTCTTAAAAATCGGTGAAGCCGAAGTTTTACGTCAGGGAGAGGAGATTCAAATTTGGGCATTGGGCACAATGGTACCAGAGGCTTTGTTTTTAGCAGAAAAACTCTCTGCACTTGGTCTTTCCGTCGGTGTTGTGAATGCACGATTTGCTAAGCCCATCGATAAGGTCTTACTCGCCCAACAAGCGGCCAACGCTAAGTTATTTGTCACT
Organism: Opitutia bacterium; assembly: GCA_947463395.1. GTDB lineage: Bacteria > Verrucomicrobiota > Verrucomicrobiia > Opitutales > UBA953 > UBA953. The sequence continues at coordinate 4,827 of CANHRV010000017.1, read as the reverse complement.
TTAGAGGATGGTGTTGTGACGGGTGGTTTTGGTTCGATGATTCTCGAAGCTCTCTCTGAAATGCCTACCACGGCGCGGTGTGTTCGTCTCGGTTGGCCTGATGCGTTTGCCTGTCATGCAACCGATGTAAAAACCTTACGAGAAATGTATGGACTTTCGCCTCAACAGATGCTGGCGACTGTACAAACCGCTTGGGAAAATCTCGAAAATTCTCCGCAAAAGACGGATTCTAAATTTTAGAATTCGAATCCAGCTTTAAGGCGAATTTCGTAAGGACTCTTTTCTGAGACATTTAAATCACCTTTATCAGCGGGCGATCCGTAGACTTGGGCGACAGCCGTTAAGGTTGAATAGAAACCATTTTCCTGCTGGTAGCGTAAGCTGGGGCCAGCAAACACCGTTGCGTATTCAAAGTCATTTAGTTCGGCCCACTCGGCAGAAGCGATGACTTCAAATCCAGCATACCACGATGCATTGATGGCTTTGGCGATACCTTGAGTGACCTTGAAGGAAACCGCATCTGCATCGGTTGAGGGTGTACGCTCGACTTCAGCAACGAGATTGGCTGCGTAAATCCAGTCTTGGGCGTCACCAAAGTTGCGCTGCAGTAAATATTTTAATTCTAAACTATACTGATCACGTAGACTGCCGTTTTTGCCACTGGCTTGAGAATATCCCGGCTCAATGTAGATGGCTTGACCCCAGGCATTTTTATCAGGGTCAGCGAGCATGCGCATGTAAGCGATTTGAAATCCATCAAACTGCAAACCTTCGCGTGTCGCCGTATCGAAGTAGCGGTAGTTTACGTAATAGGAAATTTGTTCGTTGGCGGAAATACCTTGTTCAATCTCGGTTTTAAAATCGAAAGCACGATAGCGTGCATCATAACCCGATCCAATATCGCGACCGATGCGCGCCGTGGCCCATTGAACGAATTCCAACTCTCCAGGCTTTAGCGTTTCTGTGAGATAGGAATAACCAAATGGATTGTCGCAGGCCAAAACGGTCGCAGCTGAGGTGAGTAAGACGAGAGAAGGAAGTCGCATAAGTGAGGTCGCTTGGTAAATGAGACTTGGTCTCACCAGGCAAGGAATTATTTGAGATTGAGTCTCATTATCGTTTCAAGAGGGCTTTATAAACCCATTAAATAGCTAATATTCAGGGATTAATAAAATCCTCTGTCCTTACGCTTTTTTTCGTGATGGCGTGGTTTTGACGGGCCTTTTTCATCGTAAAGGCGGAAGTCAACCTGGCGCTTAAATCGATCAACGCGATCAACGGTTACCTGAATGATTGTGCCAGGCATGAAAACGCGGCCAGTGCGACTCCCGCGGAGCATGGTGCCAGCATCGTTGAGTCGATAGAAGTCATCGGTCAGCGTAGACATGTGCACGAGTCCATAGGCTTGAGAGGCAGTTAACTCGACCATCAGACCATGGGGTTTTACTTCGGCAACAACGGCTTCAAAAGGTCGCTTATCTTTTCTTTCTACTTCGCGCTCAAACAACTCTAAGAGTTTTATTTTTACAGAATCGCGTTCAGCTTCAGTGCTATTTCTTTCGGTAATCGAAACGTGTTCACAAATTTGCACTAATTCGCCAATTCCCGGCGAACGGGGTGGATGAGGAGGGGCAGAAGGGATGCCCTGTTTAGCAATAAAAGCATCGAAGATACGGTGTTCAACCAAGTCAGCGTAACGTCGAATGGGTGAAGTGAAGTGAGAGTAATGTCGTTTCGCTAAACCAAAGTGTCCATCGGCTGAGGGACGATAGCAGGCTTGCTTGAGCGATCGAAGTAATTGAACGCGGATGGGGTAGCCATCGGGACGATCTTTGACCTGGGCTAGTAACTTAATCATTTCCTGCCGATGTGTTAAGTCTCCGACTTTGATACCTTCAGCCGCTAATTGGTCTCGCAGCGCTTCTAATTTCTCGGGATCGGGTTCATCGTGTACACGACACACGTGCGGGATTTTGGTTTGGTCGAGTTGTTTGGCCACGGTTTCATTCGCCAGAAGCATGAATTCTTCAATCAATTGATGGGATTCGTCGTGCTCAACCACGACCGTGCGGTCTGCCCAGCCATTTTTATCACAATAAATCTTAATTTCCTTCATCTCCAAATCGAGTGAACCAGCACGAAACCGTTCAGTGCGAAGTACCTTGGCGATTTTCCAAAGGGCATTAATCATCGACCGCAGATGCTCAATCTCAGCATCATTTAAAGATGATAGAGGTCTCCCTGGTGATCCCGTTTGGTGTGGTGGTGGCGCGGGAAGGGCTCGGATAGAATCGTTATCTTTCCCTTTAAGAAATTCGTAGGCTTGTTTATAAGTCAGTCGTTTATTGCTACAAATCACCGCATTCGCGAATTCGGTTTTGATTAATTTATCTTCAGGAGTGAATTCACAGATAACACTTTTTACTAAACGGTCTTCTGCTTCCACTAAAGAACACAGCCCACTCGAAAGGGCGTGGGGTAACATCGGTATTACGGTACCAACTAAGTAAGTCGAATTGCCACGTTCTTTGGCTTCATGATCCAAGGCAGTGCCCGATTTGACGTAATGCGAAACATCGGCCACGTGGATACCGATGCGATAATTTCCGTTGGCTAAATGTTCCAGAGAAAGAGCATCGTCAAAGTCCTTCGCATCATCGGGATCAATCGTTATCGTCGCGACACTACGTAAATCTTCGCGACCACGAAGATCCTCATCGGTTACACGTTCTCCGAAGGATTGAGCTTGGGCAGCGACTGGAGGAGGGAAGTCGGGGTTTAGGTTATAGCGACGTAAAATAGCCAGATACTCGGCCATCGGCGTGTGAGTCGCTCCCAAAACTTCCGTAATATTTCCCGTAGGACTGAGGTGTCTTCGTTCCCAAACATCGAGTCGAACGACGACTTTGTCTTCCTCTTTTGGGAGAGTTTTAAGATTCGAGCGGAGGGGGTCGCGGACGACAATTTCTCGCGAAATTCTTGGGTCATCGGGTATAACATACCATGCGAGACGGGTGCGTCGTAAAGTACCAGTTAAAATAGTGTTTGCACGTTTGGTGACCCGAATGACGATGCCAGAACCCCAGTCCTCGCGGTCGCGCCGTCCGCGTTGTAATTTAACAACGACTCGATCTCCGTGTAAGGCAACGCCCGTATCTTTTGCATCAATGTGAATCGGGTCGCGAGGCTTCTGTCCAGGTTCTGCTGTAAAGACGACCCGAGCTGATCCACTGGAACGAAAGAGAATAGTTCCCTCGGGTAATGATTCGCCTTCGGGTAAAGCGAGGAGGTTTCGCTTTTTGACAACAATCGCTCCTGATCTGATTAATCGAGGAACGATTTTCCTTAACTGTCGTAAGTCGGACTTGTCTCCCCCGATTGCCCGCATGATGGCCTCGAGGCTCATCGGCACGTAGTCTGGTCGTGCCAAGAAAGACAACATCGCTTCTTCGACGTTCATGAAGTGCTCGTGGTTTGCCCGAGTAAACTCGTGAGAAAAGGTAGGAGCTGTTTCTTGCGACTCACAATTCCTGGCATATCAAAAACAAATGGAGGTTGTTTTTGGGGGTAAGTAATCGCTTGAATCACTTCAGCCTCTCCACGGACTAATAATAATGAACTTTGGGTATCAATATCCGTAACTAGAAGAGTGGAGAAGTTTAAGCCATTTTCTTTACGGTACTTCTCGAGTGCTTCCAAAAGACTTTCACTGCATTTCCAGAAATTATTGAAGCCGAGTTCTTCAACTTGGGCGACGGAGAAGCGACGTTCGCCTTCATGATAAAGCTTGCAGTCGGCTCGCACGGCGGCCTCGGGAGTGAGATTAGCGAGAACTGACCCAGCGTTAAACATCATGTCTGCGAGAGCACGGGCATCCGTATCAGCTAGTCGAGCCAACCAATTCAATAAATCGGAGTCTAAGGGAGTGGTGGTTGGACTTTGTAAAAGCAGGGTATCGGAAATAATTCCACACATCATGAGTCCCGCAATCTGCGGACTGGGTTTAAGCCCTGCCGTGCGGAACATGTCGGCGATAATCGAACAGGTCGATCCTAGCGGTCGATTCAAGAAGAGAATCGGTTGTGCGGTGTGGGGGTTGCCGAGGCGATGGTGGTCGACGACTTCGGCGATTTCCACTTCACTCGCTCCATCGACGGCTTGAGAAAGTTCATTGTGATCGACGAGAACCAGTCGCGTGCGAACAGGTTTTAAAATGTCTGACTTACTGAAGACGCCAATTAATTTACCCTCCTCGTCGACAACGTGGCAGATAAGTGCATTGGATTGAATGATGCGGCGACGGACAACGGATAATTTTTCTTGAGGGTGAAATTGCGGAGCATCTTTTTGAATGAGTCCACTGACAAGGGTTGAAGCTTTTACTGACCAAGCTGTCGTAGCACTATCCGTATCAGCGTAAGCAACGGAAACTTTCGCCGTCTTTGCTGCTGCGAGGGTACTTTCTTTCATGCGATGACCTCCGGTAACGATGATTAATCTTACGCCGACTTCGATGGCACGACGGTGTACGTCGTCGCGGTCACCAACCACGATAATACTCTTACTATCAGGGATTCCTTCAATGGTTTGAGTTTTACCAAAGGAAGCTAATTCCATCGCTGCGATACGCACATAAAGTTCGGAGACAGTTTCGGCATCAAAAGTAGCCACCGCTGTTCCGCGAATGGATTCAATGATGGCTTTAATCGAACTCGTTACCTTGCGCATCGAGGTCGTGCGTTTAGGTTTAGGAATGAAGTAATCTCCTAGTCCAAAAATGGAGACGTAGCCCTCTAGGCGACCCTCGCGGTTAACCACGGGTAAAGC
>CANHRV010000016.1 GCA_947463395.1 Opitutia bacterium | reverse complement strand
TTGTTACTTTTGGGTTGCCCGATGATAATCGAGAATCTGCGGCAATTCGAGTGGCCAGACGTTTGGCGGATACCGGTTTGCCCTTAGCTGTGGCTCGTTTATCACAAAAAGTCGGTGTTACGGTTGGTTCCGTTAGTGTTCGCGATCAAACCAGTCGCTGGGGGTCTTGTTCTCATCACGGGTCATTGTCCCTTAATTGGCGGCTCGTTCTTCTTCCGCCTTTGATTCATGACCACGTCATTCTTCATGAATTAGCCCATCGTCTTTATATGGACCACTCGGATCGCTTTTGGAGTCAACTCGCTGCTTGGGATCCTGAATGGAAAAAGCACGATCGCGAATTATCGAAACGTTGGAATACCATTATGGATTTAGGACGATAATGCGTGACGAAATTGGCCAGTCGCCAGAAGAGATTTTTGATGTCGTGGACGATCAGGATTGCGTGATTGGTTCCTTATCGCGGGATTCGATTCACCAACAAGGTCTTAAGCATCGTGCCGTGCATCTTTTTTGGATTCGTGGCGATGGTCTTCTCTGTTTGCAGCGACGTTCATACGCCAAAGATAAAAGCCCAGGCTTAATCAGTACTTCGTGTGCGGGGCACGTGGACAGTGGCGAATCCTATGAAAAGGCTGCGTTACGAGAGTTCTACGAGGAGATGGGGGTTGAAATTACTGCGATTCAATTACAAGAGATTGATTATGTTCCTGCCCACATTCGTTTAGGGAACGAGTTTGTGCGTACTTATCTTTTGCGGGGTAATTTTAACTGCCGAATCCATCCTCCTGAAGTAGATTCGGTGCTTTGGCGAACCCCTCGAGAGCTTGAGGCGTGGTCACTCGCCCAACCAGAAATTTTTGCAAGCCCACTCCTCTTTTTGCTCGAGCGTCCTGCGGTCCGTCGCGCTCTCGGTTTAGGATAAGTGTTTGAACTTATCCCAGAATCTTAGTTAATCGTCTCGTGACGTCTATTGCTCCCGAAACACCCGATACCCCCCAAGTGGTTCCTTGGTATCATTGGCTTTGGGTTTTTCCTCTGGCCATGTTTTTACGTCTTTGGCTCGCCACTTTGCGTGTTCGCTGCTCGGTTCCTAAAATCGATGACCGCGAAGGCCCCTCGATTATTGCTTTGTGGCATGACCGACTCTTTCTTGCTTCACTTGTCGGGAATCGGTTTTTCGGACGACCCATTACGGCTTTGATTAGCGCCAGTCGCGATGGTGGTTGGCTCGTGGCATTCTTTGACCTAATGGGTATTCACGCTGTCCGTGGCTCCTCCAGTCGTCGTGGCACTGAAGCTCTCATCGCTCTGACTAAGGCGGTACGCCAAGGTCATCATGCTGGTGTTACTCCTGATGGTCCCAAAGGTCCACGACGTATCTGTAAATCGGGTATCGTTTCTTTAGCGAAAATGACGGGGCGGCCAATTTTGATTTTAGGGATACGTTTCCACCGCGCACTTTATCTTAAAAGCTGGGATCAATTTGGCCTGCCTATACCTTTTTCCAAAGTCGATATCACGTTTGTCCAACTGCCTCTCGTGGCTCGAACAGAGAATGATGAGGCGGTAGCTCGTGAGATTGAGCAGAAACTGAACGAACTTTCTTAGGATTCTTTTTTGTCTAAAAGTTTCTCCGCATACTTTGCCAATAAATCAGCCTCGAGATTAACCTTATCGCCAGTTTTTCTCTGAGAGAGATTAGTGATCTGAAGTGTATGGGGAATAATCCAAATCCGAAAACCTTCGGAAATCACCTCGGCAACGGTTAAGGACATTCCATCAACGGCAACGCAGCCTTTATTGACGATGTAGCGAGTAATTTCTTCGGGAGCCTTGATATCCAATCTCCAGTCTGCTCCATCGGGACCCCAGTAAAGAATGGTTCCTTGAACATCGATGTGACCTGTTACAAAATGACCACCCATACGATCGGTCGGACGGAGGCTTGGTTCAAGATTTACCAGAGAACCGATTTTTAAGGCACCAAGGTTGGTGAGGGACAGAGTTGTGCCGAGCAGATCGAAGGTTGCCTTTGAGGGAAGGGGATTCGTTACGGTGAGGCAGCAACCGTTGACGGCGATACTGTCGCCTGCAGAAACATTTTGAAAAAGAGGAGACTCAATTTGCAGGCGAATGCCACCCTGAGTCGACTTTTCAAGTGCGACTATTTTTCCAGTCGACTGAACCAAACCCGTAAACATCGCTAAAGAAAAGGGGCCTCGAGGGCCCCTAAAGTTTTTAGTTTTGTTTTCCCTTATTGCGCTCTTCTTCTTCGATTCGGGCACGAATCTTAGCGCGCTCTTCTTCTTCGATTCGGCGGAGACGGGCTTGTCGACGTTCGTCTTCTTCGACAGCACTACGTACTTCGTCTTCAACCTCTTCGGAGGCTTTCTTAAATTCTTTCTTTGCCTTGCCCAAGCCACGAGCGAGCTCGGGAAGTTTGGAACCGCCGAAGAGCAAAATGCCGATACCGATAATAGCCCAGAAAATTGGGGCATCGAGAACTGCGAGTGGGAGATGCATGGAATAAAGAAGGATTGCGATTGCGGTAGAAGAAACCCTACTAAACATCGGGGAAACCATCAAAATGTCAACCCATGTCTCCCATCGCGAAGTTTGGTATTCTGGCCACGTTCAAGGGGTTGGATTTCGTGCCCAAGTCTTGGGAATTGCTCGTGGTTACGATGTTACAGGGTTCGTACAAAATTTAACGGATGGGCGAGTCTACTTGCATGTGGAAGGGACGGAAAACGAAATCGAGGCCTTTACGGCATCTATTTTAACTACCCTCGATGGGCACATTCGACAGGTTGATATGCGTAACTTTTCTGGCGTTCGTACAACGAATCAATTTACGATTAAACGATGAGTGATACTTCGGCCATTTCTGTTCAAGGTTTGACCAAAGACTTTCGCGTTGGATTACGCGGACTTAAACTTCGAGCGGTTGATAATCTTTCCTTTGAAATTCCTCGTGGTCAGGTCTTTGGATTATTGGGTCCGAATGGTTGTGGTAAAAGTACGACCTTAAAAATTATTCTGGGTTTAGTGGCTCCAACCGCAGGAAAAATTTCCATTCTAGGTTATCCTTCTGCCACGAGTGAGGCTCGGCAACGCACAGGATTTTTACCAGAAGCTCCTTACTTCCATAAATTCCTTACAGGGCGTGAACTTGTTCGCTATTGTGCAAGACTGAGCGGTGTACCAACGGCACAGCTAGACTCTGCAGTGGAAGAGGCACTTGCTTTAGCTGCGATGTCCGAGGCTGGTAATCGCACGATTGGAACTTACTCGAAAGGCATGTTGCAACGCATCGGATTTGCACAAGCGATTGTGCATGACCCTGAGTTGGTTATTTTAGATGAACCCACGGCCGGAGTTGATCCCGTTGGCTCAGCGGCTATTGGTAAAATGATTCACTCGATGCGAGAGAAGGGTAAGACGGTGGTGCTTTGTTCGCACCTCTTGGGTCAGGTTGAGCAGGTTTGCGACCGTATCGCGATAATGGACCGAGGTCGTTTAGTCCTTGAGGGTCGCGTTGATGAGGTACTTGCCCGTCGCGATAAGCATATCATCACGGTGGAACATTTAACGCCAGCCGCTCGAGTTGCTGCCGAAGCCGCTTTACAATCCCACGGCGCCCAGGTGACTTCGATTACTCACCCGCGGCGTTCCTTGGAAGATCTCTTCCGCGAATTAGTCACGGGTAGCCGCGATGCTTGAATCAATGAAATCATCCCTCACACGTATCTTTTGGTTGGCACGCTTAACATTTCTCGAGGCTGTGCGTCAGCGTTTCTTTGCTTTTCTTATTGTGCTCGGTGCTGCCATGGTTCTGTCCTCATTCGCTTTTCGTTTTCTTGATTTCGGACATGGCGAATTGAAGTTCATCGCTGATTTCGGTTTCGGTGGACTCTTCTTCTTTGGCTCGATTTTAGCCTTGGTTATGACGGCTCAGTTACTTTTTGCCGAAATGGACAATCGCACGGCTCTTACTCTTTTAGCGAAACCCGTGAGTCGTACCGAGTTTCTGATTGGTAAGTTCACAGGTATTTGGGTTGTGCTTGGACTCTTTGTCTTTGTGCTCTCAATTCTCTTAGGGGTAATGCTCTGGGGACGTTGGCAGGAGTTGGTGATTTTAGCTGAACAGTCGGCCAAAGTTGCCCCACAATTTAGTCTCGAAGGAGTTTTCTCCCACGCACTTTTGCAATGGTTTCGCTTGGGTGTCGTGACCTCAATGGTTCTGCTTATTTCTACCATTGCTCGCACTTTTCTTTTTGCGGTTGTCGTTGGTGCGATGACGATTGTGGCAGGACAATTGCAGTGGCTTGCGCAAGAAGCACTCTTTAAACCTGCCGACTTGAATCCTCTCAGTCACGCTCTGCTTTGGCTGGCTAGCCGTATTCTTCCCAACCTCCAGCAATTTAATATCGGTGATGCCCTCGCACTCGATCCAGGTGCCGTGATGTCTGGGGCTGTCTCGTCGGCTCTTCTTTCGGGTGGATTCTATTTGATCGCTTACTTGTTCCTGGCGAGTTTGACCTTTAAGCGTCGCGAAATCTAACGATGAAGCAACGTGCGTCATGGTTATTGGCTGGGGTTCTGATTTGGGGTGCAGGAACTTTTTCTGAGTTTTCTTGGGAAAAGATTCGTCCCTCGGTTCCAGAAATCGGACGCAAAGAAATTGAGCCATCTTTAGGGCAGGGGGTTCTTTTAGGCATCCTGGGTGGACTTCGTAACATTGTCGCGGATGGCACTTGGATTCGTAGTTATGTTTATTGGGAAAGAAAAGATCGGGCAGCCTGTGAGGCCTTGATGCGCACAGCCTGCGCCTTGGATCCTCGCTCGCGTTATTTTTGGGAAAACACGGGTTGTGTTATTGGTTACGATATGGCGCACTGGGAAATTCGCCGTCGCGGGGGTTACAACAAGGTAACTCGAGAAATCCAAGATGACATTTTTAAGAAATATGCCCGACACGGTTTAGTCGTTTTTGAAGAGGGTGTGAAATATACTGGCGGAAGTCCGAGTCTTTTGATTTCCGCAGGTCAGCTTTCTGAAATTAAGTTGAAAGATTCTCTCTTGGCGGCGGATTACTATCGACGTGCGGCTGAATCTAAAGGCGCCCCATGGTTTTCTTACTTTCTCTGTGCAAAAGCCTATTGGGAAGGCGGTAAAAAAGTCGAAGCCTATCTCTGGTATCGAAAGCAATACATTGAAAAATTACTTCCGATGGACGATGGTAGCCCCGACGACCTTAATCACTTACGTTATTTTGAAGAAGAACTAAACGTGCCTTTCCTACAACGTATTCCTCGGCAAAAGTGGGAGAAGAGAATTTAGAACGGATTTCCGTCGCTCGACTTCGCTTCCGTTTCAGTCGATGATTTCTTCCCAGCCTTAGGCTTACGTGGAGGAAACTCAAACCACCAACCCTTGGCCTTATCGGCAACGAGATAGGCTTCAAAGCCTCGATTCGTACGTCGGGAAATAAACTTTTTGAGCGGAGTCTTGCCTTGATTCAGTAAACTCTTCACGTCTTCGGGAGTGATGGTTGCTTTCAGCATCTCAGCATTGAGACTGAACGTTTTCTTGGCTCCAGCTGCTAAGGCTTTCTGGGGACAGACGCGGTACCCTGCGGAAGGCGTTTGTTGCACAGGTAATCCAGAGATAGGGCAGGGTCCTAAGACAGGCCAATCGGCATCAAACGCATCGGGATTGCCGTCTACACCTTCGCGCGGAGGAAGGTGTAAGATGGCTTTGAGTCGACCTGAGGGGGGCTTGGGCTTGGTTTTACGCTTTGGCTTGGCCTCACCTTCTTCTGTCGTGGCCGCGGGTTTATCTTTCCAAGACACGATTGAATCCTCATCGACGAGATCAATGTAGCCCGTGAAGTTTTTGCCTGACTTCATGGATTTAAAATCGTGGAAGGGTCCGATGCGTCGCTTTGCAATGAGTTCAGCTAATTCAGCTGGAGTGACGGTGTGTCCATTGATGCCAGCGTAAACAATAAGCATCGGTTTTTTACCATCCGATGTGCGATCTTGTGAGAAGTAACTTTCTCCGTTAGTGAGCAACGGCTTGTTGTCGGTCGGCGAAAGAATTTCTGGTTGAACAATGGTGGGTGGGACTTCGGCGCTACCTTTTTCAACCATGATGCGAACCTGGTCCTTAATATCCTGAATAAACTTTTTAACCGAGAGGTCGCCGTGCTCAATTTGCTTTAATTGATACTCCCATTCACCCGTGAGTTGAGGTTCGGAAATAAACGCCAGACCTTTGGCGTGAATGAATTGGTGAAGTTGAAAAGCCTTGGCGAGTGGAACTAATTCTTTGCCTTGGCGCTCGATGTATTGATTATTAAGGAGGCCTTCGATGGTTTGAGCACGTGTCGCTGGTGTACCGAGACCACGCTCTTTCATCGCTTCAGCCAAAGCTTCGTCTTCCACGAGTTTACCTGCATTCTCCATGGCTCCAAGGAGAGAGGCTTCATTGTAACGTGCGGGAGGCTTGGTTGCATCTTGTTTGATTTCGACGGAGTCAACTTTGGCCTGAGGTGGGGTGCCGTCAGCCGATTGTAAGGCGGGGAGATTAGCTGACCCCTCTTTTTCTTCTTCGGCATCGGCCTCTTGACCCCACACCGCACGCCAACCAGCCACCACGAGTACTTTACCTGTAGTGCGGAAGGTATGTTGTCCGACAGAAGTTGTTCTTACAGTTTCTTCAAACTCCGCCATCGGGAAGAAGACTCCGATGAAACGACGAACAATCAGATCATAAATCTTTCTTTCGACTTCACTTAATTCACCTGGAATTGTTCCTGTGGGAACAATCGCAAAGTGGTCACTGACTTTCTTGTTATCAAAAACTCTTTTACCAGCCGATTTTACCCAGCCTTGTGAGAGTACTTCACGCGCATGTACTCCCGCACTATGTCCTTCGGAAAGTGAGGATAAAACGTTTTGGGCGTTGGTTACATAATCCTCAGGTAAATATTGAGAATCAGTTCGAGGATAAGTAACCGCTTTGAATTTTTCGTAAAGAGCCTGAGCCGCTCCTAAGGTCGACTTAGCAGAGAGACCGAAACGACGATTCGCTTCACGCTGCAAACTGGTGAGGTCAAAGAGGCGTGGAGCGCTTTCCTTCTTAGGTTTACGTTCATCGGTGATGGTGCCGACTCCGATAGACTGAGATTCTTCGGCCAGTTTTTTAGCCTGTGCTTCGTCAAAAAAGCGCTCGGCTTCTTTGCGATCGGTTACACCAGGAACTTGGGCAACCCCCTTATACTGTCCGGCTTTAACTTGGAAAGTGGCTTCAATTTTCCAAAACGTTTTTGGTTGAAAAGCGCGAATTTCTAACTCGCGTTGTACAATCAACATCAATGTCGGTGTTTGTACGCGACCGACCGAATAGGATTCATTGCGACGACCTCCACCGATGCGAATGGTGGAAAAACGACTAGCGTTCATACCGACTAACCAATCGGCTTGAGCACGTCCCACGGCTGAATCGAGAAGACCTGCTTTTGCTTCTGCCGTGAGCAAATGCGCAAAGCTATCCTTGATTGCCTCGGGAGTCATGCTCGTGAGCCAGAGACGTCGGATGGGTAAGGTACGTCCCGCAAGAACGTAAATTTGATGAAGAATTAATTCACCTTCACGTCCTGCGTCGCAGGCATTGACGATACCGCCTACGTCAGAACGTTGGATTAACTTTTTAAGCAATTTGTAACGTGAGCCGTCCTGTCGATCGCCTGTGATGATTTTAAGGATGTCGCTGGAAACGTTGCCATTGAACTTTTCAGGCAGAATGGGAAGATCCTTTAACGACCAGCGTTTATATTTTTCGTCTAAGTCTTGCGGGTCTTTGAGTTTAACTAAGTGACCAACGGCGGAACTAATAACCCACTCGTCATTCTCAAAAAAATCATCGCGCTTAGGAACTTTAAGAACCTTGGCTAGGTCAGCTGCCACCGATGGCTTTTCGGCAATAACCAGGGTCTTCGAGCCTGCGGTAGCGGGTTCGGCAGAAGAAGTTTTAGTCGATTTTTTAGGCATGCGTGGGATCGTAACCGAAAATCAATCACCGGTTACATTCCTTGCTCTGCGAAAGCGTCATCCAAGGCCGCAATGAGGGTCGTAATCGTGGCATCGGTTTCGTCGCCCATATTGGAGATACGGAATGTCTTACCTTTGAGTTTTCCGTAACCACCATCAATGACCAACTTATGGCGAGATTTTAAGGTCTTATTGAGGCGTTCGAGGTCTGCATTGCGGTCGTTCTTGAAGCAATTGAGTCCGCGTGTCGCATATTTGATTTCAGGAAGTAAGGAGAAGCCTTTGGCAAAACCCCATTCACGGATCCGTTCATTGAGTCGACGATGACGCTCGTAACGATTTTCTAAGCCCTCTGCTTCGACCTCGATTAAGCGTTGTTGCAAACCAAAGAGAAGAGAAATGCAAGGAGTCGAAGGTGTCATTCCCTTGCTGTGATTGTCATGGAATTCAATCAGGTCAAAGTAGTAGCCACGATCGGGACTTTGTTTAGCGCGTTCGCGGGCTCTTTCGCTCACCGCAAAAATCGCTAAACCAGGAGGAAGGGCCAATGCCTTTTGCGATCCAGTCAGTAAAATATCGATGCCGAGTTCGTCTTTATGAATAGGAAGGGTGGAGAATGAACTGACCGAGTCGGCAATCGAGATAACTTCAGGGAACTCACGCACCACAGCCATAATATCGGCAATCGGAGAGAGGGTTCCGGTAGAAGTTTCGGAGTGAATGAAAGTGATACAGTCAAATTTGCCTGTGGCTAAGGCTTTGCGAACCGCTTCAGGGTCAACGGGTTTACCCCAGTCAAAGGAAAGTGCTTCGGCATACTTACCACAACGCTTAGCGACATCATTCCATTTATCAGAAAAGGCTCCATTCATGCAGTTGAGTACGCCTTTGCGACAAACATTGCGAAGTGCACCTTCCATGACACCCCAGGCCGAACTCGTTCCCAAGTAAACGGGGTCTTGAGTGAAAAACATTTTCTTCAGACGAGGCTGCATGTCTTCATAGAGAGCCACGAAGTCTTTGGAGCGGTGACCAATCATGGGCTTACCCATGGCTTTGATGATGGACTCTGAAACGGTCAGGGGTCCAGGAATGTAAAGGCGGTAGCTCATTTTTGGAAAGTAGAGAGGAGAGAAGGAGGTGCTTCAGGGTTTTCGAGACGGACAATACGTTGATTGCGGTTGGCTAAGGTGGCGGTTTTAGGTTTCCAGTTTTTGGCTTCTTCAGCCGTAACTTCAGCAAAAGTCATCACGACAAGCAAGTCGCCTACTTTACCTAAATGGGCGGTAGCACCATTGAGACAGACCTGGCGACTACCTGCAGGGGCAGGAATAGCGTAGGTTTCGAATCGTTCCCCAGAAGTAATGTTACCAACGAGAATTTTTTCGTAGGGCAGGGTGCCGACCAGGGCCATCAATTCAGAGTCAATCGCCAGCGAACCCTCATAATCGGGGCGAGCACCGGTGACTTCGGCACGGAGTAATTTGGTGCGTAAAAGGTGATAAAGCATGTCCCTGAGCCGTCCCTTCTCAATCGGTTGGCTTGCCTGCGTCAAACAAGTTTGCATCAATTTGTCTCATGGCAGCAAAGCAACGAGGTCTTTTTTCCGCAATCGGTGAGTCGATTGCAACCTATGCGATTGACGTGGTTTACGAGCGTAAAACAGGCATGGGTGCGATGCTTTTAGGGGCCTTTTTATTCATTCTTTCCTGCATTTTTAACCTCCTCGTCCGCCTTCGACTCTGGCTCTACCGAAACCGTCTTTTTCGAGATACACCCCTCGGTTGTAAGGTAGTTGTGGTAGGTAATTTAACCGTCGGAGGGACGGGAAAAACCCCTATCGTTATGAAAATGGCCCAAATTTTGGCCCGACGAGGCCGAAAAGTGGCGATTTTGTCGCGTGGCTACAAAGGCTCGAGTGATTCTCTTCTTAAAAGTTTCTGGCGGTGGCTGACTCAGGGTAGCCGTCCAGACCCTTTAGTTGTTTCAGATGGTAAATCGGTTCTGACGGGTCCCGATGAAGCGGGTGACGAGCCTTATATGTTAGCGAGCAATTTAGTGAATGACGGTGTGGTGGTGATTGTTGACCGAGATCGCGTCGAGGGCGGACGGTTTGCTTTGCGTCGATTTGGCGTCGATACCATTTTGCTCGATGATGGATTGCAGTATTTGCCGCTGCGCGGACAAATTAATTTATTGTTGGTCGATAGCCAAAATCCTTTTGGCAATGGCTGCCTCTTGCCACGAGGTATTTTACGTGAACCTATTTCGAGTCTAAAACGAGCGACTTATGTCTTTGTCACCAAGACCACGGGGGCTCCTTCACAGCCCTTGGTCGAACTCATCCGCCAACATAATAAGAAAGCAGAAATTATCGCCTGCGCACATCGTGCAAAAGAACTCATTGAAGTGGAGAGTCATCGGAGTATTCCCTTATCCGCTCTCGCCGGAAAAAGAATCGCCGCTTTTTCTGGTATCGCGACTCCCGAGCGCTTTGAAGAAACTCTCAAAGCCGAAGGCGCTAAGATTGTTTCGAACCGACGATTTCTCGATCACCATGCGTTTAATGATCAAGATCTCGACGAGGTTCTTGATTCGGCTTTGAGAGCAAAAGCAGAAATGATTGTAACGACGGAGAAAGATGCCGTTCGCCTGCAATCACGATTTCGTCCCCCGATTCCTTTGGTCTATGTTCGATTGGAAGTCGAAATCTTAGGCGACAGCGACGGCTTTAACTCTGCCGTCGAACGGATTTGCTTGGGCGCTTCGGCTTCTCGATGAGATTTTCTGGAGTAACCTGGCGGGCTAAGGCGAGGAAAGTGTCTTGAGCTAAGCTGGCCTGTCTCCCTTCGGGTGTTAAAGGCACGTAACTTCCATCAGGCTGTAGGGCTTTGGCATCTCTAGGGCAAGTTGCATAGGTGTGCAGAATTTCTTGCTCAACGCGTTTACGGAGAGACTTATTCTTAATCGGGAAAACACATTCCACGCGACGGAGGAAGTTTCGTGGCATCCAATCGGCGCTACCCATAAGGATTATGGGTTCACCACTGGCATTTTCGAAACGGAATAGGCGACTATGCTCAAGGAATCTCCCCAGAACGCTATGCACGGTAATGGTCTCACTTTTACCAGGGATGCCAGGTTTAAGACAACAAATACCACGAACCAAAAGGTGAATTTTAACCCCCGCTTGCGACGCTTGGTAGAGAGTTTGGATAACCTCGGGATCCACCAAGCTATTTACCTTCGCAAAGATGGACGCTTTCTTTCCTGCTTTGGCGGCATTGATTTCACTTTGAATCAATTCCAAGATACGACGTTGTAAATCAAACGGTGCAACGATGAGATGTTTGAATTGGGGTTTAGCTAAATTACCCGTCAGTACATTAAAGAGTAATCCAACGTCAGCCGTGATTTCTTCATCGGCTGTAAAAAGTGAGAAGTCGGTGTAGAGCCGAGCAGTCTTGGGATTGTAGTTTCCTGTGCCCAAATGAGCGTAGCGTTTAAGGCCACTTTTTTCCTGACGTACGATTAAACAGGCTTTGCAGTGCGTTTTCAGTCCAGCCAGTCCATAGACAACGTGAGCACCAGCCTCTTCCAGTTGTCGAGCCCACTCGATATTGTTTAATTCATCAAAGCGGGCACGAAGTTCGACTAAGGCAGTCACTTGCTTACCGTTCCGTGCGGCTTCTTTGAGTGCTTCAACGACGGGCGAGTCACCGCTGGTTCGATAAAGTGTTAATTTAATGGCCACGACTGATTCATCACGGGCGGCTTGCCGAATAAAATCAACGACCGGGGTGAATGACTCATAGGGGTGATGTAAGAGAATATCGTGCTTAGCGATGCGTTGGAAAATCTTACTGTTATCAATGAACTCAGCTGGCATCGCAGGCGCGAAGCTCGGGTATAAGAGGTCGGGTCTTCCTGCTAAATCAATCAGACTGCTCAAGCGCATCATGTTGACGGGACCCGAAGCCTTGAAAACATTAAGTTTGGGAAGGCCGGTGACTTTGAGCAGCCAATTTAATTCTTCTTCGGGAACATCCTCATTGATTTCTAAACGAACGGGGGCTCCTTTACGTAAATTCCGAATTTCTTCTTCAATGACTTCAAGTAAATTGCCTGCTTCTTCTTCATCGACATAAAGGTCGCTGTTACGGGTAATACGAAAGACAAAGGATCCTTTCACATCGAGTCCGGTAAAAAGGCGATGGATGAATTTTTGAATGATATAACTAAGTAAGGTGAAGGATTTTTGGTCCTGATTTTCTAAACTGAGAACTCGAGGCAAGATGCGAGGAATAGGAACAACGGCACGGCGAGCTTCCCCTGTCGAGGGATCTTGTAGTAAAACAAGAATGTAGAGTCCTTTGTTGGTTAAAACCGGAAAAGGGTGGGATGGATCAATCGCAAGAGGCGTCAAAGCGGGAAGGATATCACGATCAAACCGAGGAGATAGCCCCTCTAAGTCTTTTTCATTCAATCCAACCAAATTTTTAAAGATAATTTTCTCTTTTGTAAGCTCGGGTAGTAATTGATTGTGCCAACAAGTTTCTTGGGCGCTCACAAGGTCATGAGCTTTTTGTAATACTTCTTCGAGGAATTCTTTGGTCGCTGGGTGACTCACTGATTCCTCTTGTTGCATCAGTCCAGCCACTCGAATCTCGAAAAACTCATCTAAATTAGAACTGACAATCGATAAAAAACGCACGCGTTCCAAAAGTGGCACAGAAGCATCCTCGGCGAGTTCCAAGACTCGACGATTAAAGGTCAACCAACTGAGTTCTCGATTGAACATAATAAACTAATATTTAATAGACTGAATCAGGGATTGTCAGTAAGGACCCGCTTGTATTGAAAAAACTTAACTTAATTGCCGTTTTTTTGAGGTCAAAAAGTGACAAAAGTGACAATTAGGTTAAAAGCTTATGTAGAAGTGTGGTCGTGAGCTGCATAGATTACTTCTAAATCTGCAAATGAACTTAATCTGATTTTGGGAGCATGCTCTTGTTGATGAGCAATGACATCACCACGTTCCAAGCGGGCGGCCAGAAGTTTGACCTCGTGCTTGGAATGTCCACGAGTGGCAATTTCGATCATCTCGCACTGGCCTTGGTAAACGGCAATTAGTCGAATCAAACCTTTGATGATTTGAATATCAGAAACAATGCGACGAGCCCGAGGGGGGATGGGCGCACAGGATTGATTGGAAAAGGCAGCGTAGGAAAAACGTATTTCTCTTAAATCACGATGAAGTTTGCGATTAACGTAATCAACCGACGGAGGAATTTGCCATCGGCGAACTTCATGCGACCAATGTTGTCCTTGTGCGAGTTGCGGACAGGGGTGGTCATCTAAATCGGGACCAATTCGAGTGATGATAGCACTGCGAGCGAGATGATCACTCAACCGTTGCAGGCGCTCAGAAGTGTGACGTAGGGCAGGTTCGATAATAAGCAATAAACCCTCGGGGTGTAGGTGTTTTTTTACCTCTTGTATCCACGAAACAAGGTCTTTGTCCGATAGTTGTTTCATTTCATTCATCACCAACCCTGCTATCACGATATCATACGTGCCACTCGGCCAGTTTTGAGGGTGAGATGCATCGCCGACCCTGGTCGAGATGGTCGCTTTATTACCAAGGACTTTTTGAGCAAAGGACTCAAACCCCGCCAAGGCAGAGGGAGATTTGTCGACGCCGATTAATTCGACTTTTTTGATGCCGCGTTGGAGTAATTGATGAGCGGTGGAGACACCACAAGATCCAGGACCCGAACCGATGTCTAAAATCCGAGGAGTGGGATTGGTGCATTTCCAACGACGAAAATCCAACGCATAGGAAAGTGCGAAAGCGGTTCGTACAAAACTTTGCGGTAAAAAGAAAACTCCATAAGCCGTCAGTAGGGTAGGGTCTTTGAAATAATCAGGAAAATGACCAGCGGGTCGGTCGATGGTAAATAAATCCGAAAGCTCAGAAACAGAGGAAGTCATTCGTTCTAGGGCTTCCTCGGCCTGTAATCCTGTCACTTCCTCGGCTTGCTTTAGCCAATAGGCTTCAGCTTTCTCAGGATATTGATGCGATGGATTAGGTTCCCACATCGCGACGACCCTCGAGTGCGCTTCGCAAGGTCGCAACATCGGCAAACGTTAAACCACTGCCACTAGGTAAACCGAAACCAATGCGCGACACTTTAATTTTGGGTTTAATTCCGTGAATTAATTCTAGCAAATAATGACAGGTAGCCTCGGCCTCGATGTCATTTCCAAGCGCTAAAACCACTTCTGTTATTGGCTCAGACTGAATGCGTTTTTCTAAAGAACTTAAATTGAGGTCATTCGGACCGACACCGTTAATGGGGGAGAGACGTCCATGTAAAACGTGGTAGGTGCCGCGGTGGGCTTGCGAACGCTCAATCGCCATTAAATCGGGAACTTGCTCGACAATACAGAGCGAATGCGGCTCTCGTTTGGCATCCGCACAAACCTCACAGAGTTCCGTTTCGGTTAAACTGCCGCAACGCGAACACCGATGTACGACCTGTGAAGCTTGTTCAAGTGCCTCCACAATCGGTTTTAGTTTCTCGGGTTTTTCCACAAGAAGGTAGAGGGCGAGCCTCTCTGCCGAGCGATGACCTAATCCCGGAAGTTGACGGAGGAGTTGGCGAACTTTTTCAAAATGCGGGGTCACGTTTTTAGAGCCCAGGTAGGGAGAATCCTGCCGTGGCTTTGGACATCGCCGATTCATTGACCTCACGAGCTTTGGCTGCCGCCTCTTGCAATGCCGCTACCAGCGAAGATTCAATCACTGATTTGTCCTCTTTTAAAAATTCAGGATCAATGGTCAATGCTAAGACCGAACCATGGCCATTGACGGTGATTTTGATAGCTCCACCGCCGTGAGAGATCTCTAAACGGGTTTCCGTCAGTTGCTGTTGAGCTTCCGCAATCCCACGTTGCATTTTTTGAGCCTGTTTGAGTAATTTGCCTACGCCAGCCATAGTGTCTTAACAGTCTTGGAGATAAGACCTTGAGTCAAGGTTGCAGCCAAGTTTTCTCTCCTCTTGCCAGCCTATTATCTGAGATTAGTGATAAGGTGATGTTAGGCCCCAAGACTCTTGAAATCGTCGGTAACGGTATCGCGGTAATATGGCCGGATGGTCGGGAAGATTTTTTGACAGGTGAATTTCTGCGTGAACGTTCACCCAGCGCAGAAAACATGGGTGAAGTCGATATCCTCGGCCAAAAATGGGGCGGTGATGGTCCTCGCGTATTTCCTGGGGTAAGAGTTACGCAATGGCAAAAAGTCGGTAACTATGCAGTGAGTTTTGAGTTTAGTGATGGACACAAAACTGGAATCTTTAGCTGGGCCTACCTTCGCAAAATTGCCGAAGAAAAAAGATAGTCGATTTTCCGTATTGCGCACGGTGCGGAATAGTCGATAAATGAAGCGTGAAAAAAACCTACGTACTGGACACGAACGTTTTAATTCATGATCCGGAATCGCTCTTTAAGTTTGATGAGCATACGGTCGCAATCCCAGTGGAGGTTTTATCCGAACTCGATCGGTTAAAAACTCATCAGGGGCAATTAGGTGCCAGTGCTCGCCGAGTTAA
>CANHRV010000015.1 GCA_947463395.1 Opitutia bacterium | reverse complement strand
CGGCAATATCACTCGCGATATCAACTAAAGAATGAATACCATCGGCAATCAAAGCGTGCGAGTTACAGATGAGACCAACACTCAATTTCACTCCTGCCAAAACGACATTAACGACAAAACTCAAAGCACAGGTTAAAGTGCCCTCTTGTTGCAAGTTGCTCATTTATTGAGGAGTGTGAGATTTAATAATCTCTGCTTCCGCTTGCCAATCGATTTTCGTTAACTCGACCGAGGCAATCGCGGGGTGAGATTCGAGTGATTTGACTAAATCAGGAAGCGAAGACCACGCTGGTTTTGGCTGACTCTTTAGCCAACCCCGAAGAGACAACGTTGCTTCCTGAGGTCGACCTTCTTTGGCAACGGCTTTGTCACCCGACGGTAAAACAATCTCACTCGCTTGATGTCCTGGTTTACACTGAATCGTCAGTCGATCGGCGTAACGGAAATCATAAGCGATAACTGGACCGGCTTCAGCTAATGCTGTACCCGCAGCGTAAGTTTCGGTGATGCACAAATACTCTTCAGGTAACTCTTTACCTTCAGGAGTGTAATGACGTCGCCCACCCGTGATGATGGTACGCACCTTTTTTCCATCAGGTTGGGTCACGATTGAACTCCATAGCACAAAGTGACCGTAAAAACCTTTTTGTGCGACGGCATAGTCATACATCATCCCAGGCAAACTCAAGGATTCACGCACCCGCATGCGTTCATCGCGAGCAGGCTGACTCTGGGTTTTGAAGAAATAGAGCAAAACCACACCCAAAATGGCACCGAAGAAAAAAATGAGGAAACGCTGACGTTGTTCCATGGCTGCATCTTCACCTTCTTGGGAAACCCTGCAAGGAGAAGCTATACCCAAAGGAGCATCATTTCGCATTGGAAAAGAGCGATTCTTACTTAAATTGAGACCATGCTTCACGCCACTGTTGAAACTCGGGTCCGCTTTGCCGAGACCGATGCTATGGGAGTCACTTACCATGGTAATTACTTACCGTGGTTTGAAATGGCACGGGTTTCACTCCTCGATCAAATCGGTTGCCCTTATCGCGAACTCGAAAAATCAGGTTTTCTCTTACCCGTTTTGGAAACGGGTTTAACTTATCATCATCCTTCACATTTCGATGATCGACTAACGATTACCGTTACGCTTGCTGAAAAACCGCTGGCACGTTTACGTTTAACCTATCAAGTAAAACGCGGTCAGGAATTACTGGTCGAAGGCTTTACCGTGCATGCTTTTGTCAACCGCGAGTTTAAGCCCGTGCGACCCCCTGCTTCGTTTGTTGAAGCGATGCAAAAAGCTTTTGCTCATTAATTTTATGAAGATTGAAGTTTGGTCCTTAGGACCTTTTGAAACTAATGCCTATTTACTTACTTCCGATGATGGTAAGTCATGCGTCTTGGTTGATGCCCCGAAAGACGCCGCCAAGACCCTTCTGCCGATTATTCAAAGTCGAGGACTCACTTTGACCCATGTTCTAATAACCCACGGACACTGGGATCACATGTGTGATGCCCACGCTTTTGTGAAGGCAGGTGTTGAAGTTCTTGCTCATCACGATGACCAACCACTCATTGAAAACATCGAAGCCTATCGAGATCGCTATACTTCAATGATGCCTTTTTTAACGGAAGAGGATTTTCGTTCTACTCGCGTGACTCGTTGGCTTAATCACGGCGATACCTTTACGGCGCTGGGAAGAAAATTTGAAGCCCGCCACGTTCCGGGTCACTGTCCAGGCAGTTTACTTTATTACAGTGCCGCGGACCAAATTGCCTTCTCCGGCGATGCTATTTTTGCGGGATCAGTGGGTCGGACTGATTTACCGAATGGAAATTGGAATCAACTTTTACAATCCATTCGCACTCACATCTATTCGCTCCCTGAGGCAACCGTTCTCTTACCTGGCCATGGCGGAAACACGACCGTGGGTCGCGAAAAGCAAAGCAATCCCTACGCTAAACCTTAAATCGTGGCGACCGCTTGTCCGTTCCTACCCTCTTCCGCTCAACGATATTCTTGGCGTGATTTAGCAGAGTTCCGAGAAAATCAAGGCGAGGAACTTTACCGACGTTGCTTGGAATATGGACAACAACTCTGGCTGGAAAATTTACCGGCCCGTGCCTTGTTGGCGGTGGACCGGGCTCTTTATTGCGATGTACCTGCGGAGGCTGTAATTTTAAAAAAATGGCCTCTGCCTTATCGTGCCATTGCGTGGCTAGTGAGTCAGCCGACTGAACAATTTACGGGTAATGCACGCGTTCACTATCAACACCTCGCAGATCGTGTTCGAGGTGAGCGTGCCGATATCAAAAAATGGCGTGCTTGGGCTGCGTGGGCCGTCGTTAGAAAAGTTAGACCTGATTTACGTTCCGACCCTCGCCACGAGGTTGTTGAACCAAGTCACAACGAAATCCAACAAGGATTGCAGTTGTTTGGTTTACCCAACGAGCTCACTTGGTGGCAAGAAGCGCTACGCTGATTACAGACGCTTAAAGACGAGCGATGCGTTGTGACCACCAAATCCAAGATTATTGGAGATGGCGACATCGACCTTCATTTCTCGGGCTTGATTAGGCACGTAATCCAAATCGCAATCGGGATCAGGATTTTCGTAATTAATCGTAGGTGGAACTTTATTATGGAAAATCGACAAAGCACAAACCGCTGCTTCGACTCCACCTGCAGCACCGAGAAGGTGTCCCGTCATCGACTTCGTGGATGAAATGGCAATCTTGCGAGCTTGTTCACCGAAAGTGCGTTTGATAGCTAAAGATTCGCAGCGATCGTTAATCGGCGTCGACGTTCCGTGAGCGTTGATATAACTCACTTGGGATTTTTGCACTCCGGCGTCATCCAAGGCACGATTCAAACAGAGAGCCAAACCTTTACCTTCTTGGTCTTGTCCAGTGATGTGGTAAGCATCGCAAGTCGCACCATAGCCAGCGAGCTCGCAATAAATACGGGCACCACGTGCTTGGGCATGTTCGAGAGATTCAATGACGAGAACGCCCGCACCTTCGCCCATCACGAAACCATCGCGAAGCTTATCAAAAGGACGGGAGGCTTTTTCAGGCGTGTCGTTAAAGTCGGACGACATTGCCTTCATGTTACAAAAGCCAGCATAGCCAAGTCGCGTGATGGCTGCTTCGGAACCTCCCGAAAGCATCACATCGGCGTGACCGTCACGAATGTGGCGCATTGCTTCGCCTAAAGAGTGCGAACCTGAGGCGCAGGCCGATACCACGCCGAAATTTACTGACTTTGCTTTAAATTCGATGGCAACCACACCTGAGGCGATATTGGCAATCAATGAAGGAATCGTGAAAGGCGAAACGCGAGAAGGTCCGCGTTCAAAGAGAACACGTGATTGAGCTTCGATGGTTTCCATTCCACCAATACCTGACCCAATAATTACACCAAAGCGTTCGGAATCGACTTTGTTAATGTCGAGTTTCGCATCTTCGACTGCCATGCGTGAAGCGGCGACTGCGTACTGAGTATAGCGGTCGTTGCGCTTGGCCTCTTTGGGATCCATGTATTTGCCTGGATCGAACTCCTTGATTTCTGCACCAATTTTGGTGGGGAAATCCGTTGGATCAAAACGCGTGAGACGAGTAATTCCAGAGCGCCCCTTAATGAGAGAATCCCAAAAAGTGACGGTGTCGGGCCCAAGTGCCGACAGACAGCCAATGCCTGTGACAACGACTCGACGAGGTTTTGAAGGTGTGCTCACGGGAACGGGCTTTTGAGCCCGTAGCAATTACTTAGTGGCGTTAGCCTTGATGAACTCGATGGCATCACCCACGGTCTTCATGGATGCTGCTTTTTCCTCGGGGATGGAGGAGATACCGAACTCGTCTTCGAAGGCCATAATGATCTCAACGAGGTCGAGGGAATCAGCCTTGAGGTCGGTTTGAAAACCAGCCGAGGCAGTGACCTGCTCGGGGTTGACGCTCAACTGCTTAACGATGATGTCGGTTACGCGTTTTTCGATGTTTTCAGGCATGGTAAAAGGTATTTAGGAGTGATTTCTGGGTGTCAGATAGCCATTCCACCGTCAACCGAAAAGACCTGACCAGTGATGTATCCCCCCTCTTCGGAGGCCAGAAAATCGACCATTGCGGCGATATCAGTAGTGGTGCCAAATCGACCCAGGGGAATAACACCCAAAATCTTCTGTTTAATCTCCTCGGACAGTTCACCCGTCATATCGGTCGTAATAAACCCAGGGGCAACGGCATTGGCGGTAATGTTACGTCCTGCGAGTTCGCGTGCGAGGGTCATCGTGAGGCCATGCAGACCAGCTTTAGCGGCAGCGTAGTTGGCTTGACCAGCGTTACCTTGAACGCCCGTGACGGAAGAAATACTAATGATACGACCCCAACGTTTTTTTGTCATCGGACGAACCAGCCCTTTAACCCAGAAGAATGCCGAAGAAAGATTAGTGCTAATAACATCGTTCCAGTCCTGTTCACTCATCGCCATCACAAGTTTATCGCGAGTGATTCCAGCGTTATTAATCAAAATCTCGACCGCACCAAACTCGGCATTGATTTGTTCGCACGCCTTGGCCACGGCCGCGGCATCAGAGACGTCCACTTGGATTGCTTTAGCTTTGAGACCTTTGGCTATAATATCGTTAGCGACGGCAACACAGGTTTCAGATTTAGAAACACAGATGACCGTATGACCATGAGAAGCGAGTCGTTCGGCGATAGCTTTACCGATGCCACGACCGGCTCCAGTAACTAAAGCTACGCGGGGATGATGCGTCAGTTGCATTAACGATTTTGTGGACATAAATGGGGTCCAAGGCAAGTGGTGAAATGACCCCCTTCCGCAACAAATCAATAAACGTCGCGTTGGTAACGTCCGTCTTTTTTAAATTGCTTAACCCATTCCACCGCTGCCTCGGGTGACATCTTTCCTTGGTCTGCGACAATCGCATGCAAGGTTGCATCGACATCTTTGGCCATTCGTTTGGCGTCTCCGCAGACATAGAAATAAGCTCCCTCCTGAATCCATCGCCAAAGTTCAGCAGCATTTCCCTTCATGCGATCTTGGACGTAAATTTTCTGCGCCTGATCGCGGGAAAAGGCACAATCGAGTTTCGTTAACACCCCAGATTTAAGGTATTCAGACCATTCTTCGGCGTAGAGAAAATCGTGCTCACGACGTTGATCGCCAAAGAAGAGCCAGTTCTTCCCTTTTGCCCCGCGAGTGGCTCGATCCATCACAAAACTTCGGAAAGGGGCAACGCCGGTTCCGGGTCCAACCATAATGACAGGAGTATCGTCATTAGCGGGTAAGCCAAAGTGTGATTCGGCAACAAAGATAGGTAAATCCGCTTCATGCATTCGTGCACGGTCAGCTAAATAGGTAGAGCAAACTCCTTCTCTGGCTCGACCGTTGGTTTCATAACGAACCACCGCAACGGTGAGATGAATTTCTTGAGGGTATTTGGAAGGTGCAGAGGAAATTGAATATAAACGTGGCATCAACTTGCGTTGAAGCTCAACGAGTTCTTGAGCACCGATTTTGGCTGAGGGATATTCCGTAAACAAATCGACGAACTCACGTTGCTCAATCCACGACTTCTTTTTTTCTGCATCCGCCTCAGCTAACTTAGCAGCCAAATCACTTTTCTGACCTGCGTCCATCGCCCGGTCGTGCAAGCATTGCACAAATTTATAGGTCGGCGCGTTCAGAGAGAGCCGTTTCGATAACGCTTCTCGCAAAGAGATGGGAGACGTGTCTTTAGGAAGAGTGACTGATTCGTTTCCAGAAAAACCAGCCGCAGCGAGAAGTGCATCGACAGCCTTGGGATTGTTAACCGGATAAACTCCAAGAGAATCTCCGCACTTGTAGGTTAGTCCACTACCTGCAAGAGACACCGAGAAATGCTGGGTGTCTTTTTGACTGGAAGGTGAACTCAAACGCCGACGGTCGACCAGTTTGGCGTGAAAGGGATTATTTTTATCAAAGGGTGCACTCATGTTCCTAAGGCGCAGAATGATGAGCCATGGGAGATGGCAACACCCTTTTACAAACGAGAGTTTTTAGTTCTTATTTGTAGACGCGAACGTAATCGACCTCGAAATCGTCACCCACGAAATCAGCCGTGGGGTTGGCCTTTTCTAATTGTTGCTCACTAACCCAGTGACCGAGACTAATTTCCATGCCAACCGTGGGAGTTGGACGACTAATGGTACGAATCTTCTTACCGTTCATATAAATTTCGTAAGAAGTATCAGTTAAGAGAAACCCATAGGTATGGAAGGCTGTGGGAATTTCCGAAGCCTTCACCGGCAGGACTGATTTTCCTTTAGGAGCCTCATTGTAATTTTTAACACCGGTTGTATCGCCTACTTTCCCACCGAAATTCAAAGCTCCACCATCTTTGTTGGAAGGATCAGCGTAATATTCGATGAACAAATTAGCGACGGGGAATTTATTCGTCTTTTCGTTAATAATCGAAAAAGCACCGCGGTGATTGGGGCGAGCGGTGTATTTAGCCGAGGCCTCAAAATAACCACGGACTTGTTTAAATTTACCCTTGGTTGTGATTCCGCTGCCTTGCCAACCGTAGCCCTTACCGCCGTCGGTAATGGCGATTTTGAGAATGCCGCCACTCACGGTGACGCGGGAAATATTACCGACGTACTCCCATTTGCTTAGGTCTAAATTGGAACCATCAAACTCATCGGACCATGTAAGTTTAAGTCCATCCGTTGGGCCAGCGGCCCAAAGTTGAACTGAAAACAGAGCAAGAATCAGGCTTTTAAATCTCATTGGATTTTTAATGTACTTAATAATTTAATCCTTTTTTACAAACAATGCAAGTCGGACTGGATTACCTCTTAATTCTCGAAAATCTGGTCAATTTCCTTGCGGGAAAGGGGTCGGCAATCACCTAAAGGCATTTTCCGAAGGACTAAACTACCAATTTGGAATCGCTTTAAAATCTTAACGTGGAAACCAAAGATTTCGAAGAGACGGCGAATTTCTCGTTTTCGACCTTGGTCTAAGTGAATTTCAAGTTGTTTGGGGTCATCGGGCGAACGAATGACTTTTTTAAATTTCAAAAGTTCACCTTCTTCCATCGCTCCCTTGAGCAACTTGGGTGTAAGTTTTGGATCATAGTCCCGATTCAAATGGACTTCATATTTTTTAATAACGCCACCCGAGGGATGCATTACCTTGTTAGCCAAGGCACCATCGTTCGTTAAAAGTAAAAGACCTTCGGAATCTTTATCGAGACGTCCCACACAAAACAAACGAAGTGCTTTGTATTCTGGTGGCACCATTTCAAAAACGGTGTGACCTCCGTGAGTATCGACATTAGTGCAGAGAAACCCACGTGGTTTATTCATCATTAGAACTACATTTCTCGAAACACTTTTAACCTCACGTCCACGATAACGAACGACGTCAACCGAGGGATCGACTGGCTGACCCGTTCCAGCCACTTTACCATTGATCGTGACCAACCCCTCTGAAACCAATCGTTCGGCTTCACGTCGGGAGCAAATCCCTGCTTGTGCAAGGAATTTATGAATACGCATGGTATTTTCGGTCACTCCCTACTCTTAAGGGAAGAATTCCGCTTAGGGCGAGATAATCAGTGAATATTACTGAATAACTTTTCTCGCCCTCCCCGCCCCGATTGTCCTACTTAAAGACCATGAAGCTTATTGATGGTAATGCGATAGCCCAGGAAGTGCTGACCGAAGTTAAAAATCGGGTAGCCAAACTCAGTCCGACTATTCCTCATGTCGCCTTTGTCCGAGTCGGTGAAGATCCTGCCTCCGTATCCTACGTTACAAAAAAACAGAAAACGGCGGCAGAAGTCGGTATGAAGGCCAGCCTCAAAGTTTTCCCTGAAACCGTGAGCAAAGAAGAACTGTTTGCTCATCTTGATGCTCTGAATGCCGATTCCACCGTTCACGGAATTCTGATTCAGGCACCATTACCAAAACACCTTCCCGAGACTGAAGTCTTTAATCGTGTATCACCGAATAAAGACGTGGATGGTTTTGGTACGCAAAGTATCGGACGTCTTATTCAAGAATTACCTGGAGCTTTTGCCGCATGCACACCTGCTGGTGTTATCGAATTACTGCGCCGGTCAGGAGTGGAGACGGCTGGAAAACATGCCGTGGTGGTCGGACGCTCCTTGATTGTCGGAAAACCCGCCGCCGTTCTTTTGTTAAGTAAAGGCTGTGATTGCACCGTGACCGTCGCACACTCACGTACACGCGATCTTCCCGCCATCGTCCGTCAGGCTGACATCGTTGTCGCCGCCATCGGAAAACCCAAATTCATTACCGCCGACATGATTAAACCTGGTGCGGTCGTGATTGACGTGGGCATTAATCGAGTCCCCGATGCGACAAAAAAGACTGGCTACCGCATTGTCGGAGACGTCGATTTCGACGCCGTGGCACCTCATTGCTCTGCCATCACTCCCGTTCCAGGCGGTGTCGGCCCGATGACCGTTGCGATGTTGATGCAAAATACCTTAAACGCTTGTGAGCGAAGCAAGTCCCGTGGCTGAAGTGAAACCACCGCCCATCCCTTTGCCACCCGCAGGCTTTGGATGGCGCACACTCGCCTGCTTAGCTGATATCATTCCGCTAATTATTCTTGGGATTTTTCTCGGTGGCTATTTTGCCAACCCAGAGCAGTTAGATGCCAAACAACGAGTGGATGATTTCCAGAAGCGATTAGAGGAACAGTACATTAAAACGCTCTCCAACCCTAGCGAACGACAACAAGCCGCTTTACGGGCGATGATTTTTCAGCCCGACCCTAAAGATGTCACAGCGGTTCAAACGTGGTATACTCATCAAGGTGAAGTTTGTTTCCTTGTTTTACTTCTCGGTCTCGCTCTCCAAGAGATTGTCGCTTCAGGACAAACCATCGGTAAACGCATTTTTAATTTACGTACGGTCGACTTCTACACTCAACAACCCCCCGGAACAATTCCCTGCCTTCTCCGCTCAGGCTGGAAAGCGGCATTCTTTGCCTTGGTTAATCCCATTACCCTTGTTTTGGGTATCATCAATTTTCACGTACCATTATTCAGACGCGATCGACGGGCGTGGCATGATATGTTGACTCGGACCTATGTGGTTGATGACCGGAAGAAGTAAACCACCTGAGAAGCAGTCCGTGCACAAAAAAGCCCCAGTTTCCTGGGGCTTTTGAGCTCTAGAACCAAGCTTTAACCTTGGTTGCTTTCGCCTTCGTTCGCACGTTCGCGGAAAGGACGACGGGCTGGTCGGTCTTCACGCGGACGGTCAAAACTGGGCTTAGGAGCGGGCACGTATTCGCGTCCTTCTTTCTCGGCAATCGCCGCACGACGGGAAAGACGAACACGTCCTTTGTCATCAATACCAACGCACTTAACGATGATTTCATCGCCGAGTTTAACGATATCTTCGACACGGTTGACGCGGAAGTCAGCGAGCTCAGAAATGTGTACGAGGCCTTCTTGACCAGGCAGACATTCAACAAAGGCACCAAACTCCTTCACCGAACGAACAATACCTTTATAGGTCTTATCCAATTCGATTTGTGCGGAGATGAGGTTTACTTCGTTGACGGCACGAGCGAGTTTTTCGCCATCGGTAGCGAAAATCGTAATCCAACCCGAGTCATCTTGGTCGATGTCGATTTGGCAACCTGTGTATTCGGTGATGCGTTTGATATTCTTACCACCTGGACCAATGAGAGCACCAATTTTCTCGGCAGGAATCTTCATGCGATGAGTACGGGGAGCATGCGATTTGAGTTCTGCACGTGGAGAAGGAATTGTGGCTTCCATGAAGCCTAAAATCGCATCACGCGTGACCTTGTTTTGCATGATGGCTTCTTTCGCAATCTCAATCGGCAAACCGTGGATTTTTAAGTCCAACTGGAAACCTGTGATACCTTCGCGCGTTCCACAAATCTTGAAGTCCATATCACCATAGTGATCTTCGGCTCCGATGATATCGGTCAGTACGCGATGCTTCACGACCTTACCGTCTTTCTCTTCGGTTACGAGACCGCAGGAAATACCAGCGACGGGAGCCTTGATTGGCACACCCGCATCCATGAGGGCTAAAGTACCACCGCAAACGGAAGCCATCGAGGTCGATCCGTTTGATTCCATGATTTCGGAGACAAGGCGAATGGAATAAGGGAAATCTTGCTCGGAAGGAAGAACCGAGAGCAAGGAACGCTCGGCCAAGTTTCCGTGACCCGTTTCGCGACGACTTGTCACACCAAAGCGACCCGTCTCACCAACGGAGAATGGAGGGAAGTTATAGTGAAGGAGGAAGGACTTGGATTTAGGTCCGCCCGTGATGGAGTCTAATTCTTGAACATCTTTGGAAGTACCTAAAGTGGCCAAAACAAGACCTTGGGTTTCTCCGCGTTGGAAAATGGCCGAGCCATGAACGCGAGGAAGTACATCCACTTGGCAAGAAATCGGGCGTAAATCTTTAGTACCACGACCGTCAGCACGTTGACCTTTTTCGATGATAGCGGAGCGATAGACTTTTTCTTGGAGTTTTTCGAAAGCCATCTTGATGTGACGAGCGTCAAAACCTTCACCGAGTTCAGCTTGGCAAGCCGCCTGAGCTTTTTCGACGACAGCTTTAACGGCATCACCGCGCTCTTTTTTAGAAGCGAGGAAAATCGCCTTCTGCAACTGATCACCTTCAGCGGCGACGCGTTCGCAAATCGCCAGAGCCTTAGGCTCACAGACCACGAGAGGGAAAACTTTCTTCTTCTTCGCACAAAGAGCTGCCAATTTACGCTGGGCAGCGATGATTGGCTGGATGGCTTGGTGGGCGAAGTTAAGGGCGGCAATGAAATCGGCTTCGGGGATTTGATCCGCCGAACCTTCAATCATCATCATATCATTTTCATTACCAACGTAGATTAAATCTAAGTCCGAAGCGAATTGCTGTTCGTGAGTCGGGTTCGCGATGAATTGACCGTCAATTCGGGCAACACGTACGCAACCAATCGGACCATTCCAAGGAATATCCGAGCAAAGCAAGGCAGCCGAAGCTCCGTTAACCATGAGCACATCAGGTTCATTAATTTGGTCCGCTGAAAGTAAGAGACCAATAACCTGAACTTCATTCAGAAAGCCCTCAGGGAAGAGAGGACGAAGAGGACGATCGCAAAGACGCGAGGTTAAGATTTCTTTATCGGAAGGTTTTCCTTCGCGACGGAAGTAACCACCTGGGAAACGACCTGCGGCGGCAAATTTTTCGCGATAATCAACCGTTAAAGGGAAGAAATCTTGGTCGGGTGAACGCAGATCCTCTGCGGCGGTCGCAGACACGAAGACAGTTGTCTCGCCCTTACGAATCGTAACGGAGCCATTCGCCAAACGAGCTAAGGATCCTGTGCTGATAGTGATACCGAGTTCCTCGATAGTCACGGAGTGTTGTTGTTTCATTTTTGTTTTGTTCTTGTGCTAGGCGGAATTGCCTAGCGGGTTTTTGGTTGTTGGGTGAAAAGGCAACGTCCCAGCCAAGGCTGGGACGCGCGAAGTAATCCAGCGCCGAAGCGCACCGATTACTTACGCAAATTAAGTTTCACGATTAAGGCGTTGTAACGATCAAGGTTACTGGACTTAAGGTAATTGAGCAGCTTGCGACGACGGTTAGTCAGCATGATAAGACCGCGGCGCGAGTGAAAATCTTTGCGATGGTCGCGCAGGTGCTCGGTGAGGTGGTTAATCCGACCAGTGAGGAGAGCGACTTGGACTTCTGGTGAACCGGTGTCCTTGGCGTCTTGCTGGTTGGCTTTGATGATTTCCGACTTATTGAATGACATATGATTTGGTTAGTTTTTTGGGGAGTTTGACCGACTTGGGAGGAATTCCCGAGGACCCGCCGAACGGCCGGTACCTCCGTCTGGAAAGAGCTTACGCTCTCCGGCCAGCGTGAGAAGGGCTCCGCCCCTCTCCCTAACGAAGTTGACCCCAATTCGTGACAGGTAGAGCTACCCTAGGCAAGCAGGAATGTAGGTGAATTTAGCTATGAATTTAAGCTGATTTTGGGACAAACAGACTAAGTTTGAACAGGGTTCAAGAGGATTAGCCCGTTGACTCCCTCCTCAGCGGCTTTGGAATAAAAAGTCATGCATGATGAACATTCCAGTCTGACGGGTGCTGAGCGCGGTAAATTACGCAGTCTGGCTCAAACACTCGACCCCAAGGTCTTTGTCGGCAAAGCGGGTATCAATCCTGGTATCGCGAAACTTTTAAACGATGCCTTCAAGAATGCTGATTTAGTTAAAGTGCGTTTTACGGCGGAAAGAGATTTAATGGAACAGCAAGCACAAGAGCTCGCTAAACTCACACAGAGCGAAGTAATCGGTAGCGTCGGTCGAACCGCGACATTCTTTCGTTTAGGATCCTCTGCTTCGGCTGAATAAAAATGGAAGCAACGGCTTTTCAAAAACAGTATGAGGCCTTCGTCCAGAAAGCCGAGAGAGCGATTGATACTCTTCTTCCTCCAGCTGACACTCATCCTACACGCCTTCATACCGCGATGCGTTATTCGATGCAGGCGGGTGGTAAACGACTTCGCCCTACCCTTTGCTTGGCTGCGGCGGAGGCCTTTGCCAATCAACCCGAGGCTCGATTCGCTGCCACGGCAGTGGAGTGCATTCACACTTATTCCCTCATCCATGATGATTTACCCTGCATGGATAATTCAGACCTTCGTCGTGGTCGTCCATCATGTCACAAAGCCTTTGATGAGGTCACTGCCCTCCTAGCGGGCGATGCTCTTCTTCCTCTCGCCTTCCAACTTTTAGCTCAAGGTTATGCCTCAAATGCCGAACTAGCCCGTCAGTTAATCGTGGAACTTTCTGTCGCTTCGGGCTCTACCCTTTTAGTCGGTGGACAAGCCGAGGATATGCGTGCCTCCACTCAAGGAAATGAGTCGCAACGTTTAGAGTATATTTTGCATGGCAAGACGGCTGCAATGATTGCCGCTCCCTTGGCTATGGGTGCGATGATTGGTGGGGCTTCAAAATCTGACATTGAACACTGTCGACGTGCCGGCCGAGCTGCGGGAGTGGCTTTTCAACTTGTCGATGATCTTCTCGATCAAAGCAGTAATACTGAAAAGATGGGTAAGCCCGTTGGGGCTGATACGCATAATGGAAAATTTACTTTTGTGAGTTTGCATGGCACCAAAGCAACGGAGCAACGCGTGCAAGATCTCACCGAAGAAGCAATGCAACACTTGCAATCCTGTCAGGGCAAAATGGATTTTCTCTGTGCATTGGTCGCGAGTATGGCCAAACGCGATCGCTAGACTAATCATCTAGCCGACGACCGCCTGAGGGGAGTTGATCGGGTAAAAACCCGTAATAGGTTCCCAACCAGAATCGCCAGGCCAGCGCATGGATAAAAGGAGGCAAAAGCAGAGCCACCGCTATTGCCAGTTTCACCGCTGAATCAATGGATAGCCACTGTTGTTTTACACTGAAGAGCACAATGGGCAGAACACCAAAAGCAATCAGTCCATAATTCCAGACCATCGCACCTAGAAAAAAACCTTCTTTGCGACGTAAGACCAAACCACAATTTGAGCAGGTGTCTGGGATGTTACTCAGTCGCTGAAAAAGCGTAGACGAATCTGCAAAACGAAGAGGCTTACCACAATCTGGACAATTTCCGCATGCACTTCGCCAAAAAATATCAGAACGAAATGACATGCGATAAGACTGATTTTAACAAAGCCTGCTGTCAAATGTGATGGACCAAAAAAGGCTGATTTTCATGAAGAAAATCAGCCTTTTAATAATCGAGTCTATCGAACGATTTATTCCGCGGCCGTTTCACCCACTTGGTAGCGTGTGAAGCGAACGATGGAAACCTCTTCTCCGACTTTCTTGGAAAGTTCGGTTAAAAGTTGAGCAATCTTTTTGTCCGCATCACGGAAGTAGGTTTGTTCGAGCAAACAGACTTCGGCGAAGTACTTATCCACGCGACCCGAAATAATCTTTTCGATGTTGGACAGTTGCGACTTTTTGCGACCCTCGGCAGCGATGAGTTGTTTGTCAGCTACGGCCAAGCGCTTGTTCAATTCCGCAATCGCTTCGGCGTTATTCGCCGCCGTTTGCTCAACCAACTGACCCTTGTAGTCCTCGATAATACGCTTCACTTCCTCAATCGCTTTATCCGCTTCGGATTTAGTGAACTCGAGAGCGATTTCACGTTCCTTGGCTACGGTTTCAGCTGAGACATCTTCACGACGAACGAAACGGGCGTTGTTTGCGACAACCTGCATCGCCATCTGACGGGCGAATTCAGCCACTTCGGCATGGGCGGCACCCGCTGGAGACTTAGTCGAAAGTTCGAGCAGAACAGCAATCTTGGCTCCCGTGTGTACGTAAGCAGACACGCGACCGTTACCCGATGCTTCAAACTTGAGGACACGAGAAACCTTTAGATTCTCACCAATTTTTGTGACCTGATCGTTTAAGTAATCATTCACTTTGCGGGACTTGTCCGCATGGTAAGGTTGGTCGAGCAAGTTATCAACGCCCACCAGAGCGGCTTGACCAACTAAGTCTTTAGCCAAAGCCACAAAGGCTTCGTTCTTCGCGACGAAGTCGGTTTCGCAATTTAACTCAAGCAAGGTAGCCGATTTACCGGAGTCATCCACTTTGACAGCGATGATACCTTCGCTCGCCTTGCGATCGGCTTTCTTATTCCGAGTTGCGATACCCTTAATTCGGAGAATTTCCACGGCTTTTTCCATATCGCCTTGGGATTCCGTAAGAGCTTTCTTACAATCCATTAAACCAGCACCCGTGCGCTGGCGCAGATCGTTCACGGTCTGTGCAGTGATAGCTGACATAAAGAGGATTACTTGGAGGACTTACGAGCGCGAGGAGCTTTCGTGCCCTTCGCAGGAACTTCATCCGCATCAGCACCATCACTCGCCGCCAAAAGTTCAGATGAAATGGTCACCTCGGGCTGAACCGTTTCGCTGGTTTCAACACGAGTTACAGGAGTCACCGTCTTGCGGGGATCGCGTTCAACTTTACGACGTGCAATACCATTTTGTACCGCTTGCGTAAGTACTTCGACAACTAGGCGAATCGACTTAGCTGCGTCGTCATTACCTGGGATAGGATACTGGAGAACCGAAGGATCGGAATTCGTGTCGCAAAGACCGATTACAGGAATCTTCAAGCGATTTGCTTCATTCACCGCGATGGCTTCATGTTTTGTATCAACGACAATCATGGCGGCAGGCAGTTCACGGTATTCTAAAAGTCCTTCGAAGTTGCGTTGCATACGAGCCATCTCGCGACGGACAGCAGCACCTTCTTTTTTATGCATCTTCGCGAGGGAACCGTCTTGTTCCATTCGCAGATAGTTACGATAAGAATCGAGCGACTTCTTAATGGTCGCAAAATTGGTCAACGTTCCACCGAGCCAACGATTAACCGCGAAGGGCATGCCTGTGGCTTTGGCTGCCTGACGGACAACTTCTTGGGCTTGGGGTTTGGTGGCAACGAAGAGAACTTCTTTGCCCTTGGCTGACACCTCTTCGAGGAAGGCCGCAGCGGCTGCGAGGCACGCGTGGGATTTTTCCAAATCAATAATCGAAACACCATTGCGGTGATCGAAAATGAAAGGACGGG
>CANHRV010000014.1 GCA_947463395.1 Opitutia bacterium | reverse complement strand
GAATTAGAAGAAGGAAGTGCTGGTGGTAAAAGAGTGAAAGTAAAAATGACTCTGACCGCACAAGGTTGCGGGATGGGTCCTGTAATCGCCGCTGATGCAAAATCGAAAATTGAAGCACTGGCGGGAGTGGAGGGTGCTGAAGTCGCTATCGTTTGGGACCCGGTTTGGAATCCGCGCATGATTTCAGAATCAGGCCGCAAGCAGTTAGGGTTAGAATGAACTCTACTCTCACACACCCTGGTCGGGGGATTTATTTTCACGTGCCTTTTTGTGCCTCGACGTGTGATTTCTGTGCCTTTTACCAAGAGCAACCCAAACGCGGAGACATTGATCGCTATCTCTCGGCGATAGAGAAAGAACTAAAGCTCCATCCCCCAGGCAAAGTAGATACGGCTTTTTGGGGAGGTGGCACTCCAGGTTTACTGCCAGCCGAGGATCTTTATCGACTGGGCAAGACACTCACTCAAGCAGCAGGTAAACCTCAGGAATGGACGGTTGAGCTGGCACCCTCCTCGGTACGTGCCGATAAACTCGCCGCCTTAAAGGAGGCAGGCGTGACTCGCGTTTCTTTAGGCGTTCAAAGTTTCGATGAGGGCACTCTCGAAACACTGGGCCGAAGGCATTCACCAAAACAAATTGCCGAAGCTTGGCAGGCTATCGAGTCTACAAAATTTGCGAGTCGAAACCTCGACCTCATCTTCGGAATTCCCGGACAAGATGAACAACGTTGGCTGGAAGATTTGCAACGGGTAGTGGATTTAAATCCCCAACACCTTTCAACCTATTGCCTGACTTTCGAAGAGGACACCGCCCTGTTTGTAAAAATGAGTCAGGGAAAAATCAAAATCGATAAAGATCGCGAAGCCTACCTTTATCGCAAAACTTGGCAATACCTGGAAGAAAAAGGTTACGCTCAGTACGAAGTTTCAAATTTTGCGAAAGAAGGTTACGCCTGTGAACACAACCTCATCACTTGGCGAATGGGAGATTGGATTGGCTATGGCCCATCAGCCTCCTCACAATGGCAAGGTCAGCGTTGGACTAATCCTGCAAACCTTGAAAGTTGGATGGAAGGCATTGAGCAAAACCAACCTCGCCGAGAACAAACCAAATCCCTTTCGTCGGCTGACTACTTATCTGATGCGCTTGTTTTTGGATTGAGATTAAATGCTGGCGTTTCGCCGTTTGCATTGGCCGAAAGATTTAAAACACCCTGCCCGCAAGGGGTTTTAAGCCTTTTCGCTGATTGCGTGGAAGAAGGATTAATGGAACTAAACGGCGAACTCTTTCGTCTCACCGAGGAAGGTCGTCTTCGTGCCGATGCAGTCGGCGTAGAGGTGCTAAAGCAATTCGATTAATTTCCCGCGGGAGCGAGAATCGAATCCCATAGTTTGAGTCGCGACTCAATCGCGGCGAGGGCGGCTTGCCCAGCTTCTTGCCACTTTTGATCATCATGGCCACAGAGAAGCTCCACCATGCGCAAGGAAATAGCCCCATGGTGACCCCCATCAACCTCGATATGTCGTTCAAGGTAATAACGGAAAGTATCTAATTTTCCTGGATGCTCTCGACTGAGTTTAACGACAAATTCATGAAACATATCAGGAATGAGATCCTCTCGGCCAAAGGTGAAAGCTGAAGCCACTTCATGAATTTTCCCGGCACTGGCGGTGCGAAAAGTATGGGCAGAAAATTCTGCCGCTCCGCGAGGCACTCCTGCCGATTGCAAAGCGGAGGAAGTGGAAGCTTTGGCTTTCACACTCGCCAAGGCATTTGTCACCGCCTGAGTCGACGCACCCGCCTGTTGCATCGCTCGCAGATAAAGTTCAAAGTGGCTGATGCGCGTTCCCTGCGGATCAACATCTGATTCTTCTCCACAAACAATTTCGTTAATCAAATAACGAACTTCGGCATCACCGACTGGAATCCAAGGTAAATCGATACAAGTCAGGTCGCGTTGCAGTCGCTTCAAGAGCGACATAAAATCCCAAACCGCAAAGACGTGAAACTCCATGAAGCGTTGCACATCTTGTAGTGAGGCCATCGAGGCGTAGAGCGGATGAGATAGTAAACGCTGCCGAGCGGGAGCAATTGTTTGTCTAATCAAGGCGATTCGGTCCATATCTTACCAACGCCGAACCCCTCAAAAAAGCAAATTGGCTCCTACTTATTTAGACGCTTAATCTGACGCAAAGCCTCATAAGTCGCAATACCGCAAGCCGTTGATAGGTTTAGAGAACGCAAAGAATCGTTAAACTGGGGAATTTTAATAGAGCGCTCCACTCCCATCCAAGTATGAACTTCGGCGGGCGCACCAGAACCTTCGTTACCGAAAACTAAGCCGTCACCGTGATGAAAATTCACATCCCACAATCCTTGCTTTGCTTTCGTGGTTAAAAGCCAGAGGCGTGCAGGACGATGGGGCGATTGTAAAAAAGCTTCCCAGTTATCGTGATGATGAACATCCAATTCATGCCAGTAATCCATTCCAGCTCGACGCAATTGTTTATCGTCCAAGGAAAATCCTAAAGGGTGAATCAGATGCAAGCGACAATCCGTGATTGCACAAAGACGACCAATATTCCCTGTATTGGGAGGAATCTCTGGACGGATTAAAATAATGTGCAAAGGAGGTTTCACTGACGTCGACGGATGGCTCGGGAGATTTCGCGCTTCGCCTCTCGCTCTTTGATATCTTGGCGACGATCGTGTTGTTTCTTTCCCTTACCAATCGCAATCAGACACTTCGCCAAACCGTGCTTAAAATAAAGTTTCAAAGGGATAACGGTCGAACCACCTGAACGAACGGCTTCCGTTATTCGTGCAATCTCAGCCGCATTTAGCAAAAGACGACGAGTTCGATAAGGATCGTGGTTGTGATGATTGCCAAAATCGTACTCCGCAATGTGGGCATGAAATAAGACTGGACCTCGAGGAGTGAGCCGAACGAAAGCATCGGCAATATTCGCTCGACCGAGACGAAGCGATTTCACTTCCGTACCGAGTAAAACCAAACCCGCTTCGAAAGTTTGCCCAATAAAGTAATCTCGACCCGCTTTGGGATTATTAATTTCTGGGAGCGACTGTTCTTTGCGTTTAGCCATGGTGGTATAATTGGCTAACCGCCAAAGACCAAACAACTTTGCGGACCGTAGCCTTAGACCTTACTTTGATCCTCTTCAGCGTAGGCCCAAGTGATTCGACCCTCAATAATTTCGCGTAAGGCGATATCTTCAGGCGAAAGGGTTTCATAGAGATCTCCACCCAAAAGGTGCTTGTATTTGGGAGGCGAACCTTGAGGACGTTCAGCCGTGGCGCGGAGCTGTTTCACACGTTTGGAGACAACATTAATGAGAATGTTGGGGTCGGTGATAATTTTACGAGCATCTTGCAGGTAGTCGTCGCGCATAGTGGTTTTCCTTACAGGGAACCACGAAACCTAGGGCAGCACCCCTCTCTGGCAAGCGTTTTCAAGGCTAAAAATCCCTTTGCTTTGGCCTAAAATACCGAATTACAGTACTTAAATAATATGCAAGAGCCCAAAAACTACGGAGAATCGATGAAGTCGAAAGGCGGACTCGGCCGGCTGATTAACGCTCTCCGCTACACCTGGGATGGTTTAAAAGCTGCCGCTGAACACGAGCATGCCTTTAAGCAAGAATTGATCGTCGTCGTTCCCCTTTCCGTGATCGCATGGTTTATTCCTGTCACCGCCCTAGAAAGAGCCCTTCTCTTTTCGGTCTTACAACTCATCCTTATTGTCGAGTTGATCAATTCAGCGATTGAAGCAAACACCGACCACATATCCCTCGACCGACACCCGCTCGCCAAACGAGCCAAAGACATGGGAAGTGCTGCGGTGTTTCTGACCATCGTCATCGCCCTCGCGACTTGGATCAGTGTACTATGGCATAACGACCTGATTCAAAAAATTTTCGCTCGTTAATCGGGTAGTTTCTTTTGCTCAACCAAACAAAAAGGCCCGTGAAAACGGGCCTTTTTTGATGCCAATAGATAATTCTTAGGCCTTGGTAACCAAACCAGCTTTAATTGCCTTAACCGAGACCCATTGACGTTTAACCGAGCCGTTGGGCTGGAGAACGCGGATGCGTTGAACGTTAGGACGGAAGACGCGCTTGGTTTGTTTAACTAACTGGAAACCGATACCGCCACTCTTCTTGGATTGACCGCGGTGAACGATACGGCGGCCCTTGACGGGACGTTTGCCGGTGATGCTGCAGATGCGTGACATAGTGTTTCTAGCTCCTTTGGAAGGTCGGAGCAAACACCTGCCCAGCCGATTGGCAAGCGGTAAGTAAACCCTCTAACTACGCTTCAAAGCACGGTCTAAAGCCTCTAATCCCTCGGCAAATTGCAGAGGATTGAGCAAAAGACTCAAAATAACAGAGGGAATTGTTGTCGGCATACCATAAAAATAACCAGGGTGTGCCCAAACACCCTCCTCGAGGGCATTTAAGAGAAACCTCTCCTCGGCAACCCCTGAAGGAAGAACTAAAATACCCATCCAGCCAGCGGGGCGATTTAATACCGTGCAACGATGACCAGAACGCTCGGCCCAATTTTTAAGAGTGGTTTCATTTTGCTTCACCCGTGCACTAATGGCCGATCGTATCGGGCCTGCTCGACGTAGCAAATCAGGTAAGGCGAGTTGTGCAGGAGTGTTAACCGAGAGAAAAGCGTCAGCGATATGCTCTAGCCGACGACATGATTCTTGAATGGTGTCACGTGGACCACTGACAACAATCCAACCCACTTTTAATTGTGGAGTGAGTGCCACCTTGGAAAGTCCACTGAGTACGAAATGGGCGATTTGATTTTCTCCAGCCCATGTTCCTGGAGAGGTTACGCCTTCTGCAGCATAGTCTAAAAAAACTTCATCACACAGAATGGCTAAACTGTTTTTGAGTGCAAAGGCTCTTAATAAATCCCGATCTCTTCGTCCGACAAAAGACCCCGTAGGGTTCGAAGGGTTGATACAAAGAATGGCGCGTGTTTGTCGACTCGCCGTCAAGGTGCTGGCATCAATCACCCACTCTCCCGCTAACTGCACTAGGCGATAGGGTCGAATCACTACTCCTTCCAATGCTGCGATAACTTCCAAAAGCGGATAAGCAGGCTCGGGAACTAAAACTTCGTCACCTGGATTACAAAGCAGCTTAAACAACCAAGCATATCCTTCACTCGTACTAGCGGTCAGAAAAATCCGATCCTCCGTGAGTCGGACTCCACGAGCTAAATAATAATCCACGATGGCTGTTCGAGCGTTAGATAATCCATGAGCCTCTGGAGTTTGACGCTGGATTCCCTCGCGACGAAGGAGAGCGGAGAGTTCCGTGAGCGACCAAACAAACCCAGCACTCGCCGGATTTGAATCGGCTAAATCGAGGATAGGTAAACCTGCGAGACGTCGACGTTCCTTGGCTTTACTTAAGGCATTTGTGGAATCGGCAAAGGAAAGTCTAGAACTGAACATAACTCACCCAAGGTGAATCAGGCTTGGGGTGCAAGAGGAACAAAAACAGGTTGAAGTCGAGCCACCGCGCTTTAAGTCTCTGACTATGTCCCAGCAAATACTGAAACCCCGAGTTCGTGGCTTTATCTGCATTACCTCTCATCCCGAGGGTTGTGCGGCCCATGTTCGTGAGCAAATTGCCTACGTTCGCTCGCGTCCAGCCCTCCAAGGGGGACCCAAATCGGTTTTAGTGATTGGCTCTTCAACTGGCTACGGACTTTCCTCCCGCATCGCGGCAGCTTTTGGATCGGGAGCCGCCACTTTAGGCATTTTCTTCGAGCGCAATGGTGAAGGCGACAAACCAGGAAGCCCTGGATGGTACAATACCGCCGCTTTTCATGCCGAGGCAAAAAAAGCAGGACTGAAAGCCGTCTCTCTCAATGGGGATGCCTT
The DNA here is from genome assembly GCA_947463395.1 of Opitutia bacterium. Classification (GTDB taxonomy): domain Bacteria; phylum Verrucomicrobiota; class Verrucomicrobiia; order Opitutales; family UBA953; genus UBA953. The sequence continues at coordinate 10,117 of CANHRV010000014.1, read as the reverse complement.
TTCAGCAGAAATGAAAGCACAAGCGATTGAGGCGATTAAAAAGAAAATGCCCGGAGGCAAAGTGGATCTCGTTGTCTACTCTCTCGCTTCACCTCGTCGTACGGCTCCCGATGGAGTAACCTACAAATCAACCCTCAAGCCGACGGGGGCACCCTTCCACGCAAAGAATTTAGACACCGATCGCAAAGTGGTTAATGATGTAACTTTAGAGACGGCCAATGCTGAAGAAATTGCTCACACGGTGAAAGTGATGGGCGGAGAAGATTGGGAAATTTGGATGGAAGAATTGGATAAAGCCGGAGTCCTTGCGACTGGCTGTCAAACCGTGGCCTATTCTTACATCGGACCTCAAGTCACTTGGCCTATCTATAAAGATGGCACCATCGGAAAAGCGAAAGAAGATTTGGAGCGAGCTAGCCAAAAGATTGATGCCCTCATGAAACTGCATCGCGGCCGTGCATTCGTTTCCGTCAACAAAGCCGTGGTCACTCAAGCAAGTTCGGCCATTCCCGTTGTGCCTTTATACGTTTCACTGCTCTTCAAAATCATGAAGGCCAAAGGCAACCACGAAGGCTGCATCGAACAGATTCAGCGTCTCTTTGAAAAACAAATGTACAATGGCAACGCGCTTAACTTCGACGAGAAAGGTCGCGTGCGCATTGACGACTGGGAAATGATGCCAGAAATTCAAAAAGCCGTTTTCGATGTTTGGCCTGCCGTAACCACGGAAACTTTGGAAAAGTACGGAGACTTTGCGGGGTACCAATCTGACTTCCTAAAAAACTTCGGCTTCGGATTAACTGGCGTTGATTACGACGCCCCCACTGAAGTTGAACGCCCGATTGAGGATGCGTGAAGTGACAAAAGTATTTTCCATAGCCAACCAAAAAGGGGGAGTGGGTAAAACCACTACCGCGGTCAATCTGGCTGCTGGTTTAGCCCGAATGGGTCTACGCACCTTACTCATTGATCTCGACGCCCAAGCCAATGCCACGAGTGCTCTTGGCCTAGAAAAGACATCAGGAAAATCACTCTACAAAGTACTTCACGGCGAAGCCAAAGCCGAGGATATGATTGTTGCAACCTCGACCGAAAATTTAGACATCATTCCCTCTGAAGTCGATTTAGCTGCAGTTGAAGCTGAGTTATCCCAATCCGAAAACTATTTATCGCGATTGCGTAATGCCTTAGCGAGCGTCGTATCCTCGCAAAAATATAAAGCCATTATCATCGATTGCCCACCTGCCCTAGGCATGCTGTCGATGAATGCACTCGCGGCTTCAGATTATTTATTAGTCACCTTACAAACTGAATACCTTGCGATGGAGGGCCTAGGGCAAATCCTCGGCGTGGTCGATCAATTGAAGTCCGCAGGCGCTAGCGACACCTTGGCGATTGGAGGAATTCTGTTAACGATGTATGATGTTCGGACTAATCTTTCACGCCAAGTAATGGAAGAGGTTAAAACACATTTCCCTGATTTAGTGCTTAAAACCATGATTCCGCGGACCATTCGCCTGTCCGAGTGCCCCAGTCACGGAAAAACGATTTTCCAATACGACGTGCATTCTCCTGGAGCCGTGGCTTACGAAGCCTTGGCTAAAGAATTTGCGACTCGGTTTGGCTTAAAGTAAGTTTAGCGAGTGGCTTCGATTTGACCCCTCGCCATTCCCTCGCTCGATGGGAGAGTGGTTAAAACTTTCCAACGAGCTTTTACAGGGGTCCCGGCTTATGCCTGGTCAGCCTGTGCCTGTGCCGAAAGCGCCGACCACAAGGTTCTCGTTTTAATCGCCTCTAACCTTGGAGCTGCCGAAACCTTTGCCGAAGAAACCGCTTCTCTTTTAGCAACCCTCAAAGGTGCAAAAGCGGAAATAAAAATTCTCACCGAACCCGATGCCGCGATTCCCACCTTCGAAGCCGACTGCGATTTGCTCGGAGTGCTTTCTGCCTTAAGACATGGAAATCATACTTCGCAAAGACCCTTAATTATTGCCTGCACTCCACCGACCCTTCTACGAGCCGCTCCCTCTCAACAAAAAATACAACAGCGAGAATGGGTTATTCGCAAAGGTGATCGAATCTCCATTAAGGAATGCGCACAAAAGTTAGCCACGGAGTTTGGTTATGATCACGAGGTTCTTTGTGAACAGCCAGGGGAATTTGCCCTACGTGGTGGAATCGTTGATGTTTATCCTCTTAACGCAACCATGCCGGTGAGGTTAGATTTGTTTGGTGAAACAGTCGAATCCTTACGACCATTTGATCCCGCAACCCAACGCAGTGAAGGAGAAATGGAAGGCCTTGTTATTTGTGCGCCCAAAGAGGATGCTTCACCTGAAGACCTTGCTCCCTTTTACCGACACCTTCCTCCAGAGACTCTTTTAGTCGGGGTAAATGAAGTTTTTGAGCAAACGAACCTACCAGAATTACGGGAATCGAATTTAAACCTTCTCAGCCTACAAGATACCGATGACGCTCTTGCCGATTGGGAAAATAAACCTTTTCTCTCACGAAGTGCTGATACGCTTTGGATTGGGAAAGAGAAGGACTTACTGTCCAATCGCTTGGGACTAATGAAAGAGGCCGCTCGGCAAAGTCGTGACGGAAAGCACTGTATTTTAGCTGGCGACACTGAAGGTTCGGTCGAAAGATTACGTCAAGAAGTCAAAGAACTCGCTTTCGATGATTTCACTCCACAGATAATCCAAGCACGTTTTAGCGGAGGTTTCGTTCTTCCTGCACAAGGCTTTCCTGAACCGCTCGCACAAGGAATCATTCTACTGACGGAGCGCGAGTTATTCGGACGAAAAAATCGTCCACTCGCAACCCTGCCTCGTCGGCGAACCGCCCAACAGCCAGCGATTGGACGAGCCCTTGATTTTGGCGAAATCTCCGAAGGCGATTTTCTCGTTCATGCAACCCAAGGTATTTGTCTCTATCGAGGAATTCGCCCATTTGAGAATAACGGACGCACCGAAGATTACGTCAGCCTCGAATTTTCAGGAAAAGCAACACTCCATCTGCCCTTACGCGAATCTCATTTATTGTCTCGTTATATCGGTATCGGCAGAGGTTTACCTAAACTTTCAAAATTAGGTGGAGGAGGCTGGGAGCGCTCTCGCAAGCAAGTGGAGAAAGCAACCATCGACTTAGCCACACAACTTCTACGTCTACAAGCTGAACGAACCACCAAGCCTGGTCTCGCTCATCTGCCAGACCACGAAAACCCATGGATGGGTGAATTTGAAAGATCATTCCCTTATCGCGAAACACCGGATCAAGCGAAAGCGATACGCGAATGCAAAGCTGATATGGAACAACCCACTCCTATGGATCGTTTGATTTGTGGCGATGTGGGGTTTGGAAAAACGGAAGTAGCCTTACGGGCGGCATTCAAAAGCGTCCTTAGTGGATACCAGGTAGCCATTTTAGCCCCCACGACAGTTTTAGCTCAACAGCACTTCGCCACCTTCCGAGAGCGTTTTCGTCGCTGGCCTGTTTCAATCGAACTGTTGAGCAGTTTTCGCAGTGCTAAACAAAAGAGCCAAGTGCGTGCCAAAGCAGCGGCTGGCCTAGTAGACATCGTTGTAGGCACTCATGCCCTCCTTTCCGACGGAACCTCTTTTGCTAAACTCGGTTTAGTAATCATCGACGAAGAGCACCGCTTTGGCGTTAGACATAAAGAAAGACTCAAGCGTCTGCGGACTGAGGTTGATGTCTTGGCGATGAGTGCGACTCCTATTCCTCGGACACTTTATTTAGCACTTTTGGGAGCAAGAAATCTCAGCGTTATCGAAACTCCTCCGCGCGAACGATTACCGATTCGCACCGTCGTTCGTCATTATGATGAAAAATGTGTGCGGGATGCTATTAAGGCTGAACTCAATCGTGGCGGACAGGTGTTCTACTTACACAATCGCGTCGAAACCATTCAATCGGTAGCGGAAAGACTTCGTGCTTTAATTCCTCAAGCTAAAATCGTCGTAGGACACGGCCAAATGGGTGCAGGTGAATTGGAAGACACCATGGCCGCCTTCGTTGCGGGTGAATTCGATGTTCTCGTCTGCACGACCATTATCGAAACCGGCCTCGATATTCCTAATTGTAATACCTTGATTATTGAAGGCGCTGATCGTTTTGGACTAGCCCAACTCTATCAGTTACGCGGACGAGTCGGTCGATTTAATCGACAAGCTTACGCCTATTTATTTTTACATCATCACACCGCTGTCCTGGAAAGCGCTCGCCAACGCCTCTCGGCGATTCGGCAATACAACCAACTCGGTGCAGGATTTCGAATTGCTATGCGCGACTTAGAACTCCGCGGAGCTGGCAACATTCTCGGGGCTGAACAAAGTGGTCATATTTCTACCGTTGGGTTTGAACTCTATTGCCAACTCCTTCGTCGTAGCGTGGCGAAAGCCAAAGGAGAAAAACAAGCCCTCGTTGAACGCTGTGAAGTGAATCTCGATTTCGTCTCCTTCAGCAGTCTCAGCGGTTCAGTCGCCCCAGTCGAAGAGGAAGAGTCCGCCCACCCACTCACGGCCACTCTACCCTCTGATTGGATTCCCGAAACTCGTTTACGCATCGAGGCTTTTCGCAAAATAGCACTCGCCACTGATACTCAAGAAATTGCCGATTTGAAAATAAGCCTGACGGATCGTTTCGGAAAATTACCACCCGCCGCTGAAGCATTACTTGAACTCGCTGAAATTCGTTGCCTTGGGGAGGCCAAAGGAGTGTCGAACATCAGCAGTCAAGATTCCCTCTTACGTTGCCAACAATGCAATAATCAAGGGCAATTTGAGCCAGTATTAGTGGGAAATCGCTTTCCCCGCTTGACCGCAAGGGACCCCCTGCGGAAACTTAAAGAGATTCGTCAATTCCTGCATCGTCTCCCGCAACCCTTCAGCCAATGAAAGCTTTGTTTCACTCTTTTCTTCTCTGCTTGGCCTTTACGGTGAAGGCTGAAACAAAAGCCCCTACCAGCGATCAAAGCCTCGAGGAAGTCGCTGCCAAACGTTGGACGGAAATGAATTCAGAGCGTATTGCTGGCAGTGCTAACGGACAACCCATTACGCTCTCCGAACTTCGTCAACAAGTTGCCCCCTTTGCTAAGGAAATTCGTGAAAAATCAAAATCCGATGAAGAGTTTAATAAAACCATCGATGATATTGCTAACGAAACCTTAAAATCAGCCACTGATCGCCAATTGGTCATTGCCGAATTTAAAAATAATTCGGGCATGATTCCTCAAAGCTACATCGACGCTGAAATTGAAGACACCGTTCGTCGTGACTTTGCTGGCAATCGCAATCGCTTTATCGCTACACTTCGAGCGCAAGGAATCACCCCTCTGGCTTATCGGAAAATCGTGGAAGACCGTATCATTTTTGAATACATGGTCGGTAAAATTCGTGAGACAGCGAGACAAGTAGGGCCAGGAAAAATTCAGGAATACTTCACCAGACATCAGGCTGAATTTATTTACAAGGACAGCGTTCAACTCCGACAAATTACCATCACAGAGGGGGCAGCTGAATCCGCCACAGAAGTTGCCACTAAAGTACATGAGCTTTCCGAGGCATTTAAAAATCCCGAGAAATTACCTGGATTCGTCGCCAAGTATAAAATCAAAAGCCTCTCTAATAAAACCAATCCCACTTTTGCTGAAATTGCCGAAGCTGTCAGCAGTGATGACTTCGCCAGTCAAGGTGGCAACGCTGGATGGAAAAACCTCGAGGACCTTAATGAGCGTGTTGTGGCTGTGATTCGTAACCTCAAAGATGGTGAAATTTCTGAGCCAATACAGTTTAATGTCGAAGGTGGTAAATCAGTCTGGTTTATCCTGAAACGTGATGGATTTAAAGTCGCTGGACCAGCAACCTTAGACGATCCGCAAATTTTAACGGAAGTCGAAGAACGAGTTCGCACCGAATCAATGAAGAAGGCTGTGGCAATTTGGCTAGCGGAGCTACGAGCAAAAAATCACGTCGAGATTCGTTGAGATGTCTGATTTGTCCGAGGAGTTTCGCTGCCGCGCTTTCCCGGAGCGGACAGCTGGTGTATTATTACACCTCACTGCCCTTCCTGGAAATGGACCCGTTGGCTCACTCGGTGCTGGTGCCCGACACTTCGTTGATTTTCTCGCACAAGCTGGATTCACCTGGTGGCAAGTTTGCCCTCTTGGCCCCACGGGATTTGGAGATTCGCCTTATCAGGCACTCTCTGTTTTTGCCGGAAATCCCTATCTCTTAGATTTGCAGGATTTACGTCATCGTCATCTTCTCACCGAAGACGAAATCAAATCTCTTCAACGAACCGACGATGAAGATACCGATTATGGACGCCTCTGGCATGAATTAAGGCCAGCCTTACAAAAAGCGGCGGAACGCGGAGTTAAATTGCTTAAAGGTCATTCCGCTTTTCAAGAGTTTTGTCGTAATGAAAAAAGCTGGCTGGATGACTGGTGTCGCTTCTCTGCCCTACGCATCCAAAATCAGTTTATGGCACCCAGTCTCTGGACTGAGCGTGAACCTGATAAAGAACTTTATCAACAGGCGGCCGTATTACAGTTTCTTTTTTCAGAGCAGTGGTTCGCATTAAAAAACTATGCAAGTCATCGGGGAGTTAAGCTCATCGGCGATGAACCCATCTATGTCTCTTCGGATGGATGTGATCTTTGGGCGAAGCCTGAACTTTTTCAGTTAGATGAATCGCAACGACCCAAGTTCGTCGCTGGCGTACCTCCTGATTACTTTGCAGAGGACGGCCAGTTATGGGGCAACCCTCTTTACGATTGGCCCCGACATGCTGCTGACCACTTCGCTTGGTGGCAATCGCGCGTGCATCACGACTTAAGACTTTTTGACGTCATTCGCATCGATCACTTCCGAGGAATTTGTGACTACTGGAGCGTGCCCGCCGATGCACCTAATGCTCGACAAGGCGAGTGGCGTGAGGGACCTGGGGTAGCCTTTACGAAAGCCTTAGGAGACCTGCCACTCGTCGCTGAAGATTTAGGACTACTTTCACCTGGAGTTGATGTTTTAAGAAAAGCTGCCCGCCTTCCTGGCATGGCTGTTTTACAGTTTGGCTTTAGTAATCCCGCCGAAAATCCTCACCACCCTGCTAACATTACTGCTGATCGAGTTGTCTACACGGGAACACATGACAACGACACCGTTGAAGGATGGATAAAAACAGTAAGCACCGAAGAACACTACCATCTCAAAGAAGCACTCGGTCAAATTCGCCATCCAGCTAAAGACCTTGCTCAAGCCGCTCTCGATAGCCCTGGTATCTGTGCTATCATCGCAGCACAAGACCTACTCGAACTCGGCTCCGAGGCACGATTTAATACCCCAGGAAAACCACAAGGAAATTGGCGTTGGCGCATGACGAACACACAGCTTGCCCACCTCTTCACGCAGGTTGAGGAATGGCAATACCGCTTGGTAAAAGCGAATCGTTTTAACGGGTAAGACGTCGGTATTTCGGGCGACGTGGAGTGTCGGCATCGATTCCCAATCGGCGACGACGATCCTCCAAATAATCGCCGTAATTACCTTCGTGCCAAGTAATCTTACCTTCATCCTCAAAGGCTAAGATATGCGTGGCCACTCGATCCAAAAACCATCGGTCGTGTGAGATAATTACCGCGCACCCAGCAAAAGATTCCAGTGCGTCCTCTAAGGCACGAATTGTATTCACGTCCAGATCATTGGTTGGTTCATCGAGCAACAGAACATTGGCTCCCGATTTAATCAATCGAGCCAAATGAATGCGATTTCGCTCCCCACCTGACATAATACCGACCTTTCTTTGTTGAACATCGCCAGTGAAACCAAATCGAGCAGCGTAGGCACGAGCAGGAATCATGACTTTACCTAAGTGCACCATTTCTTGTCCGTCGGAAATCGCTTCCCAGAGAGCTTTATCCGCGGGAAGTGCATCGCGTGTTTGATCCACGTGTGCTAATTTTACGGTATCCCCAATCATCAATGTACCTTTATCGGGTTTCTCCTGCCCTGTGAGGAGACGAAAGAGTGTGGTTTTACCAGCACCATTCGGTCCAATAATCCCCACAATACCACCCGCTGGTAAAGTGAAGTTTACCTCTTCGAATAAAACTCGATCTCCATAGGCTTTCATCAAACCCTTGGCCTCAATCACGGATCCACCCAAACGAGGACCAGGAGGAATCCAAATTTCCGCCGTCTTTTCTACCTGTAGTTGATCCTGGGAAAGCATTTGTTCGTAAGCTCGAAGACGTGCTTTGTTTTTAGCTACCCGAGCCTTGGGCGAAGAACCCGCCCACTCGCGCTCGCGTTGCATCGAACGCTGACGGGCAGCGGACTGCTTCTCTTCCGCTTCTAAACGAATTCGTTTTTGCTCAAGCCAAGATGAGTAATTCCCTTTCCAAGGCACGCCTCGCCCTCGATCCAATTCCAAAATCCAACCCGCGACGTTATCCAAAAAATACCGATCGTGCGTAATCGCAATGACAGTGCCTTTGTAATTTTGTAAATGGCGCTCGAGCCAAGCCACCGTGTCGGCGTCCAAGTGATTCGTTGGCTCGTCAAGTAAGAGCACGTCGGGCTCCATCAGCAATAGGCGACAGAGTGCCACGCGCCGTTTTTCTCCACCAGAAAGTGACGATACCAAAGCCTCTCCAGGGGGACAACGCAAAGCGTCCATTGCCATTTCAATACGAGCATCTAAATCCCAACCTCCACGAGCATCGAGTGTGGATTGAATTTCGGCCTGCCGTGCTAAAATTTTTTCCTGCTCTTTTGCATCATCTGTTTCTGAAACCTTAATAAAGGTATCGTCATACTCTTCGAGCAAAGCCTTCATCTCCCCCACCGCTTCTTGAACATTTTCCGCCACGGTTTTATTTTCATTTAATCGTGGCTCTTGAGCGAGGTAGCCGAGGGTATATCCAGCCACTCGACTAATCTCTCCATCAAATTCTGTATCCTCGCCTGCCATGATTTTCAGCAACGTGGATTTCCCTGAGCCGTTTAGACCCAAGACCCCAATTTTAGCTCCATAAAAATAGGAGAGTGAGATATCCTTAAAAACAGGCTTCTTCTCGAAGTGTTTCGTCACTCCCGTCATGGTAAAAATTACCTTATCATCGGCCATGCGGGGAAGATTCCCTTAAGTTATCACTAGAGCAAGCCGAAGACATACTTAGACCATCCCGGCATACCGCTTGACAGTGAGCCCGTCCCTCTTTAATCAAAAGTTAGTCACCTTTCATTAAGGTGGGTCCAATCCGGACCCGCCTTTTTTGTCCCCCTTTTCCAAACACACCCACCGTATCACCATGAGCGTAGACATTAAACCCTACCTGCAATACCTCGAAAAAGAGAAGCATATTCCCAAAGATGAAGCCTGCATCTTGATTTCCGAAGCCATCAAAGCCTCGGTCGAAAAATCCGTTCTCGCGGGTCAAAATATTGAAGTTAAAGCCGACCCCCAAACGGGCAAACTTGAAGCTTTTGCGGTCTACACCGTGACCGATGCTGTTTCGGATCCCCAGCGTGAAATGAACCCCGTCATGGCGGTTACTTTCGATGTCAATGCACGAGTAGGTGATGAAATTCGCCGTCCTATTGCTGTGGCTGATCTTGGACGTATCGCAGCGAAAACCACCCAACAGCTACTCAATCAGCGTTTTCGTAAAATCGAAAAAGACCAGGTCTTCAAAGAGTACAAAGATAAGGTCGGCGATATTGTTACGGGCGTCGTTCGTCGAACCGAGCGTGGTAATGTCGTGGTTGAGTTAGGCTCAGCCGAGGCTGTCTTAACTCGTGCCGAACGTTGCCAAGGTGAAGAATTCCGTACCGGTGACCGCATTCGTTGCTTACTTCTCGAAATCCGTGAGGACTCCCAACGAGGCCGCGAATTCGTTCTTTCTCGTGCCCACCCTAATTTCGTTCGTCGTTTACTCGAACTCGAGGTAGCAGAAATTGGAGACAAAACCGTGCGCATCGCTGCGATGGCACGCGACCCTGGTTACCGTACGAAAATTGCGGTGGATTCTGCTGATCCTAAAGTTGATCCCGTGGGTGCATGCGTCGGTGCTCGAGGAGCACGCGTCCGCAAT